>JAFDVN010000168.1 GCA_018269025.1 Acidobacteriota bacterium | reverse complement strand
GACGAGCGTGCTGAAGATCAGCGGGACGATGAGGCTCTTGATGAGCGCGATGAAGGCCGCGCCGAGAAAGTGGAAGAGCTGGTAGGCGACCGGGTGCAGATCCTTCGGGAAGAACCCGCCGAAGACCACGCCGAGGATGAGTCCGGCGAAGATCCACGCGGTGCTGGAGCGCCACAGGGGCTTGCGAGCGGCCATGTCGGTCCCGAAAGCGCCAGTCTCCCACGGGGCCGCTCCGGGGCGATACTGGGGGGATGCGCTGCGAGCATTGCCTCCACGATCTTCCCCCCTCGGCCCGCTTCTGCCCCGGCTGCGGCCAAGCGGTGCCCGCCCACCTCGCGCCCCCGGTGGCGGATCCGGTGGACACCTCCATCACCGCGCCCGGCCTTCGTCCTGGTGCCTGGCATTGGATGCTCCTCATCCTGCTCGTCGCCGAGCGCTTGACGGCGCTCAAGGCCTTCCCTCGTGAAGGTGCCGAATCCTGGGATCGGCTCTTCCTTTATGTCTGGGGCTGGGGACTCTTGATTCTTGCGACGCCGCTGCTGGCCCTACGCAAGCGCGCCGGGGGATGGCTCGCGTTCTTGTCGGGCCTCGCGCTCATCGTTCGAAGCTGTGTGCCCTTGCTCGGCGAAGATCCCGTGCCCTGGGCGGTCATCACCCTCATGGTCGCCAGCGCCACGCTGACCTTCGCCTTCCTGCACGAGCAGAGCTTCTGGCCCCATCTCCCGAGCCCAATGGGAGGAAATCGGCAGGATGAAGAAACGGACAGGCAGGACGACCCCCGGTAAACTAATTGATCGGGCCGAAGGCCCCGGAGGATGGATGAACGCGACTCCGCGACGCCGCTGGAATCTGCTCAACACCCTGTTCCTCACCGGAACCCTCGCCGCCGCCGCGATCGCGGTGCCCCTGCACCTCGCCTTCAACGGCTTCCGCCTCGCGGAATGGATCACCTGCCTCGTCATGGTCTTCGCCATCGGCACGGCCATCAGCGCGGGCTACCATCGCCTCTTCTCCCATCGCGCCTTCAAGGCCAGTTGGCCCGTGCGCTTCCTGCTCCTGGCCTTCGGGTCGGCCTCCTTCGAGAACTCCGCCCTCAAGTGGGCTTCCGATCACCGCGTCCACCATCACCATGTGGATGACGAGGCGAAGGATCCCTACGCCATCGGCAAGGGCTTCTGGTACGCCCACTGGACCTGGGTGATGGAGGAAAAGGCGCTTCCCCTCTCCGGGGTGGCGGATCTGGAACAGGACCCGTTGATCCGCTGGCAGCACCGCCACCACTTCCTCATCGGCGCGGTCGTGGCCTCCATCCCGCTCTGGATCGGCCTCGCGCTGGGCGACTTCTGGGGCTTCGCCATCATCGCGGTGCTGCTTCGCATCGTGCTTACCCACCACACGACTTTCCTCATCAATTCCGCCGCCCATGTGTTCGGTACGCGCCCCTACAGCGAGGCCAGCAGCGCCCGGGACAACTGGGTGCTCGCGCCCCTGACCTACGGCGAGGGCTACCACAACTTCCACCACACCTGGCAGTGGGACTACCGCAACGGCCACCGATGGTACCACTGGGACAGCACCAAGTGGATCCTCAACGGCCTGCGCTGGACGGGACTCGTCCACGGCTTCCGCCGCGTCCCCGCCGCCGCCATCGAGCGCGCGAGGCTGGAGATGGAAGCGCTGAAGCTGGATCAGCGCCTGGATCGCCACGAGCCCGCCCTCGCCCACCCGTTGAAGGAGCGCCTCGCCCACGCGCGGCTCCAGTTGGATCTGGCGATGGCGGCGCTCCACGAATGCCGCGTCGGGCTGAAAGCCAAGCGTGCCGCCTGGCGCGCCGAGTGGAAGGCCAAGGGCCTCGCCCGCCAAGCGCGGAAAGAAGAGCGCGCCGAAGCCTGGCGCCAGGCCCGCGCCGAATGGCAGGCCGTCCTCGCCCATCACCGCGAGCAGTTGAAGGAAGCCTGGATCGAGTGGAAGGCCGCCCGCAGCGCCGCCCGGTCGGCCCTGGTCTACGCCTAGGGCCTGAACCTTCCGGCGCAATATGGGAAGATGGAAGCTTCGAGCGGAGCTTCCCATGGCCAACTTTGATCTTCTCGTCATCGGTTCCGGACCCGGCGGCTACATCGCGGCCGTGCGCGCGGGGCAGCTCGGGTTGTCGGCGGCGATCGTGGAGAAGGATCCGGCGGGCCTCGGCGGCACCTGCCTGCGCCGGGGCTGCATTCCCGCCAAGACTTGGCTGGAAAGCGCCCACCGCTTCGAGCAGATGCAGGATGCGGCCGAGTACGGCATTGACGGCGTGGATCCGAAGGGTCTGCGCGCGAATCTGGATGCCATCGTCAAGCGCAAGAACCGCATCGTCCTGAAGAACGGCAAGGGCATCGAATACCTGATGAAGAAGAACAAGGTCCAGGTGCTCAAAGGCACCGGCAAGCTGCTGGGCGGCGGTCGCGTGGAGGTGAAGGGCGAGACGACGGAAGTCCACACCGCGAAGAAGATCATCCTCGCCACCGGCTCCGTGCCCCGCGAGCTGCCGGGCCTGGAAAGCGACGGCAAGCGCGTCCTGAACTCCGACCACCTGTTGGACATGACCGAGCTGCCGAGCCACCTCGTCATCCTCGGCGGCGGCGCCATCGGCGTGGAGTTCGCGTCGGTCTTCGCGCGGCTCGGGTCCAAGGTGACGCTCGTGGAGCTCATGGATCAGTTGCTTCCGGTCGAGGACGAGGCCATCGGCCTTGAGCTGGAGAAGATCCTCGCGAAGACCTACAAGATGGACATCCGCACCAAGACGAAGATCGCGAAGCTGGATCGCGCTGCGGACAAGGTCGTCTGCCACCTGGAAGGCGCGAAGCCCGGAGCCATCGAAGCGAGTCATGTGCTCATCGCCGTCGGTCGCGGCCCCGTCACTGCGGCCCTCGGGCTGGAAAGCACCAAGGCCGTCGTGGACAAGGGCTTCGTCGGCGTGGACAAATACCTACAGAGCGCCGAGCCGGGCCTCTACGCCATCGGCGACATCGTGAAGACACCCATGCTCGCCCATGTGGCCAGCGACGAAGGCATCGTCGCGGTGGAACACGCGGCGCAGGCGCTGGGTAAGGACGCGCATCCGCACCCCATCGCCTACGACCGGGTACCGGGCTGCACCTACTGCGATCCCGAAGTGGGCAGCGTCGGCCTCACGGAGAAGAAGGCGAAGGAGCTGGGCTACGAGGTGGCGACCGGCACCTTCCCCTTCATGCCCATGGCGAAGGCCAACATCGTCGGCGAGCCCCATGGCTTCATCAAGATCGTCAGCGAAAAGAAGTACGGCGAGATCCTCGGCATCCACATCATCGGGCCGAAGGCCACGGAGCTCGTCGCGTCCAGCGTCGCGCTCCTGGCGGGTGAGATGACCGTGGAGGCCCTCATCGCCACCATGTACCCGCACCCGACGCTCAACGAGGTCTTCCCCGAGGCGGCCCGGGCCGTCCAGGGCCGCGCCTTGAACATGTAGCGTGAAGCTCCTCGCGGCCTTTCTCCTCGCCTGCGCGACCCTGAGCGCGCAGGTGCAGGGCCACCTCCGCTTCGAGGCCCCAGGCCACGCGCCCATCATCCTCGACCTGGTGGATGGCGGTCATCCGGCCCTCCTCGCCATTCCCCATCAGCGGGGCGTGGCGGATGGGGAGGCCGTGAGGCTCTTCGTCCTAACCCACACAGGCCCGGAAGGCCAGGTCCTTCCGCCTTCTGTCGAGGCCAAGCCCGTGAAGGCGCCCGCGCCGCCCGCCTGGAAGGTGGACCACAACGGCACGCGCGCGCTGGTGAAGACGAGCTACGCGACTTTCTGGCGCTACACGCCGGGCCTCGTGGTGCCGGTGCGATTCAAGCTGGGCAAGGACGAATGGCGCTTGATCGCGGCCGATCTCCCGCCCAAGATGCTCGTGTCTTTCGGAGACTAGGGGTGAAGCTCTTCGCGCGCACGGAACGCATGCAGCGGTGGTTGGATTGGTACGCCGCGGATCACCGGAATCCGGTGAACCACTGGATCCACATTCTCTGCATTCCGCTCATCGCCTTCAGCGCCATGGGCCTCTTGGGCCTGATCCCGCCCCATGTCCTGATCTACGGTGCGCGATTTGGATGGCCCGAGCTGGGCCTCGCGGCACTCATCGCCTTCTACTCCCAGCACGACCTCAAGCTCGCCTTGGCCGCCGTGCCCATCGGCGCGGCGATGCTCGTGACGGCGCGGCACCTGCCCTGGCAGGCCCACGCCGGTATCTTCGCCGCCGCCTGGATCGCCCAGTTCATCGGTCATGGACGCTTCGAGAAGAATCGCCCGAGCCTAATGGCGAACCTCGTCTCGCTCTTCATCGCGCCGGCCTTCCTGCTCGACGGTCTGTTGACGAAGCTGAAGCCCTAGGACGCGTTCCCGGGCGGCTGGGCTGACTCGCCCCATCCTCCGAGGTCCTGGCCGTCGAGAAGGCGCTGTCGTAGCTTCTCAGGCAACTTCTTCTTCACCTTGTCCTTCTCCAACATGTCCTTGTAGGCGACGTTGGCGAGCAGATCCTTGGCGTGGACGCCCCGGAAGCGCGCCTCGGTGAGCGCCGCGCCGAATCCGAGGATCCAGTTCTTCTGGTAGAGGCAGACCAACTTCACCGCATAGGCATCCGGGTCCACGGGGACATTCTGCGGCGTCGCGGCGATCACGGCGTTCACGAGCTTGAGCGCGTCTTCCGGGTGGCCCTTCATCGCGATGGCGGCGGCTTCCGACAAGACCACATCGTTCACATGCATGTTCGCCATGGAGGGCGCCACAACCACGGGCGTCGCTTTCCATTTTCGATAGCCGAAGAAGCCCCCGGCGGCGATCAGAAGTGCCGCCGCGCCGATCCACAGCGCGCGGTGGGAAAGGCGCACAGCAGCGTGGCCCGCGGTGATTTCCACGCCGACGGCGCGGTGTCCCGCGGTGGTGGCGGAAGCTTCCGCGGCGAGGGCGCTCGCGCTCTGCCGGGAAAGCGCGGTGGTGGCTTCTTCCTCGCCGGTGGGCCGCCACGCGGGGTCCTTCCCGGAGCGCAGGAGCTTGGCGAGCTCGCCCGCGGTGGTGGGACGGCGATGGGTGGGGTCCTTTTCCAACAGGCGGGCCGAAAGACCCGCGAGGGCGGGACTCACGCCTTTCAAGCGCGCCGCCTCCAAGGCCTTGGGCGGATCGTTGATGATGCCGTAGACCACCGCGCCGGTGGTGGAGCCGCCGAAGGGCCGTTCTCCGGCCAGGGCTTCGTGCAGCATGACGCCGGTGGAGAAGAGGTCGGTCAGTGGGCTGGCCTCGCCGCTTCGCAGGTACTCCGGCGCCATGTAGGCGAGGGTGCCGACGACCTGGCCCGTTTGCGTCGCGGTGGCGCCGGTGGATTTGGCGACGCCGAAGTCCATGAGCTTGGCGCGAAGGGTGCCGTCCTCCCTCGTCACCATCACATTGGAAGGCTTGATGTCCCGGTGGAGGATGCCATGCTTGTGGGCTTGCTGGAGCCCTTCGCAGACCTGGGCGATGGCCTCCAGGATCTCCGCCGGGGTGAGCGCCTTGTCGCCGAGCAGGGCGCCCAGGTCTTCGCCCGGCACATATTCCATGGCGAGGAAAAAGAGTCCTTCCTCTTCGCCGAATTCGAAGACGGTGACGATGTTCGGGTGATTGAGGAGACCGGCCGAACGCGCTTCCCGTTGGAACCGCGCCTGCAACTCGCCGCCGGGATCGAGTCCCGCCAGCGCGGGACGGATGACCTTGAGGGCGACTTCCCGGCCGATGGCCCGGTCCTTGGCGAGGTAGACCTCGCCCATGGCGCCCTGGCCGATGAGCCGGAGGATCTCGAACTTGCCGATACGGTCGGGCAGGCGGTCGGGCATCCCAGCAGGCTAGCAGCGCGCGCAGAAATGGGGGGGCGCGGGCAGACGGGCGAGGGCGTGAAGGGCGCGATCCCAGGCTTCCATGGGCCCCCGGAAGGCGGCGATCTCCGGGGAGAGAACGCGCAGCGCGTGAAGGCCGGAGGGATCTTCGGGTAAGGGCAGGAGTGGAATCGGATGGCCGAAGGCGCGGCGCAGCGCGTCCCGGAGCGCGTCCAGTAGCGGACTTCCCACGGCAAGGCGCAGGGGTTCGACCTTCACGCGGGTGGGGCGGGCGGCCTCGGGCCAAAGGAGCGACTCAGGTGAGCGGAAGGTCGCGTCGAAGCGGGCCGCGTCCCAGTCCGGCAGGAAGGCGTGAAGTTCGGCGGCCTCCAGCGGGCCCAGGAAGGCGGGTCCAGGAGGTCCTTCTTCAGCCAGCCCGGGCAGGCGCTTGGCGAGCATGGGCCTGTCCGCGAGCCAGGGCAGGGAGGCATCCAGCGCGGCGCTCACCGCGCCGATGCGGCGGCGATGGGCGGCGAAAGCCCGCGTCACATCCGTCTCGGGAAGCGCGATCAGCAGCGCGAGGTTGAGCGCCGCGTCCCCGCCTTCCCAAGCGGCGAGAGCTTCCCGGAAGTGCGAAGGCGCTCGGCCCAGGACCGCGAGGGAAGGCAATCCGTGAGCCCGGACGCGCTCGATGAGGAGGATGGGCCCGCCGTCGCCGGAAAGCCGCGTGCCGCCCAGCTCCGCCGCCAGGCGCAGCGAGGCGTCCTTCATCCCAGACGCTCCACCAAACGCTCGCGCTGCCTCCCGAGGTAGCCCGCGCTGAAGGTGAGTCCTGCGCGGAACAGAAAGAGCATTCCGAGCGCCAGGAGGGCCATCCCGGGCAGCAACCAGAGGGGCGCGAGCCAGGCGAGCAGCGCGAAAATCCCGCCGAAGAGTCCCGCGCAGCCCAGGCTCGTGCCCATGGAGAGCAGGATCATCGGAAGGGGCATGCCCGAATTGTTGAGGCGCTTTCGGGAGAGGGGGCGCGGCATGGCGATGGAACTCCAGAGCCCCACCGTGCCCATCGCCAGCACGCAGGCTGCGAAGAGCAGGAGGCCCGCCGGGATCTGGGCGGCGAGATCGCGCCCGCCGAAGAGCGCCATAAGCAACGCCAGCAGCGCGCCTTGCAGGCCCATGAAGATCCCATACCCGAGGCTCTTTCCGTAGAGGAGCTCCTTCGGCGCGATGGGCAACAACAACAGACCCTTCACTGCGCCCTGATCGAGGCCGAAGATGTTGAAGAGCAACTGCGCTGCACCAAAGGCGAGGTAGACGAAAGCACCTGGAACCGCCCAGAAGGCCGTTCCGCCCGCCCGCGCCATGGGGCCCTTGATGAGCACCACGGCGATGACGGGAATGAGGAAGGCGAAGCGGCCGATCATGCTGCCCATGAGCGTGCGCCACTGAAGCCGCGCAAGGCCGTGGGCCGGGCGGCCAAAGGTCCACACCTTCGCCTGACCCGCGCTGACGACGAGGCTCTGGCCGTCGAGGATGCTTTCGCGCCACAGCAGTCGCGCCGCGAGCCACGCGAGCAGGGCCGCGAGCGCGAGCATCGGAAGCTGGCGGAGCGAAGCTCGGAGCAGGTTCGGATCCTGAAGGCCGAGGGCGCTTTGGGTGGCGGGAAGCACGGCGGCCGCGGCCTGGAGCTTCAGGACGAGGGCCCGGACCTTGGCTTCATCCGGCGTCTCGACCTGGACACGGGCGGCCTCGGTCTTGGCGCGCGCGGAATGCTTCGGGCCGAAGGATCCCATGGCTACGGACCCGATCCACACCAGGCCCAACAGGACGAAGAGCGCGGTCTTCAGATGGCGGAGCAGCGCCGTGGCAAGACCACCCACGAGCAGTTGGACCGAGAGCAGCACGAGCAGCGACGCGACCAGGAGCAGCACCAGAAAGATCGCGCGGGCCGGCACGGCGATCAGGAGGCCCAGGGCGAAGGAACCCATCGCCACCGTGAACATCAGCGAGAGGAGGTCGCCGACTCCCGCCGCCAGCTCCGCGGCGAAAATCTCCATGCGTTTGAGCGGGAAGCCCCGCAGCCGTTCCCAGTCCAGCGTCTTCGCCCCGCCGAGGATGCCGCCGAGCAGGCCGCCCCCCAGCGCCATGGCCGTGAAGATCGCGCCAACGGCGGCAGGCGCCCAGGCTTGATCCAGGTGGCGACCCAGGGCGAAGCCGGCGAGGCCGAGCCCCGCCGTCATGGGGAAGAGCGCGAAGAAGCCGATGGACACCGCCGCGATGACCATGCCCACCGCGCCATTGCGCCCCATCTCCCGGAGCGCCCGGTTCCACCCCGTCTGGAAATGGCTGATGAGCAACGCGCGGGTGGGGGAGATCACGATTGGCACCGGAAAGGGGAACCACCGATGAACGGCGATGAACACGGATAGGGGCTCATAGGGAAATCCGGCGGAGTTGGATCTTGGGGGTTCCGAAATTCATGAGAAGGCAGGTGCGGAGGCCCGTGGCCTTCAGATAATTCAGGCATTGCGCCACATGGATGTCATCCAGGGCTTTGCAGGCTTTGAGTTCGATCATGAGGGTTTGCTGGATGATGAGGTCGGCGATGTAGTCGCCCACTTCGACTCCGTCATATCGGACGCTCATCCGGGCCTGCTGCTCAATTTCCAGACGGGCCTTTCGAATCTCGTGGGCCAACGCGTTCTCATAGACCTTTTCGAGAAACCCGGGCCCGAGGGCGTTCGCCACCTTGAAGGCCGCCCCAATCACCGCCTCACTTAAGGGATCGTGCGGATATCGGTGTTCATCCCCATCCATCGGTGGTTCCCCTACAGCCACGACAGCTCTCCCGCCTGCTGGCCGCCCACGAGATCCACGAAGAGTTGTTCCAGGCTTTCGCCACCCTTCTTGAGTTCGTCCAAGGGGCCGAAGCCTTTCAGTTGGCCGTCGTCCAGGATGGCGATGAGCGGGCAGAGCTTTTCCACCACTTCGAGGATGTGGCTCGTGAGCACGAGCGTCACGCCCCGCTTTTGAAGGCCGAGGAGGATGTCCTTGATGGTGCGGCTCGTCACCGGGTCAATGCCTTCGAAGGGTTCGTCCAGGAAGACGATGCGCGGGCCGTGGAGGAGCGCCGCGGAAAGACTCACCTTCTTCTTCATGCCGAAGCTGTAGTCCGCGATGAGGGTGCGCGGCCCCGGTTTCAGATCCAACTTGTCGAAGAGTTCCGCCGCCCGGCGATCAATTTCGGCATCCGCGAGCCCGTGCATGCGCCCGACGAAGCGCAGGTATTGCGGCCCCGTGAGCATGTCGAGCAAGGCCATATCCTCGGGCATCGCGCCCACCTGGCGCTTGGCCTCCACGCTGTCCGGGGCGAGACCCAGCACCTCGATGCGCCCGGCGGAGGGCGGCACCAGCCCCGTCACCATCTTCAGCGTCGTGGATTTGCCGGCGCCGTTGCGGCCCAGCAGCCCCAGGAAGTCTCCCGGCTCCAGTCGGAGCGAAAGATCCTTCACGGCGACCTTGTCGCCATAGACCTTGGTGACGGAGCTGAGTTCGAGGGCGGCCATGCCTTCAAGGCTAACCCATGAGCGCGGAAGAATAAGGCAGGCACTCTGGCTGATATACGCGCTAGGTGTCCAACCACATGCCGGAAAATTCTTGTTCATGCTGCGATTTTCGGCTAGGTTTCATTAACCTTCCTGCCCCCGATGGGGCTTTCCCGGAGAACAGATGAACACGCGCAACCTCCTCGTGTCCGCCCTCGTGGTGGGTCTTGCCCTGCCCGCCTTCGCCCAGGACGGCTTCCGCGTCGGCGTGCAGGTTGGGTCCATGAAGACCACGGGCCCGGCCACTCAATTCGGCCTTACCCAGAACCCCAGCACCAGCAGCATCAACACGCTGTACATTGATCAGCCGACCCAGACTCCCATGGCTTTGGACTTGGCGTGGGTAAGGGGTGATGACGAGTTCAGCCTCACCTATTTCAGCACCAAGAAGAAGGGGACTACCAGCTACATGGATCCCGCCAGCCCCATTATTTTTGGCGGGATCATCTTCTCGTCGAGCTCTGCAGGCTTGACCGCCAGCAATGAATACAAGGCCACCCTCATTGACGCCACTTGGAAGCGGACTCTCATCAAGGGAGATGCTGGTTCTTTCGCCTTTAGCGCCGGGCTCCGCTACAGCAAGGTCACCGACGAGCTGAACTACCAGCAGCTCGATGCTGCCAGCAACCCTACTGGGATTTACTCCCATGTGAAGGGAGAGGGCACCGGGTTTGGCCTCGTGAGCGGGCTGCACGGCAAGGTGACCTTCTCCGATCGCATGTGGCTTACCACTGGCTTTGCTGCGGCTCTCATCAACAACACCAACAAGACCGACGATTATTCCATCGCAACGGGCGGCCCCGTCACTACATTCATGAACGACGACTCCCACCAGTCCCTCCTTCAGACGGACGCCTACCTCCGTTTCAATATGAACTTCGTGAGCAACTTCAATGGCTATCTCGGCTATGAAGTGCGGGACTTCAACAAGGATGCGGCTCGGGTGAGCAATGTCTATACCGGAGTTGGCTTGCCCACCACCTCCGGCTTCGGCCTCTCCGGCTTCACGCTGGGCCTCAGCTACACCTTCTAGGCCAATCACGATCCTGGTTCTCAAGGGGGCTTCGGCCCCCTTTTGATTTGCCGGTCCTTGAAATGTCGCGCACCAGGGGCATAAGTGAATCCACGATTCCGTCCCTCAACCCTTCGCCGCGAAGCGGCATCTCGGAGGCCCCCATGAACCCCCGCTCCTTCCTTACCACTGCCCTCGTGGTGGGCCTCGCCCTCCCCGCCTTCGCCCAGGATGGGTTCCGCGTCGGCGTGCAACTCGGATCCATGAAGACGACGGGCCCAGAGGCCAAGGTGGCCAGCACCTACAACCCTGATCCATTCGGTGGGGAAACGGTCAACTTCGACCAGCCGACCCAAAGCCCGCTCTCCCTGGACCTGGCGTGGGTGAAGGGGGATGACGAATGGAGCCTGACTTATTTCACGACCAAGAAGAAGACTTCCAAGACCGTCATGGACGCAGCCAACGGGGTTGTCCTTGGGAACTTCCCGTTTGGCGTGGCGGATGCGGGCCTTGCTGGATCGCGGGAATTGAAGGCCACGCTCATTGATCTGGATTGGAAGCATGCCTTCGTGAAAGGCGAAAAGGCATCCCTCGCCCTCAGTGCTGGGCTCCGCTACAGCCAACAGAGTGATGAACGCACCTACCAGCAACTCAATGCTGCGGGGACACCGGATCCCGGCTCCTTGCACATGAAGGGGAAGGGCACGGGCTTTGGCCTGAGCACGGGGCTCCATGTCCGCTATTCCTTCTCAGATCGAGCCTGGCTGACCTCTGGATACAAGGTGATCCTTCTGAACAACACCAGCAAGTCGGAGGACTACACCGCGACGGCCCTCTTTGGTCCTGGCCTTAGTTCCCCTTCCAGCCCGGACAACCACGAGACGCTTGTCCAGTCGGATGCCTACCTGCGTTTCAACATGAACTTCGTGGCCACCTTCAATGGCTACCTCGGATACGAGGTTCGGGACTTCAACAAGGATGCCGCCAGGATCCAGAACAACCTGACGAATTTCAGCCTGCCCGCGACCTCCGGCTTCGGCCTTTCGGGCTTCACGCTGGGGCTCAGCTACACCTTCTAAGGTGGCGCAACATCCAAGAAAGGGGGCCGAAAGGCCCCCTTTCTTCGTTTAAATCCGGGCATGATTCTGGGCGAGCGGGAGGTGGCGATGCT
>JAFDVN010000167.1 GCA_018269025.1 Acidobacteriota bacterium | reverse complement strand
GGCGATAGCAGCATCGGCATGAATGTGGCGGCCGTGGCGCTGGAAGGGAACCAGCTCGTCTACGATGTGAACGCCGATGTGAACGAGACCGCGAGCATCGTCCTCGACGCCAAGCTCAAGGGCGGCAAGAGCGCCGTGTGGATCCTCGGCGGCGGTTCGCCCAAGAACTTCATCCTCCAGACCGAACCCCAGATCCAGGAAGTGCTTGGCATTGATGAGCGCGGCCACGACTACTTCCTTCAAGTGACGGACGCTCGGCCCGACACGGGCGGCCTCAGCGGCGCCACGCCGGGTGAGGCCGTGAGCTGGGGCAAGATTGATCCCGACCAGTTGCCCGATGCCGTCGTCTGCTACACGGACAGCACCATCGCGCTGCCACTGCTCACGGCCTACATCCTCACCCGCGCCGAGAAGCGTCCCTTGAAGCGCCTCGCAGAGAAGCGCGAAGCCCTCATGCAGCAGCTCAAGGACGAGTACGCCACCCGGGGGCGTCTCAGCGGCGCGCCCACCACGAGCCGCGATGTGGCCAAGCGCGGAACGACGGTTGGGATGCCCGAGCGCGGGGCCGACACCTACCCCTGCGGCACACCCAAGAAGTAGTGCCCAATTTCCCGTGGATGATCTCTACGACCAGGTCCTCGGTCTGCTGCGCGGCCTTCGCGGGGCGGGCCGGGGCGAGGACGCGGACGCGCTGCTCGCGGCGCTGACCCAAGCCTGCAACCCGCGTGAGATCCTGAGCGAACTGCGTTACGCCGTAAGCGAGGTGGAGGAGACGGGGCTTTCACCAGAGCTTAGGGAAGCCAAGCGCGGCCTCCTGGACGAAGTGGAAGCCCAGTGGAAGCGCCTCCCCTGATCGGGCGCTTCGCGCCTTCGCCCACGGGCACGCTGCACCTGGGAAACCTTCGCACGGCGTTGGCGTCCTGGCTTTCCGTGAAATCGCGGGGTGGGCGCTGGATCGTGCGCATCGAGGATGTGGATCGCCCCCGCTGTGACGCGTCCGTCGCGGAAGCGCAGGTGCGCGACCTCGCGGCGCTGGGCCTGGAATCCGATGAGGAGGTGATCTGGCAATCGCGGCGGGACGAGCGATACCGAGATGCCTTGGAACGCCTCCACGAAGGCGGTCACCTCTACCCCTGCGCGTGCACCCGTAAGGATTTGCAGCGCCTCGCCAGCGCGCCGCACCTGGAAGATGGCTTGCGCCCCTATGACGGAGCTTGTCGGAGCCATGCTTGGCAAGGCTTTGACGCCGCCTTGCGCTTCCACCTTCCCGAGGGAGAAGTTGCCTGGGACGACCTCGCCCTCGGCCCCCAATGCGACGACCCCGCGGCCCTCACCGGAGATCCGCTCCTCTTCCGGCGCGATGGCGTCTTCGCCTACCACCTCGCCGTCGTCGTGGATGACGGCGATCAGGGCGTGACCGAGATCGTGCGAGGCGCGGATCTGCGGAGCGTCACCGCTACCCAAATGCGATTGCAGGAAGCGCTTCACCTCTCCCGCCCCGCCTACGCCCACCTCGGCCTCGTCACCGCGCCCGACGGCTCGCGCCTGGGTAAGCGCGGCGGCGCGACGGGGCTCGATGCCCTTCGCGCGCGCGGCGTCCGAGTGGAAGACGCAATCGGCTGGCTCGGCTTTTCGCTCGGCTGCCTCGACCACCCCGAACCCTGCCGCGCGGAGGATCTGATTCGCCGTTTCGATTGGAGCCGCGTCCCACCGGGTGAGATCCGCATCCCAGAATCCCTGGCCTGATTACTTCCACACTTTCGGCTCAATCTCCAGGTTGCCATCGGGCTTGAAGGCGAAAGTGAACGCCCGGAGCGCGGCGCAGGAGGGGAACTTGTCCGGGACGCCCGCAGGCGGGGGCTCCTGGCGGAAGGTGCCGGTGTCGGGGTTGAAGTCCCACCAGACGAGGTCGGGGAAGGCTTTGAGTCGCGCCTCCCGGGCCTGCGCTTCGTAGTCGTTCTTGGCCTGGTCTTGTTTCATCTCCATGGCCTCGCCCTGTTCCTCCGCCGTCTTGCCGAAGGCTTCGGAGGCGCTGAGTCGCACCGGCTCCGGGGGCGGAAGATCCGGCTTCCAGGTCCGGCTCTGCTGCATCGCGTCCGCGCTGCGGGCGGCGATGAGCAGGTGGCCATCCGGTCGGGGCTGCACGCCGAGCACGCCCGTCTCATAGGCCAAGGGCTCTGCATCGGCGTCCTTGGGAAGGTCGAAGATGCGGGCAGAGCGCTCGAGTCGGCCCGTGCGCGAGTTGATCACGAAGAAGATGCCGAGGTGCCGCGCCACGAGGACGAGGTGACCCGGCACGCGGAACTGCCACCCGAACTGGCTCAGGGCCGACAGGGGGCCGATGAGCGCCGGGTTTCGCATCCAACGGGGGCGGTTGGCATCGGGAAGCTGGGGCCCCTCTCCGGCTGGCAGTGGCTCCGGCGTTCTCCAGACGAAGGCCGGTGCGCCCAGATCCACATCCTCCGTCTCATGGATGATGAGCTTGCCGTGGCCGTTCCGCGTTGCGATGGCGAGGGGGTCCGCGCGGTGCATCTCGGCATCGTTGAAGCGCCCACCGAGGAGGTAGCCGCCCCCTTCCAGGGGCCGGAGCCAGTTGATCCAGGCGTCCTTCGTGGTCTGAATCGTGTCCCACAGCTCCCAGCGATCCCCACCGTTCCGGTAGATGTAGAGGGTGCTTCGGACTTCCTTGATATCGCGCCCCTTCTGCCCCGGCGCGCGGTCATCGCCAAAGGCCCACGCAAAGGCCGCACCTTCCACCAAGTCGTAGTCCAGGTACCACGCCAATTCGTTCGGGCCCTTTCCGAAAGCCAGCGGCGGTTGGACGCGGCCCAATTCCTGAATCGCGTAGTTGCCAAGCAGGAAGAGACGGCCATCCGCCCAGACTTCGGGAGGCGCGCCCTCTGGAGGATTCGCGAAGCTCTCAGAGCCCTTGGGCGGGACATAGCGGGTCCCGGCATCGAGACGGACGACGGCCGGGGTTTGGAAAGGCGGCAGGAAGGGCATTCCAGAATCCTGCACGAAAAAGCCCGCCATTCGGCGGGCTTTTCAGAAGGGCTTCGGCGTCTTAGGCGAGGCCGTTGACCTTCAACGCCATCCGCGACTTCATCCGGTTCGCGGCGTTCTTGTGCATGACGCCCTTGCGCTCGGCCTGATCCACGACGCCCTGGGTGAGGGGGAGGAGCTTGGCGGCCTCGACCTTGTTGCCTTCGGCGATCACGGTGAGGAAGCGCTTCACGGCCGACTTCATCGTGGAGCGGTTGGCGCGGTTCCGCAGACGCGCTTCGGCGTCGCGGCGGGCCTTCTTGGCGGCGGACTTGTGATTGGCCATTCGTCTCTCCTGCCG
>JAFDVN010000166.1 GCA_018269025.1 Acidobacteriota bacterium | reverse complement strand
TGGCCGCAGAGTCAGGGGATTCTGAGATCGGCGGGGCGCGGCTCACCTGGGGCGAACTCTTGGAACAGGCAGCATCCGCCGCGGGCAAGCGCCTGGTGGGACCGCGCCTTTCACGCCAGACCGGCCTTCGACTCGCCCGTTGGCTGGGTGGAGGGAGGTTTGGATCGGACCTCGTGCCCTTCACGGAGGATGGCTTCCGCCGCCATGCGCTGGGCTATGAGGTGACGGGGAACGCCCTGCCCCGCCTGCTCGGCCGTGATCCGAGGCCCTTGGTGGATTACTTGGCCACGGAATGGCCCTATCGCGCGGGAGCCTGAACGGGTCAGCCTGCGATGGCATGATCGAAAAGCCCCGGCTGGATGGATGGATCGCGCTTCGGGAGAACCACACGGTGCTCAGGCAAGGGCTCCCTTCGAGCCCTTCGGCGGATGTCCGGAAAGGCGGAAGCCACGGCATCCCGCACGCAACGGGCATAGCTTTCCTCCAAAATGTGCAGCCAGCCATGCTGGCGAAGGAGAGCATAGAAAGGATCCTCCGGCAGCAAGCCGACGCGCCCCACCCATACCGAGGAGGCACCCGAAGCCTTGGCTCGACGGGCGAAGGCAGAGGGATCAAGCATCGGCATGAGCGGGGCCGCAGCGATGTTCACCCGGAGGCCTGCCCCCACCAGCCGCTCCACCGTGGACCAGCGGGTGGGAATGGGCGGCGCATCGGGTTCCGTCACCTGGCGCACGGTGTCATCGTCCGTGGGGATGCTGAAGCCGACACTGAGGCGCTGGCCGAAGGCCTTGAGCAGGCCAAGATCTTGCAGGATGAGCGGGGCTCGCGTATGGACGATCACGCGCGTGGTAGGGCATCGGAGCAGCACCTCCAGGCAGCGGCGGGTGAGGCGAAGGTCCCGCTCGATGGGTTGGTAGGGGTCCGTGGCGGAGGCCATGAATACGGTCTGCTCATGGAGCTTGTGGCGCTCGCGCCAGAGCAATTCCGGCGCGTTCATCTTGGGCGCGATCCAGCGGCCCCAATCGCCGATGCCATGGAGCGTGCCCCGCTCCGCGCCGGACACCTGGGCCGGATACTGGCGGACATAGCAGTAGCGGCAGCCGTGGCTGCACCCACGATAGGGATTCAGCGAGTAGCTGAACCCGTACACGGGGTCCTTCTGATGCCGGAGGATGCTCCGGGCATCTTCCGGTTCCACGGTCGCACCGTGAAAGAGGGCGGGAAGCTCGTGCGGGGCCTGGGCCATGCAACGAGTTTCGCCTTATTTTCGCCATCGTCAAGGGGCGGCGTGGGCCTTTCCGATCACATTGATCCGGCCCGTGTTCTCCAGGATCGCGACGCGCACATCCTTGAGGTCTGAAAGACCCACGGCTCGGATGGCGCTCATCAGCTCATGGCGGGTGATGCGCTCGCGCCTGAGCATCGCTTCATCCGCGTCGCCGTTATGGACGAGGATCTGGGGCTTGCCTTCGAAGAAGGTTTCCATGCGCTTGTTGCGCCAGGTGAGCCAACCCACGAAGCCGTTGATGGCGAGGAGGGTCAGAACGAGGATGACCCCCGCCGACACCGTGTTGTCTCCGGCGTTCATGCTGTTCTGCACCGCGTTGCTGAGGACCAGGAGCAGCACGAGGTCAAAGGGCGCGAGCTGGCCGACCTGGCGCTTGCCTGTGAGGCGTAGGGCGAGCAGGAGAAAGACATAAACCGCCAGCGCCCGGAGGATGAACTCCCACCAGGGCTGGGCCAGCTTCCACATGGACAGGGAGACGGGCAGGCCGTCGAGAAGGGCGAGATGCGACATGGAGACGCTCCAGAGGGAACGCCTCCAACGGTAGCAGCGACAGCCTTAGAAGGTGACGACGAGGCTTGTGGTGAACATCGTGTCCGTCTTCTTCAGGAGCACGGGCACCTGGCCCAGGATCACCGGAGGGGTGGCCACGGGGGCCTGGACCACATCCACGCCGATGGAGGCCGGCTTGTTTTTGTAGGTGAGGGTGTAACCCACCTGAAGCGCGAGGTGCGGACTCATGGCGACCGTGAGGGCGTTCTGCCAAACGCCCAGGTAATCCTGGCTGTCCTTGAGGCTGTCGGTAAGGGTGAGGTTCGAGGTGAAGCTCGACGCGGCGAGGAACTTCTTCTCGAAGGCCGCGCCAAAACTCCAGGTGCCGAAGCTGTCCTGGAAGCCAGGGGTCCTCAGCACCGGCGTGATCTTGGTATAACCGAGACCCAGATCCGTGCGGAACTTGGTGCGGTCCTCCTTGATCCACTGATAGCTCAAGCCGCCCGTACCAATGGTGCGGCTGTCAATACCGCTCGGTACATTGCGGTCCCAGGCGGCGGCGCCGAACCAATGGAGCCGGTCGGTGATGTTGTGGTCATAGCGCAGATTCGCGTAGTAGCTCGCCGCCGTGGTGGCGGTGGTCTCCGTTTGAACGACCGTCACATTGTTCAGGTCGGGCCCGGAGGCGGAGCGGTTGAAGGTGGTCGTGTTCACCCTCACGCCGCCCGCGTTGAAGGCGAAGGTCGCGTCATCCCAGGTGTATTTGTACTCGTTGGCAAAGCCGAAGGACTGGGACTGGGCGTTGCCGCCCACCGACACGAAGCTGAGGCTCGCCTTGTCGGACCAGGGGCGCTTGGGGGTGGCTGGGGCCGGCGCAGGGGCCTGGGCGATGAGAAGCGAACTGAGCGTGGTGAAGAGAAGGGCCCGAGCAGCCATTACTTCGCGTCCCCCGCCTCGATGGTCACCTTGAAGTCCGCGGAGCCGAGGGCCATGCCGTCCGCGCCGACCACCTTCACGGTCCAGGCACCGTCATCCCCTTTGCGGAAGGTGCGGTAGGCGTGGGTGCGGTAGGGAGAGTGGGGCACCTTCAGGTCCACCTTGGATTTCTCCTGGCCGTCCTTCAGGAAGACGACCGTCACGCCGCCATCGGTGATGCCTGACACGCGAATCCAGGCCTGGATCTTCGTGTCCGGGGCGATCTTGAAGTCGGTGGATTCGCCCGTCAGTTCGTACTTCTCGATGGCGAGCCCTGTTTTGACATCGGCCTTCGGGGCGTCTTGGGCGCAGAGCAAGGCTGGGATGGCGAAGAGGATGAACGCGCGGCGCATGAAAAACCTCCGGACAGGTTGAACCGCAATTATGCCCAGCCTTCCAAGCCCTCGACCACATCCCTAACGCCGGGGCCGAAGCGCGCGTTGGAGACCCAATCGAGCCCAGGGGAAAGGCCACCGAGGGCTACGGCGAGGCGCGCGCGGTGACCCAGCTCGGGTCGCGGGATCGCCCGCTCGGCCCATTCCTCCCGCGTCGCGGAGGCCTCGGCCAGGGCTGGAATCCATTGCCGCAGGGCCGTCATCACGCCTTCCCAGGCTTCAAGCTCCGGCGAGGTGGGAAAGGCCCCGCCGACGAAACTGCGGAGCTGCATGACCCCTTCGGGCGCGCAGGCTGGGTCCATCCAGCTCGGTACCAAGGCACCTAGGAATCCACGCCCCTCGGGGGGATGCACGAGGAAGCCGAAGCCATCTTTCAACGGCGCCAGCGGCGCGTGACGACTGTGGAAGAGCCGGACGCTCGTGTAGGGCATCGCCGCGAGGGCTTCCGCACTCAGGGGGGCGATCGGTCCCAGCAGCCGCGCGGTCTCGAAAGCGGGGCACGCGAGCACCACGCGGTCCACGATTCGAGTTTCGCCAAGTCCCGTCACGCGCCAGCACTCCCCCTCGCGCTCAAGGCGTTCAGCCCTGATTCCGCATCGCACCTGAACCTTACTCGCGAGCGCCTTCGTCAACGCGCCCATGCCGCCCTTCGGGATCCTCAACTCGCTTCGGGGTTCGGATTTCAGAGCCTTGAAGATCGAGCCCTTCGCCTCCCATTGGCGGAGCTTGGGGAGCGCATCCACGGAGAGCCGTTCCGCCGGAGCGGCGAGGATGCCCGCCACCATGGCAGGCAGCAAGTGCTCCGCGGCGCCCCGCCCCATGCGCCGCGCGACGAAGGCAGAGAGGGATTCCTCCGGCTCCGGTCCCCGCACGGGCACGAAGGGTTCGCGGAGAAGCCGAAGCCGCGCAGAGAGGGGCATCAGCTTCGTCGTGAGAATGCCCGGAGGCTTCGCGGGCACCGGAATAAGCGCTCCGCCCTTCCCCACCCAGCGCGCACCGTGACCGGGGCTGCGGGTGTCGAGACCCAGCTCGCGGAATAGCCGCTCGGTCGCGGAACCCGGAGCGACCAGCACCCCTTGGGGGCCACGCTCCACATAGCCGCCCTCCCAGGGAAGGGTTTGCACCCACCCGCCCGGAGTGTCCTGCGCCTCCCAAACCTCAACGGACTCGCCACGGCGTTGCAGATGCCACGCGGCCAGAAGCCCGCTGACGCCGCCACCTAGAACGAGCGTGGTCACGGCAGCGCTTCCAGGGTTCGGCGGAAGAGACTGTCCAGGTAGCGGGGATCAACCCCCGGCGTCTTCACGCGGACATAGGCCTTGATTCCGACCTTCTCGGCGAGCTTTCGATACTGGATGTCCAGCTCGTGGAGCGTCTCGATGTGTTCACTGACGAAGCTGATGGGCACGACGATCACATCGCGGCCCGCGAAGGTCTTGAGCGTCGAACGCAGCGAAGGCGACAACCAGCGAATGGGCCCCACGCGACTCTGATAGGCCAGCACGCACCCGCCTGGCGTGTCTCCGATGCGGGCCTTCAGCGCCTTCACCGTCGCCTTGATCTCCCGCTCGTAGGGATCGCCGTCTTCGATCTGCTTCATGGGCAGGCTATGGGCACTGAAGATCACGGTGGCGTAGGGATGTTCCTCCAGCGCGGCGCGTATGCCGTCCACGAGAGGACCGAGGTAGCCCTCATCCGTCGCGTAGGACTCCACGCCTTGCACCACGGAGAGCCCGACCGCCTTCGCTTCGCGTTCCAGTTCGCGGATGCTGGAACCTGTCGTGGCTCGGCAATCGTGGGGATAGAGGGTGACGGGTAGCAGCTTCGT
>JAFDVN010000165.1 GCA_018269025.1 Acidobacteriota bacterium | reverse complement strand
TCCAGGTCACGGCCGCTGCTCAACGCGCCGCGGATCGCGGCGGTGGGCGAAGGGGCAAGGGGCGTGTCGCCAAAGAGCCGCGCGATGGCGTCCTTGGCGGAAGCGTAGGTGCCGCCGGGCTCGGGCTCTGGAGACGACGATTCTTGGGCGGCTTCTGGAGCGGGCGGTTCAGGTGCGGGGATCTCCGGAATCTCAGGGATCGCGGCGGCCATGGACGGGATGGGGGCGGTCTCGTTGGGAGAGGGCGCGGAAGGTGCCTCGAATTCCGGTTCGGGGATTTCCAGATCGCCCAGGGTCAGGTCCTGGGCTTCCAAGGAGGCTTGAGCCTCGGGGGCCTGCTGCATGGCCTCAGCGAGTACGGCGAGGGGCACGCTGGAGGTGGATACGGGCTCCACTCCGGCCAGGAGCTTCTTCACCTCGGCGTCAATGTGGAAGATGTCCCCGCAGCGGAAGCATTGGGCCCGGCGCAGGCCGGTGCGCACGCGGGCCGGCCGCAGCCCGTAGCGGGTCTGGCAACTGGGGCACTGGATGGCTTCGACCATGCGCGGCTCCTGGGAGTTTCCAGCAGGATAACGCCTCGGGGGAGGGATGGCACGGACTCTGGAATCGTTCCCGGTAGACTCGAAGGTCCCACCCCATGGAGGCGCGTTGCGCGGCGTGCTCGTCACATTCGAAGGCATCGAGGGCTCGGGCAAGTCCACCCAGCTTCTGCGCCTGTCGGAGCGCCTGCGGAGGCTCGGCGTCAGCCACATCGTCACCAAGGAACCCGGCGGAACGGCCCTGGGCGCGGAGATCCGCCGCCTCCTCCTCACCCGTCACGCCAGCGGGGAGGCCTGGGCGCCGGAGGCGGAGCTCCTGCTCTTCTACGCCGACCGGGCCCAGCATCTCAAGGCGGTGATCCGTCCCGCGCTGGAAGCGGGTCAGGTGGTGCTCGTGGACCGTTTCGAGGACTCCACCCGCGCCTACCAAGGGGCGAGCGGCGTGGGCGAGGACGCCTTGAACCACCTGCGCGACCTCGTGTTGCAGCGCCTGCGTCCCCATCTGACTGTCTTGCTGGACCTGGAACCGGAGCAGGGCCTGTCCCGGGCCGGGAGTCGCAACGAGGCCCTGCCGGGCTTCCAGGAGACGCGCTTCGACGAGGCGGCCTTGGATTTCCATCGCCGCGTGCGCCAGCGCTTCCTCCAGATCGCCAAGGACGAGCCCCAGCGGGTGAGCGTGGTGCCCGCGAAGGAGGACCCTGCCCTCGTGGAAGCGGGCGTGTGGCGGGCCGTGTCGCCCTTGTTGCGCAGCTCAGGGATCGAGGTGGATTGATGTTCGATCCAGGCCTGCGGGGCCATCAGGCGATCCGCGACAAGCTCCTGGAGCGGCTCCAGGCGGGGCGGCTGCCGGGCACGCTGCTCTTCACGGGACCGGAGGCCGTGGGCAAGCGCCGGGTGGCCATGGAACTCGCCCAACGAGAGATCTGCTTCCGCAAGACCGCCTGCGGGGCCTGCGAGGCGTGTCGCCTGTTTAAGGGCGATGACCTTCCGGTGGAATGGCCCAACCTGCTCCGCATCGCGCCTGAGGGCAAGGCGGGTCTCATCAAGATCGGGGCCGTGCGGGATTCGGATCTCGTGGAAGGCGGCGTCATCCGATGGGCTTCCCTCGCGCCCGCGCCGGGTTGCCACCGCTGGATCCTCGTGGAGGACGCGCACCGCCTCAACGGCGGAGCCGCGAACATGCTGCTCAAGACCCTCGAGGAGCCCCCGCCGGGGACGCACTTCCTGCTCATCACCCACCGCCCCGAGGCGGTGCTTCAGACCATCCGGTCCCGGGCCCAGCGCCTGGCCTTCGGGCCGCTCACGGATGCTGAGGCCTGGGCCGCGGCTTCGGCGGCGGGGTGGGCGGAATCCGACCGCGAGGCCTGGTTGGCCCTCGCCGAAGGCACGCTCAGGGGTCTGGATGAGGCTGCCTTCACCCGCGCCAAGGCCCAGGTGGAGGCGTGGATCGCCCTTGGAGCGGGAGCTTCCTTTGAATCCGCCTCCGGGCCGCTGGTACCGGACAAGGACGCGGCCCAGGGCCAGAGCGAACAGCTCCGTGGGCCGGTGGATCTGCTGCTCCGCATCCTCGCGGATCTGGGCAGGCTCCGCGCGGGAAGGACTCCGGCTTTGGCACCGTGGGGGGAAGGCCTCGCGCGGCTCGCCGCGACCAGTCTCGACCTGCGCCGCCCCATGGAAGCGGTCTCCACTGCCCAGCAAAGCCTCAGCCGCAACCCCTCGCCCGAGCCCCTGCTGCGGGAATTGGCGATGGCGCTGACCTGATCACGCCCGCCGAATTCAGGCGAATGCGTCAGGCGATATCGAGGTCCCGCAATTCCTTGCCGGGCTTGAAGCGGATGCTCTTGCCCTTGGGGATCTCCACCGAGGTTCCGGTCTTGATGTTGCGGCCCATGCCCCGCTTGCGGGGGCGCGGCTCGAAGACGCCGAAGCCGCGGATCTCGATGCGGTGACCGTCGAGGAGGGCCTGCTTCATGCGATCCGTGAGCAGGTCCACGACCTGGAGCGCCGTGCCCCGGCTGCAGGGGTGGATCTTCATGACCGCGTTGGCGATGTCAATTTTGATCATGGGTGGCCCCAGGGGAATGGACTAGCTATAGCAGGAATCGGGAAGGGAAGGCCCGATCAAGGCCGTCCCAGCGTGATCTTGATATCGGGGTTGAAAGGCGCGGGTTCGGGCATCTTCTGCCCTTGGGGGTTCGGGGCGAAGCTGGGCGTGGAGGGAGCCATGGGTGAGGCTGGCTGCAAAGCCAGCGATCCACCCGCCTCGCGGCCGGCGCCCTGCGCGATGTTCATGCCGCGTTCCATGTTGGCCTTCGCCATGTCCGAGGTGGAAGCGATGCCTTCCAGCTTGAGCTTGAACTCGCCCACATTGGTCGCGCGGAGCAGGGCTTCCTCTTCGGTGATCATGCCCTGGCGCAGGAGGAAGTAGAGGCTCTGGTCGAAGGTCTGCATGCCGTACTGGCTCGTGCCCGCGGCGATCACATCGCGGAGCTGCTTGGTCTTGTCCTTGTCCTCGATGCAGGCACGGACCGTTTCGGTGGCCACCATGACTTCGCAGGCGGGCACGCGGCCCTGGCCATCGGCCCGGGGCACGAGGCGCTGGGAGATGACGCCCTTGAGCACGGAAGCGAGCTGCAAGCGGATCTGCTTCTGGTGGTGGGGCGGGAACACGGAGATGACGCGGTTGATGGTTTCCGTGGCGTCCAGGGTGTGCAGGGTGCTGAACACCAAGTGACCCGTCTCGGCGGCGTGGAGGGCCGTTTCGATGGTCTCCAGGTCGCGCATCTCACCCACGAGGATCACATCCGGGTCCTGACGGAGGGCGGCGCGGAGCGCCATGGCGAAACTCTGGCAATCGGCGCCCACTTCGCGCTGGTTGAGGATGCTCTTGTTGTCCCGGTGGAGGTACTCGATCGGATCCTCGATGGTGAGGATGTGCTCGGTCCGGGTGGCGTTGATGAAGTCAATCATCGCCGCGAGGGTCGTGGACTTGCCCGAGCCGGTGGTGCCCGTCACCAGCACCATGCCGCGCTGCTCCTCGCTGATCTTGTAGAGGACTTTCGGCAGCATCAGGTCGTCAATGCTGAAGATCTTGCGGGGAATGACGCGGAGGACGAGGCCCACCGTGCCGCGCTGGTTGAAGATGTTGCAGCGGAAGCGGCCCAGGCTCGGCACCGAGTAGGCGATGTCAATGTCGAGGCTTTCCTTGAAGCGCTGCTTCTG
>JAFDVN010000164.1 GCA_018269025.1 Acidobacteriota bacterium | reverse complement strand
AGGTGCCGGATGAGCGCGGCCTCGCCGCAGACGAATGCGCCGAAGCTGCCGAGCGCCTTGCCCAGCGTGCCCATGAGCAGGTGGGGCCGCGCGCCCTGGAGCGCGGCGAGGCCCGCGCCCTCAGGACCGAGGAGGCCGCTGGCGTGGGCTTCATCCACCATGAGCAGCGCGTCGTGGGCGGTGCAAAGGGCTTCGAGGGCGAGCAGATCCGCCGCGTCCCCCTCCATGCTGAACACCGCGTCCGTTGCGACGAGGGCGAGGCCGGCCGCATGGCCCTCGCGCCACGCCCGTAGCCGCGAAGCCAGGTCCTCCAGATCGCAATGAGCGTAAACGGCGACCTCCGCGCCCTTGGCCTTGGCGAGGCGACATCCGTCCACCAGGGAGGCGTGGTTGAGCGCGTCGGAGAAGACGGCGTCGCCTGGGCCCAGAAGGGCGGGCAGGATCGTCGCGTTGGCCTGGAAGCCGGTGTTGAAGAGGAGAGCCGCCTCGGTCCCCTTCCACTCCGCGAGTTCGGTCTCCAGGAGGTCGTGGATGGGCGTGGTGCCCCGCAGGAGCCGGGCCGCGCCCGATCCCGCGCCGTGGGTTCGGGCGGCCCGGGCCGCGGCTTCCGTCAGGCGAGGGTCCTTCCGCAGCCCCAGGTAGTCGTTGGAGCAGAAGTCCAGGCCCCTCGGTTCGGAGATGGCCCGGTCCCGACCCAGGGCGCGCCGGGCCTCGTCCAGCGCCGCGAGGCGGCGGGACCAGGGCTCGGGGAGGGGCGCTAAGGGCATGGAACCTTCCTGGGGTCGGCGGCAGGCGGAAGTGGGGGCGGATGGTAGGATCAGAGCGGTCCTTCACCGGGCCTTGGAGACCTTATGGATTATCAGCAGTCCTGGCAGGGCGCGACCTCGGAAGTCCCCTCCCGGCTCCAATTTGTCCGCCAGGTCTACCTCTGGCTCATGGGCGGTTTCGTCGTGGCGACCCTCGGGGCCGTGGCGGCCTTCCTGAGCGTCTCGCTCTGGGCGCCCATGCTCAGCGCGGGTGGCCGCTTCTTCATGTTCGCCCTCATTATCGGCCAGTTCGCGGCCCTCTGGATGGCTGGCAAGAGCGCCCGCACCAAGCCCCTCAACATCGTCACTTTCGGCCTCGCCACGGGCGTGTCCGGCTTCATCGCGGGCATCGTCTCCCTCATCGTCGCGTCCCAGTCCGGCATGGGCATCGTGCTGTCGGCCCTCGGGCTCACGGCCCTGGCCTTCCTGACCCTTACCGTCGTCGCCTTCGTGTCCAAGAAGGATTTCAGCTTCCTGGGCAGCTTCGTGATGGTGGGTCTCGTCATCGGCATCGGCGGCAGCTTCATCGCGTTCTTCTTTGACCTGCCCCTCTTCAGCCTCGTCATCTCCGGCGTCATCGTGCTCGCCAGCTCCGCGAAGATCCTCTACGACACCTCCGCGATGCTGCGCACGGCGGATTTCGGCAACCCCGTGGGCTTCGCCCTCTCGCTCTTCGTGAACCTCTACAACATCTTCATCTCGCTGCTGAACATCCTCAGCGGCGGACGCCGGCGCTAGGCCGGACGACCCCCTTCCTGGAGCCGCCCATGCGCCCTGTCCTCCTGTCCCTGCTTTCCGTCGCCCTCGTCGCCCAGACCGCGCCCGCGGCGAAGAAGCCCGCCCATCACGCCAAGACCAAGAAGGCCGCCGCGCCCGCAGTGAAGGATCCCGTCCTCGCCAAGGTGGGCCCCGCCGTCGTCACCGAGTCGGACTTCCAGGCCGTGCTCGCCCAGATGCCCCAGCAGCAGCAGATGATGGTGCAGATCGTCCAGGGCGCGAAGGAAGAACTGGTCAATCGCATCGCCGAGCGCAAGTTGCTGGCGCTGGAGGCGGAGAAGATGGGCCTCCAGAAAACGCCGGAATTTGCCCGGTCCTTGAATCAGCTGAAAGATGACCTGCTCGCCCGGGAATACCTGAAGAAGGAGACCCCTTCGCTCCAGGCCCAGATGAAGCTCTCGGACGCCGATCTTCAGGCCTACTACACGGCCCACCTGAAGGACTTCAAGACGCCCGAGAAGGACAGCGCCCGCCACATCCTCGTCCTGGTGAATGGCCCCGCCACCAACGGCAAGGGCGTGACGGAGGAAGAGGCGAAGAAGAAGGTCGCCGCGATCCAGGCCGAGCTGAAGGCCGGCAAGAAGCTGGAAGATCTCGCCAAGACCTACAGCGATGATCCCGGCAGCAAGGACAAGGGCGGCCTCTACGAGGACTTTGACCCCAACACCATGGACAAGGCCTTCGCCAAGGCCGTGGAAACCCAGGCCATCGGCGTCGTGGGCGAGCCGGTGAAGAGCATGTACGGCTACCACCTCATCCAGGTGCTGAAGCGCGTGCCCGCCACCCAGCAGACCTTCGAGGAGGCCAAGGCCAAGGTGAGCGAGGAAGCCACCAAGGCCCGCCAGGAAGAGGTCTGGAAGGCGCTCATGGCGAAGTTGAAGAAGGAGTTCCCGGTCACCCTCACGATGCCCAAGGCGCCAGAGCCCAAGGTCAATGTGACGCCTGAGGCCGAAGCTCCTAAGACCGAAGCCCCCAAGGCTGATGCTCCGAAGACGGAAGCCCCGAAGGCCGAAGCTCCGAAGGCGGACGCGGCCAAGCCTGAGGTCACCAAGTGAAGCGCGCCCTTCCCGTTTCCCTTCTCACCTTCGCCGTTCTCGGCGGCCTGGCCTGCCACCGCAAGCCCAAGACTGCCGTCGCGCCCGCGGTGGCCGCCGGGGCGCAGCCGGATGCCATCGGCGCCCTGCCTGCGGGTGAAGCCAGCAAGGTGCGCGAGGAGATCCTCGTCATCGTCAACAACCACATCATCACCCGCCGCACGCTCCAGCAAGCGGTGGAAGAACAGAACGCCGCGCTCTACCGCCAGTTCTCCGGCGCGGAGCTGGACGCCAAGCTCAAGGAAGCCCGGGAGAAGACGCTCCAGGGCCTCATTGATTCCGACCTCCTGGCGGACAAAGCTGACGACCTGGGCATCAAGGTCGGCGACGATCAGATCCGCGGCATGGTGGACCAGATCAAGAAGGAGAACAATTTCGCCACGGACGCCGATTTCGAAAAGGCGCTCCGCGCCAGCATCGGCATCGGGCTGGATGAATTCATCAAGCGGCAGAAGCAGACTTACCTCCAACAACAGGTGCTGGGCCGGGAGGTCTACTCCAAGATCGCCGTGGAGGACTCCGAGCTCCAGGCCTACTACGACGCGCACCTCAGCGACTACGCGCAACCTTCGCGCTTCCGAGTGCGCGAGCTGGTGATCGCCAAGGGCGCGAGCGCTGCGGACACCGAGGCCGCCCGGGCCAAGATGGCGGAGGTCCAGAAGGAACTCAGCAGCGGCGCGAAGTTCGAAGACCTCGTGAAGGCCGATTCCACCGCCGCCAGCAAGGACACGGGCGGCGATCTGGGTTGGATGCAGAAGGGACTGCTCCAGCCCCAGCT
>JAFDVN010000163.1 GCA_018269025.1 Acidobacteriota bacterium | reverse complement strand
GTCCAGGTGCAGCTGGCAATGGCGGTGCTGGTGCCGCCCAGGTAGAGGCCAGTTTCGGCCTTGCGGGCTTCGAGTTGCATGGCGAGAGACTGCGCGTTGGACTGGGCATCGCCGATCACGCGCGCGCGGCGGCGCTGGCCCATGAAGGCGGGGATGGCGATGGCGCTGATGATGCCGATGATGGCGAGCACCAGTAGGAGTTCCACCAGGGAAAAGCCCTTCTGACGCCGCATTCTGAGGTCAAGCATGGTCTGCCTCCAGAGGTTCCGAAGGGATATCAGTGGCAGGAAGCGTGCCGGTCTTATTCGTCGCTCTTACTGAACACATTGGCGAGGTTGAAGATCGGCATGTACATGGCCACCACGATAAAGCCGATGATGCCGCCCAGGACCGCGATGATGATGGGTTCCATGAGGCTGGTGAGGCCCGCCACCGCGTTGTCCACTTCGTCTTCGTAGAAGTCCGCCACCTTGTTCAGCATGGCGTCCAGGGCGCCCGTGGCTTCGCCGACGCCCACCATCTGGGTGACCATGGGCGGGAAGACCTTGGTCTCTGCGAGCGGTGCGCTGATGTTGCGCCCGGCCTCCACGGCGTCCTTGGCCTTGAGGATGGCGTTGGCGATCACCTGATTGCCGGCGGTGCGGGCCGTGATGTCCATGCCTTCCAGGATCGGCACGCCGGAGGCGGTGAGGGTGCCGAGGGTGCGGCAGAACCGCGCCACGGCCACCTTGCGGAGCAGGTCGCCGATGATGGGGATCTTGAGGAAGATGCCGTCAATCTGGAGTTTGCCGCCCACGGTCTTGTAGTAGTACTTCAAGGCCACGAACACGATGACGATGAAGAGGCCCACCGCCCATCCGTAATGGACGAGGATGTTGGAGAGCATGATGCAGACCTGGGTCGGGAAGGGCAGCGAGGAGCCCAGGCCCTCGTACATCGCCGAGAACACCGGGATGACCTTCACCATGATCACATACACCACGATGGCGGCGATGCTGATGACCGCGATGGGGTAGATCATCGCGCTCTTCACCTTGGAGGCCAGCTTCACGGCCTTCTCGATGTAGATGGAGAGGCGCTGCAGGATGATGTCGAGAATACCGCCCGCCTCGCCCGCGCCCACCATGTTCACATAGAGGTCGCTGAAGGCCTTGGGGTGCTTGGAGAGCGCCGCCTGGAGGCTCGCGCCCTTCTCCACATCCTCGCGCACGGCCTCGATGACCTTCTTGAAGCCTTTGTCCGCCTGCTGGGAACCGAGGATCTCCAGGCACTGGACCAAGGGGAGGCCGGCGTCAATCATCACGCTGAACTGGCGGGTGAAGATGGCGAGGTCCTTCGCCTTCACCTTGCCAAAGGTCTTGGTGGCCTTGGATTCCTGGGCCTTGATGGTGATGACTTCCACGCCATTGCGGCGAAGGGCGAGGACGGCGGCGTCGCGGGAGTCGGAGACGATGACTCCATCCTGGACTTCGCCCATCCGGTTCTTGCCTTTCCATGCGAATGCGGGCATCGGGACCTCGGAATCAGATAGGTGCGGGTTTCGGGTTCCAGGATAGGCGGCCTAGGGGCCGGGCGGAAGGGCCCGCCCCCGGAGGAGGTTGGCTTAGCTGTACTTGATGTTGGGGTTGCGCCCCGCCATGCCGGGGGTTCCGGCGGCGGACTGGGCAGCCTGGGCCCGGGCGGTGGGTACGCCCGCGCCGCGGTTGATCAGTTCCCGGAGCTCATCCTGGTTGCTGGAGTAGCTCATGGCCTGGTCCTGAGTGATATCACCGCGGATCGTCAGTTCGGCCAGACTCTGGTTGAAGGTCTGCATGCCGTATTTGAGCTGGCCGGTCTGCATCATGCCGTAGATCTGGTGGATCTTGTCCTCGCGGATGAGGTTCCGGATGGCCGGGTTCGGCACCATCACCTCCAGCGCCAAGGCGCGGCCCTTGCCGCCGGCCTTGGGGATGAGGCTCTGGCAGACGACGCCTTCCAGCACCAGGGAGAGCTGGGCGCGGATCTGCGCCTGCTGGTGGCTGGGGAACACATCAATGACGCGGTTGATGGTCTGGACCGTGGAGTTGGTGTGCAGGGTGCCAAAGGTGAGGTGACCCGTCTCGGCGATGGTCAGCGCGGATTCGATGGTTTCCAGGTCTCGCATTTCGCCGATGAGCACCACATCCGGATCCTGGCGCAGCGCGCTGCGCAGCGCCTTCTTGAAGCTGTGGGTGTCCGCGTGGATCTCGCGCTGGTTCACCACGCAACGGCGGTGCTTGTGCACATACTCCACCGGGTCCTCGATGGTGAGGATGTGCAGCGGCTCCTCGGCGTTGATCTTGTCCACCATGGCCGCGAGGGTCGTGGACTTGCCGGAGCCGGTCACGCCCGTCACGAGCACGAGGCCGCGGGGCTTGTCGCAGAGCGACTGGACCACGGGGGGCAGGCCCAGCTGCTCGAAGCTGCGGATCTTCTCTGGAATGGTTCGGAAGACGCCCGCCGTGGCGCCCTGCTGGTTGAACACATTGGCGCGGAAGCGGGCGACGCCCTGCAGGCCGAAGGAGAAGTCCACTTCCAGGTCCTCTTCGAGGCGGTGCTTCTGCTGGTCGGTCATGACGCCATAGCAGAGCCAACGGGTCTGGGCCGCGTCCAGCTGGGGCAGCTTGAGCGGCACCATGCGACCGTCAATGCGGATCTGGGGCACGGTCTCCACGGTGATGTGGAGGTCGGTGCCGCCGTACTCCACCATCGTCTTCAGCAGCTGCTGGAGGGGGACGACATATTGGTTGTTGCTGTCGCTCATGGG
>JAFDVN010000162.1 GCA_018269025.1 Acidobacteriota bacterium | reverse complement strand
CCCGGCGCGCTGGAGGCGCTCTTCACCGCCGCGGGCGAAGTGTTGGACATTCCGAAGCTCCGGGAGCTCACCGGCTTCCACGAAGGTCCACTCCGCCAGGGCATCGAGGCGCTGCAGGAACGGCTCCAGGCCCCGCGCGGCCTTCGTCTCGTTGAGGTCGGCGGTGGATGGCGCATGGCCACCGCGCCCGCCTACGAGCGGCTCATCTCCAAGCTCGTCACCACCGTGCGCAGTGGCCGCCTCACGCCCGCGCAGTTGGAGGCCCTCGCCATTGTCGGCTACCGCCAGCCGGTGACGATCACCGAGATCAACGCGATCCGCGGCGTCACCTCCTCGGCCAATCAGATCAAGAGCCTCATGGAGCGGGACCTCATCGCCACCGCGGGCCGGAAGGCCGTCGTGGGACGGCCCATGATGTACGCGACGACCCAGGCCTTTCTCCTGCACTTCGGCCTGAAATCGCTCTTCGATCTGCCGCGCCTCGCGGACTTCGGCGAAGGCCACCTTGAAGCCCAGGCCCTCGCAAGCCTGGAACCGGAACTGGAAGAGGGCCTTTTCGCGCACCCCTCGCCGGAGGAAGCCGCCGAATACGACGAGTTGCCGGAGCCGCCCGCAGAAGCCGTCGTTGAAGAGGACGCGTCCCTCGATCCCGACGAGCCGGATCCGCTTCCCGAATGAGCACCGCGTTCAAGGGCTGGATGCGGCCCGGCCCCGTGCCACCCGGTGGGGTGGAGCCAAGCCCCGATGAAACCCTGGATGGTCTGTGCGGCCACTGGAAGATCTTCCAGTACGCCAAGGGCCACCGCTTCAGCGTGGATGACATTCTCACCGCCTGGTACGGCACGAGCTGGTGCCCGCGAGCCGATCGCATCTGCGACCTCGGCTCGGGCATCGGCACCCTCGCGATGGTCGCCGCGTGGCGCTGCCCCGGCGCGGTGCTGCACACGGTCGAAGCTCAAGAGATGAGCCTCGCCCTCGCGAAGAAGAGCATGGCCTTCAACGGCCTCACGGATCGCGTCACGCTTCATCACGGCGATCTGCGGGAGGAAACGATTCACGCCGCGCTCCTGAAGGATGGCGCTTTCGATCTCGTGATGGGCTCGCCCCCCTACTGGCCCGTGACAGATCGCCTCGCGGCCGATCATCCGCAGGCCATCCCCGCGCGACTCGAAGTGCGCGGCTCCATCGCCGACTACGCGCAAGCGGCCGCGAAGCTCCTCGCCCCCGGCGGCGTCTTCGCGTGCGTCTTCCCCAACGACCAGCGCGACCGCGCCCGCGCCGCCTACCGCGACGCGGACCTGCTTCTCCTCCATGAACGCGAAGTCATCTTCAAGGAGGGCGAAGCCTACGGGATCCTCCTGATGGTCGGCTCTCGCCGCGCGGATTTCCCGCCAGACTTCGAGACGAAGGCGGAGCTCCCCGAAGTGGAAAGTCCCATCCTCATCCGACGGGCGGATGGATCAGTTCACCCCAGTATCGCGCTCGCCCGGGCGGGACTTGGATTCCCGCCCGGGCTTGGCTGAATCACCGCGCCGCGAGGAGCGTCTTCAGGGTGTCGGGCTTGGTCTCGTCACGGACGAGGTGGGGATATTGCAGGCCGCCGTGGTAATCCACCTTGATCGTCTTCACATCCTCATCGCTCTTCACGAGCAGCTCGATGGGATCCTTGGAGGTCTTGGCGGCGGTGACGGCGTCCTTCAGGACATCTCCGCTGAAAGCCTTGCCGTTCACGGCGACAATCGTCATGCCGGGGGCGAGGCCAGCTTTGAAGGCGGGTCCATCCCAAAGGACATCGCCCAGAACACCCGTGGAACCCACGCTGAGACCCAGCGAGTAGGTGAGGTTCGCGCCTTTGAGGAAGGACTCGAAGGCCCTTCCGCCAGCCGATTGTTGATCGGTGTAGACGAGCTTCCAGCCGTGGGCTTCCAGGCCGCCGATGAGGGAGCCGTGGCCATCGAGGTGGCCGCGCAGGAGACCGGCCCAATCGTAGGGCTGAATCTCATTCAGGGTCTTCACCACATCGTCAAAGGTGTAGGTGTTCGCGGCCCACTCGCCGTTCTTCATGCCGAAGAAGGCCTTGGCGAAATCATCCATGGACTTCTTGCCCTTGGAGAGGGCGCGGAGCTTGGCATCCACATCCATCCAGATGAGCAGGCCGGCGGCGTAGTAGTCTTCGCTCGCCTGGTAGTTTCGATAGGGCAGCGGCCCGCGCTGGGCGATGGTGGGATCGTTGGTGGTGTCCTGCACCGTGCGCCAAGTGGCGAGACCGGGGCGGCCCCGGTCGTAGGTCGCGGCGGTGCCTGCGAGGGCATCCAGCGTCTGCTGCTCGGTCAGAAGTCCCGCGCGGCAGGCCACGACTTCGCCCCAGAACTGGGTCTGGCCCTCGTAGACCCACAACAGGGAATCCTGCATGGGCACATTGAAATTGGGTGTCCAGAGATCGGCGGGGCGACGGTACTTGCCGTTCCAGGAGTGGTTGAATTCGTGCGCCAGGAGGTCGCGCCCCATCGCGCCCCTCTCCCAACCGGTGAAGTAGTCGGGGCGGGTGCCATTCTCACTGGAGCGGTGATGCTCCAGCCCGATGCCGCCCATCTTCCCGCTCAGGGAAAGCAGGAAGTCGTAGTGGTCGAAGTGACGCGCGCCGTAGAGCTTCTGCATCTGGGCCACGAGGTTCTGGTGAGCCTTGAGCTGCTCGGGCTTCACCACCAGGTCCTTCGCGTCATCGGCCACGAGATTCAGGAACACGGGCTGCTTGGATCCGGGATCCAAGTCCAGGCGCTTGAAGTAGCGGCCCGCGTAAATGGGCGAGTCCACCAGATCGTTGTAGGTGATGGGCTTGAAGGTGACCGTCGCGCCGGCATGGGATTCCTCCCGCAGCGCCGTGCCGTACTGCCAGCCTTCGGGGAAGGTGACGCTCGCCTGGGTCATGATCTGGCGTGCGTAGTAACCGGCGGGATAGATCGTGTTGGCGTTCCACTGGAGATCCAGCATCTCCGGCGTCATCACACGGCGACCTTCATTCCCGGAGAGGGGCGACAGGTATTGGAAGGCCACCTGGACCTCCGTCGCGCCCGTCGGAACCTCCACATGGAAGGCGAACATGTTCACGGTGTCGCGCATCCACGGCAGGGCCTTGCCGTTGGCGGTGACCGTAAGCCCAGCGAGCTTGGAAATCGGGCCGCTCGGGGAGTGGTTGCCTGGCAGCCATTGGGGGTAGAGCAGCGTCAGCTCACCGGGCTGGGCGGGAATGGTTTCGCTCACACGGAAGACCCGGTGGGCGAGGTCCGTGGCATCCACATGGATTTTCACGGTCCCGTGAAAAGGCACATCCTTCGGCGCGGGCACTTCCGCGGTCAGAACGAGGCCCGCAGAAGCGGCGAGGACAAGCGCAAGACGAGACAAGCTCATGGGGAGGCTCCTGGCGGAATGCGAAAGCCTACCGCGAAACCTCGTCTAGCGATGCAGAATCTTTAGGCCGATTTTTTACTCTTCCGGCTCGTCGTAGACGGCGTTGTGCCACATGTTCTGCACATCGTCGTTGTCCTCGACCGTGTCCACGAACTTGAGGAAGGACTTGAGTTTGTCGGGGCCCAGCTCCACGGTCGTGCTCGGGGCCATGATGAGCTTGGCTTCGATGACCGGAAGCGCCGCGGCCTCCACGGCCTTCTTCACGGCCTCGTAGGACTCGGGGCTTGTCTGGATCACCCAGGCGCCGCCCTCGTCCTTCACATCGTCGGCGCCGGCTTCCAGCGCCACTTCCATCACCTTGTCCTCGGAGACTTCGGACTCGACGACGATCTGGCCCTGCTTCGCGTAAAGGTAAGTCGCGCTGCCCACGGTGCCGAGCTCGCCGCCGAACTTGGTGAAGTAGCTACGGATCTCAGGTGTCGTGCGGTTCTTGTTGTCCGTCATCGCCTCGATGATGATGGCGACGCCGCCGGGGAAGCGACCTTCGTAGGTGATCTCCTCATAGTTCACACCCTCGAGTTCGCCCGTGCCCTTCTTGATGGCGCGCTCCCAGTTGTCCTTGGGCATGTTGGCGCCCTTGGCTTCGTCCACGGCGAGACGCAGGCGCGGGTTGGAGGCCACATCGCCGCCGCCCATGCGCGCGGCGACGGTGATCTCCTTGAGGATCTTCGTCCAGAGCTTGCCCCGCTTGGCGTCGAGGGCGCCCTTCTTGTGCTTGATGGTGGACCACTTGGAATGACCGGACATGGGGGACTCCTGGACGGGCGAGAGGCGGGGGACGGGAGTGGGGCTAACCGCGCATCGCGCGGCGGCTCATGCGGGCGTAGGGCGGGGGTTCCTGCATGATCTTGGGACGCTCGATCATGAACTGGTACCACTGCTCACCGTAGACGGACATCTTCATGGGCTTGGCGTTCTGAAGCAGGTTTCGATTCTTCTCCAGGCGCTCGTCGCCGCTCAGGACTTTGAGGCCCTTGTTGATCACCGCGATGGCGCTGTCCCGGTCGCCCATCTCGTTGAGCACATAGGCGTAGACGCCGTAGAGCAGGCTCTCCTTCTTGCCCGTCTTCAACGCGTGGTCGAAGGTCTCCCGGGCGGCCTTCTTTTCGCCGCGCTTCCACTGGAGGATGCCGAGCATCGCCTTGGCGATGTAGTGCTGCATGGTGGCGGCCTTGAGCAGCGGTTCGGCCTCCTCGGTGCGGCCCTGAAGGTAGCGGAGAATGCCGGTCTGGCCATCAATCGCGCCCTTGATGAAGAACTGGCGGTGCTTCAAGGCGTAGCCCGTCTGCATGACGGCGATGGCTTCATCCAGTTTGCGGTTGCGCATGGCTTCGGAGCGGATCGCCTCGCCACTCATCTTTTCTCCGGCCTTGGCCATGATGGCTTCCAGCGCAGCCTGGGTGCGCCTGCCCAGCCAGACGAAAAGCGCGAAACCGCCCGCGAGCCCCATGGGCACGGAGATCCAAAGGGAGATCTTCAGCAGGCTGGACAGCAGGATCACGGCGAGGGCAAGGCCCAGGCCGAGCAGGAGGTTGATCACGCGGGCTCCGGAGATTCAGGCCCCGCTCGGGCCAAAATCCTAGTTTATCGGAGCCGGGCCAGACTGGCAGCGATCTTAAGCGTTCTTAGGCCCACTTAGGCCCTCTTAGGCCCTCTTAGGCCCTCTTAGGCGATGACCGGGCTGCGGAGGCTGGGCACCTTGCGGCGCACCACCTTTCGAACCACGCCCGCGGGCCTGGCCTCGCCCTTCCGGGGCCGGCCGGGACCACGCTTCGCCTCGCCCTCAACCTTGCCAAGGACAATGGGCTTGACGGCCCGAACTTTGGTGGCGGCCTTCTTGCCGGTTTTCTTGCCAGCCTTCGTTTCGGCCCGCTTCTTCGCGGCCTTAGCGTCCTTCACCTTCTTGGCCTGCTTCGCCTTGCGCTCCTCCGCCTTCCGGGAAAGAGAGGCTGCGGCCCGGCCGGTGACGACTTTCCGCGTGCCGTCTTTGAGCACTTTCACCTTGGAGCCGGACTTGCGACCGCGCTTGAGGGTCATCGGCAGCGGTTCCTCACCGAGCAATTCCGTTTCCAACTGGGATTGCAACGCCATCATCTCGCCGTTGTCCTTTTCGTGGTCATATCCGCAGAGATGAAGAAAACCGTGAATCACCAGCGTCTCCACCTCTCGGCGGCGGCTCACGCCGAGTTTCTTCGCCATCCCTTCCGCGACGGGAAGGCTGATGACGAGGTCGCCCAGGTGCGGAAACTCGCCCTTTCCCGCTTCGGTTGGGAAGCTCAGCACATCCGTGGTCTCATTCTTTCCACGGTGTTCGCGGTTGAGTTTTTTCATCCCGCGATCATCCACATAGGTGATGCTAATACCCAGGGAGTCCGGGGCGAACCGCTCCCGCAGCGCGCGGATGAGATTCCCCAATGTTTTCTCGGAAGGTCCGCGCAGACTGCTACGGGAAGCCCAATCAATCTGGAAGGGAGCGCTCACGCCGGCCATGGATCATCCCTCGACAAGATGTTCAGCCAAGACAGTATTTCGCCCGATTCACCCCCTGTCAACTCAGGTTTGGCCACGATTTATTCTTTTCATGCGTTTTTTGCCACTTGATTTTTACCGAAGGCAACTCAGGGGTCTGGAGCCCCGTAAGCCCGTCCGGGCGTTTTTTTCTGATCCGCTCCCTTCAGGGATGGCATCCTGAGCGCATGATTCCGGCTCTCCCCTCCACCCTGGAACCCCCGCTTCGGGCTTGGCTGGATCTGCTGGACCGCTGGAACCGGACCCATGCGCTGACGGCCTTGCCCCCAGCGACCCGGTGGGAGGAGCTGGTTCTGGATGCGTCGGCCCTGTTGCCCCATTTATCCGAACTCACTGCTGGACAACGGGTTGTAGATCTGGGCACCGGCATGGGCTCCCCAGCCCTCATCCTGGCCCTGGCCCGGCCCGATCTCCGAGTCATCGGCTTGGACGCTGCGGGGAAGAAACTGGCCTTTGTTCGGCAAAGCGCCCTGGAATTAGGCGTTTCCAACCTTGACGCCGTCCATGGACGCTTTGAATCCACCCCCTCGCTTCAAGGCGACTTGGGGGTGGCCAAGGCCCTCGCACCCCTCGATGCCCTGGCCGCGTGGTGGTCCCGGCATGGCAAACCCGGCGCACCCCTCTTGGCGCTGAAGGGACCCGGCTGGGAATCCGAGGTCCGGCCGGAGGGCTGGAAGGTGGAGGCCTTCCCCTACGGCCTGCCCACCCGGGGACGGCGCTTCGTCATCCGGCTCCAACCCTAGAACGACGAAGGCCCCGGATCTCCGGGGCCTTCGTTCGGGGCAGAACCGGACTCAGCGGGTGAGCCGGTCCCCCACATAGACTTCTTCCTGCGAACGGAGCACACGGCAGGTGGCGGAGCCCGCGTCGGTGTGGACGACGATGGCCTGACCCAAGTAATGCGCGAAGTGCTCGGTGTCCTTCTCGCCGCCATTGCCCTGCCAGTTGTTCGTGCGGGACATGAGTAGGATGTCGCCGACCTTCAGGCCGTCGTTGGAGCCCTTGTCCACGAGGAACTGCTGGCTGAATCCGTTCAGCTTGTGATCGTCGCGGGTGTAGACCACCTCGATGGCCGGATCCTGGAGCTTCACGGGCTCGTCAGTGTCCTTGCGAAGTTCGAGCTTTATGTCGGAAGGCTCGGTGAAGCGGGTGAGGTGATCGCCCACGCTCACGGAATCCATGGAGCGCTCGATGGTCGCCACCGCGCCGTTGGGCGTGGTGTGATCCACCCGAAGGATGGCCACCTGCTCCAGCACATCGCCCATCTTCTTTTTGGTGTCGGGGTGCTTCAGCTCTTCCTGGACCGTCTTGATGACGACGAAGCGGTCGCCATCCCGGACGCCCTGGGCATCGCCGGCGTTCAGGTAGACCGTGTCCCCATCGCCGAGGATGGATTTGCCGTCATCCTTCTTGCCGGTGATCTCGAAAGCGCCGTTGGCCTTGTACCAGGCATCCGCGCCCTGGGGGGCGAGGAAGGGCTGCTGGACGAAATCGGAAATGGAATAGGCCAGTTCGGGACGGCGGAGGGCCGTCACATCCAGGCGGATGGGTTCGGCGCCCGCGACCGCCTCGGGCGTCGCGCCCTGGGCGCCACGACCCGCGTCAATGATCAAGGGGTCGCCGGGGTAGATCCAATGGGGATCCTTGATCCACTGGTTCAGTTCCCAAATCTGCGGCCAAGCGTAGGGGTTGTTCAGAAACTTGTTGGCCAGGTCCCAGAGGGTGTCACCTTTCTGGACGAAGTAGATCTGCTGGCCGTCCTTGGCGGTGATGGATTTGGGGTAATCCCACTTGGAGGAATGGGCGGGAACGGGCGTGCTGCCGTCCGCCGCGGGCGCGGCCTGCTGGGCAGAGGTCGCGGGAGCCTGAGGCGCGGGCGCCGGAGCATCCTGGGCTGTCAAGGTATTGGCGGCCGAGCCAGCGGCCAGGCAGAAAGCCAGGGCGGTTGCCGTGCGCTGGAGGCGCGCCCACATCACGCGCTGCCGGTTGGGCTGATCCATGGTGTCCCCCGAGTATTGGGTAGAAGGTGGAACGATTATAGAGCCTCGACGCGGATCATGTCGGAAAAAAGAGTGAGCCGCTCCTGGATTTCTCTGGGTGAAACGGTTTCAAGGCGTTCGGTGGAGAAACGCTCGACGGTAAAGCTGGCCAAGACGGAGCCCGCCAGTGTCGCGTGTTTGAGCGCTGGGAAGTCCATACGCCCGATTCGTGCCAGAAATCCCAGGAAACCCCCGGCGAAGGTGTCCCCGGCCCCGGTGGGGTCCACCACCTCTTCCAGGGGATAGGCCGGGGCCGCGAAAACGCCCTCGGGGGTGAAGAGGCTCACTCCGAACTCCCCATGCTTCACCACGAGGACGGAGGGACCCATCTCCCGGACCCGCTGGTAGGCCCGGGCATTCTGGCGCTCGCCGGTGAGGGCACGGACCTCGCCATCGTTCACCAGGAGGATGTCCACCTCCTTAAGCACACGCTCCAAGGGTTCCCGGGACCCGCTGATCCAGTAGTTCATGGTGTCGAGGGCGATCCATTTCGGTCGGGTGGCCATCTGGCGCACCACATCGAGCTGGAGCTCCGGCGCGATGTTGCCCAGGAAGAGGTAGTCGCTTCCCCGGTAAGTCTCTGGCAGCCGCGGATGGAAGTCCGCGAAGACATTGAGGTGCGTTTCGAGGGTCTTGGCTTCGTTGAAATCCCATTGGTACGCCCCCTTCCAGTGGAAGCTCTTGCCGGGGCGGTGCTCCAGGCCGTGCAGGTCAATGGGGCGATCCTTGAAAACGCCCATCTCCTTCTCGCCGAAATCCTCACCCACCACGGCGACGATGCGCACATCCGTGTGCTGGCTGGCGCTCAAGGAGAAGTAGGTCGCGGAACCCCCGAGGGCACGCTCACGGCGGCCCAGGGGCGTCTCCACATCGTCAAAGGCCACACTGCCCACCACCAACAGACTCATCGGTTCTCCTTCGCGTTTCGTCCGCGGCGATTCAGTAGTAGAGGATCCAGGCCTGCGTGCCACCCATCGGAATGGGGGCCTGCGCGAAGCGGTTGATTCGGGCCGCGCCACCCGATTCCAGGAAGGCGAGGAAGGCCGCGCGGAGGGGTTCGTCCTCTCCGAGCTGAACATGGAGCGTGCGCCAGCCCAGGAGGGCACCGTCCTCCACCCGGTCCCGCAGGCGGCCAACCGCATCCGCGGGGCTGTGGTGGCGCAAATCCAAAGCCGCGTCCACCTCCACCGCCATGCCCGCCGCCAACTGGATGCGCTGGGGGCCGTGAGGATGGGGTCCTTCAGGTTCGATGGGCTCGCTCACCGGGCTCGGCGCGGTGGCTTGCTTGGCCACCTCGGGGACTTCCGGTTCGATCGGAACGGAAAGGGGCGCGGGAGGCGCGGCCTTCATCGGCGAAAGCACGGGATTGCGGGCCAGGGGCTTCATTCCCTTCAGGTCACCCATCTCCGTTTCGAAGACGACCTCCGATGAAGGAACCGCAGGCTGAGGCAAAGGCCGAGGGGCCATCGGCAGCCTGGGAGGGGCCGCGGGAGCACCCATGGCCGCGAGGAAGAAGGCGTCCTCATCGTGCAGTTCCTTGACTTCAACAGGCTTGGCCTTCGGTTTTGGGAGGGGCGGCGGGGGTGCGCCGGTGTCCCGAATGGTCGCCTTCAGCTTGGCGAGATCCTGCTTCCAGACCATGACATCCTCTTTAACTCCAGGTTAAGCCATCCGGGAAGGCGTTGCATTCTTCCCTCCCCCTGAGGTGCCCTGCGACACGGCAGCCTGGCTCAACCTCCTCAACCCAAGACGCATCTCATTCGTATAGGGTCACTTGCCGAGACCGGCACGGCCCTCGCAAGCTAGCCCTTGACCCCTTTTCAGGAGCCTCCCATGCGACGCCTCGCCCTTCTCCCTCTCCTGGCCCTGCTGGCCCCGGCTGCCCAGGCCCAGGAAGTCCATCCCAGCGTTACCCTCGACCTGATCGCGCCCACGGGCGGGTTCAACAGCACGACCTACCCGGACTATCCGGGCTCCCAGACCCCTGGCTCCGCTCAGACCGAGCAATACGATGTGGGCCTCGGGGTGAATTTCTCGCTCTCCTTCCCCACCAGCCGCAACCTCGCAATCCGTCTCAACCTCGCGGGCACAAGCAACACCGGCACAAACACGGCTCCCGGCTACGCCACCGTGGACCTTCGCCACTCCTCCTTCAATCTGGGCGGCGACCTTCAGATCTTCCCCAATGGCGGCGCCTGGCGCCACCGGGGCTTCTATCTCCTGGGTGGCCTCTCCGCCGACTTCGAAAAGTTTGAATACAGCGACAACGGGTTCGACAGCTGGTACTCGGACTACACCTCGGTGAACAAGAGCCGCATGGGGGGTGAGATCGGCTTCGGCAACACCTTCGGCGGGGACGCCGGGGCCCGCTTCACCCTGGAAGTGACCTACCACACGAGCCTCACGGGCCATAACGCGGACGCGGGCGATCCCCCGGCCACCAGCTATGTGCGCGCGGGATTCGGCGTCACCTTCTGATCCATTGTGCCTCACGAAGAAGGGCGCCCTTGAGGCGCCCTTCTTCATTCAGGAAAGCGACTTCAACCCTTTTTCCGCCGGGCCTTCTTCTTGGCCGCTGGAACCGGAGGCTTGCCGGTGAGGCTCGCCTCCAACCGCTTCGCGGCCGCGTTCGAGGGGTCCAGGCGGAGGAGGCGTTCCGTGTAGGCCAAGCGCTCCAAAGGAGACTTCGTCGTGTCGCCTTTGACCTGTTCCACCTTCTGGGAGACATAGGCGGAGGCCCCACCCGCGGCGGAGATATCCGCCTTCTCCTTGTCCAGGAAAGCGGACCAGGACGCGGCGGAAGCGTCGTAGTCCGCCTTCTCCTGCCGCAAAGCGGTGAGCGCGCTGTCCATGGCCTTGAGGGCGTCCTCGCTGTGCTGGATCGAAGACTGATGCTCGGCCACATAGGTCTGGAGCTGACCTTTGAGCTTCATCTGATCTTCCGTGAGCCCCGCCGCGCCGTTGAGCTGGTCCAACTTCGCCTGGGCATCGCCCATCTCGCCCTTCCACAAGGTCAGCTTGTCCTTGTGCTCGGTTTGGAGCTTGGCGAAGGAGGCCTCGGTGGCGGTGAGGTTGGCGGTCGCGGTGGTCGCGGCCTTCTGGAGGTTGTCCAGGGCCGCTTCCCAATCACCCGTGGCGACGCAGGCGCGCGCCTCGAGGCCGCGGGCGCCCACGAGGGCATGCTGGTCGCTGTAGTTGGTCGGACTGGCGTTGGCGCCCTGGATGGCGAGAAATCCCTCGATCTCCTGGCGCACCGACGCCGCGTCACCGGCCTTGAGCTTCACATCCCAACCGTCCCGCTTGCCATTGAAGGCATCCGCGAAGACCTGCGCCCTGGCCGGAAGGGCCAGGGTCAGGGCGAAGACCGGGAGCAGGAAGGCCCGGAGGCGCATCAGTGGCTCTTCTTCTTGCGGGGGGTGTGGCGCTTCACGGGCTCGTCCTTGGCCTTGCCCAGGAGCACATCAATCTTGTGGGCGATGGCCTTGCTGGAAGGATCCAGCACCTGCAGGCGACGCAGATAGGTAACCTCCTGATCCTTGTCCTTGTAGGCGTCCGCGCCCTTCAGGGCCGCGGCAGCGAAAGCCTTCTTATCGCCCTTGAACTTGTCGAGGTTCGCCGCTTCGGACTTCAGACGCTCGGTGATGTTGGCGATGAAGGGATCGAAGTCGTTGGTCTGGTCCTTGAGCAGGTTGAGGCGGGCATCCACCGCGTCCACCATCGCCTTGCCGTTGTCCACATTCTTCTGGAAGACAGCCTGATTGTGCTGGAGGAAGGCGAGACGGTTGACCTGCTCCGCCGTGGGCTTCTCCACCTTGGCGAGGGTGGCTTCCTCGTCGAGGTTTTTCTGAGCCTCGGCCTGGGCCTTCTTCCAGCTGTCCTTGAACGCGTTGAAAGGCTGTTGAGCCCCATCGTAGTTCGCCTGGGCGGCGGCCTTCGCCTTGGTGGCGTAGTCCTGGGCCTTCTCCCACTGGCCGGCCGCATCCGCGCAGCTGGCGGCGGTGCGGTAGATGTCGGAGAGGGCGTTGAACTCGCCCATGCTGTCCTGGGCCTTGGCGAAGTCGGTCTTGTTGTAGACGGGCGCGATGGCGGGGATCAGGGCTTCAGCCTTCGCGAGAGCGGCAGCGGGGTCATTCTTCTTGAGCGCCTCGATGGCCGGGGCCTGGGCCTTGATCTGGTCGGAGAGGCTGGCGGGAGCCTGGGCCGCAGGGGCGGGTGCCTGGGCGATGAGGGCCACAGGAAGGAGGGTCAGCGTGGAGATGAGGGCGCGCATGGCAATCCTTTCGAGGTCGAACCTTCAGGGTAATAGAGGAGAGGGCCGTGATGCATCACTTGATAAGGTGCCCCAGCGGAGGGGTCCGGAAACGAGGAGCTTCCGGTGCGGCCCCGCGAGGCCGGCATTGAGGTCGGCCCGAAGGTCATAGGCGGCGTAGCGGGGTGGGCCCTGGGGCGGATCCAGGCACAGGACCACCTCATCGCTGGTGAGGCGCGGAATGTAGCCCTGATGCCAGCGCCGCAGGCCGGCCTTGATGACGATGGGAGGGATGGGCAGCGGCTTGGTGGGGTCGGCCACGACCCAGGGCCCTTCGAATGGGCTGGGTTGCGTGTTCCAACGCGCGGCGGGACCGGCCCAGACTCGCGCCTGGGTGCCGGGGGGCAGGTCCACCACGCGCACGCTGAGCACCAGGTGGCCCGTGCCCGAAACTGCGGGCGTTTCCCACCATCCCCAGAAGGCGAGTGCGGCGAGGAGCAGGACCGCCCACACGGCGTACCAGTTCCGGCGGCGCCAGTGGATGGACCGCTCCTCGCTCGGCTCGTGATCCAGACCTGGTTGAGTCGCTTCCACGGAGCGGCTCAGAAGGGGATGTCGTCGTCAGGGCCACCGGCCGGGGGCGGCATGTCGTCGTAGTCCGGCGCGTTCGCCATGGAAGACGATCCGCCCCGGTTGTAGGAGCCTTCAGAGCGACCTCCGCCGTCCTCCATGCGTCCGAGCATCTGGAAGTTGTCGCAGCGGATGTCGCAAGCGGTCTTCTTCACGCCCTGCTGATCCTGATACTCCCGGTACTGGATGCGGCCCTCGATGAGAACCTGCTTGCCCTTCTTGAGGTACTTCTCGGCGATCTCGGCCTGCTTGCCCCAGACGACGATGTTGTGCCATTCCGTCTTGGACTGCTTTTCGCCCGCCTTGTCCTTCCAGGTTTCCGTGGTGGCGATGCTGAACCGCGCGACGGGCTGGCCCGTCGTCGTCATCTTCAGCTCGGGGTCCCGCCCCAGATTCCCGATAAGGAGCACTTTGTTAAGGGATCCGGACATGTCGTCCTCCTATTCCCGGTGGAGCTCTCCACCGCACCGTCCTCAGACCATCTGAGCTGGTAGGGTGTCCATGATCGCCGGAGGCCCCCCCATGTCAAGCATCCTCGTCTGCTGCCGGGATAAGCGCCGCGCCACCGAGTTTTACATCCCAGCGCTGAAGGCGGCCGGGTGGAAGGGGCCGATCCACCTCTGTTCCGTGGACGATCCCGCGCCGAGCTTCGAGGGCGTGACGGGACTCCTGCTCACCGGCGGCGATGACATTGACCCGGCCCACTGGGATCCCAAGGAGCCCATCCATCCCACGGCGGAAGTGGATCGCGCCCGGGATGATCGCGAGATCCCGGTCATCCGCAGCGCCTGGGAGAAGAATCTGCCCATCTTCGGCATCTGTCGCGGCCACCAGATCCTGAATGTCGCCCTCGGTGGTTCCATGATCCAGGACATTCCAAGCGCCACCGGCGCGGCCTCGGACCTGCACAGCCACGGCACGCCGGAGGTGCCCGAGCTGCGCCACACCGTGAGCGTCACGCACGGTTCGCGGCTGGCGGATCTGCTGGGAGGACATGCCGTCGCCGTAAACAGTCGCCACCACCAGGCCGTGAAGCAGCTCGGCAAGGGCCTGAAGGCCACCGCCTTCCATCCCCAGACTCTGAATCAGGGCCAGGCCCTGATCGAAGGGCTCGAAGCGGAGGACCCGGATCGCTGGGTGGTGGGGGTGCAGTGGCATCCCGAAAACCTCGTCGCCCTGCCCGACGCCGCGGGGGACGCCGCCCGGGGCCTCTTCAACGGCTTCGTGCAGGCCGCGGAAGCGTTTGGAGAAAAGGCATGAACCCCACCCTTGTCGAAGTCCACGATCGCATCGTCACGCTCACGCTCAACCGTCCCGACAAGCTCAACGCGCTTGTGCCTGAAATGGCCGAGGGCTTCCGGGAAGCGCTCCGCAAGGCTTCGGAGCCCGGCGTGAAAGCGCTGGTGCTGCGGGGCGAAGGCCGAGGCTTCTGTGCGGGGGGCGATCTCGGATGGATCCTCTCGGCCCTCGAAGCGGGCCGCATGGAGGAACTCGAAGGGCTCTTGGACCTCGGCGTCGAGGTGGCCCACGGCCTGCGAACCTTGCCCAAGCCCGTGCTCGCCCTCGTCAACGGCCCCTGCGCCGGCGCGGGCCTGAGCCTCGCCCTCGGCGCGGATCTGCGGATCGCGTCCTCCGATGCCAAGTTCTCCATGGCCTTCGTGAAGGTGGGCCTCCACCCCGATTGGGGCGGAAGCGTGCTGCTCCACCTCGCGGCGGGGCCGAGCGCCGCCCTGCGCCTCATGCTCACGGGGGATGCGCTCGACGCGGAAGGCGCGAAGGCCCACGGCCTCGTGCACGAGGTGGTGGATGTGGAAATGCTCGGCGAAGTCGGAAAGGTCTGGGCCCAGCGTCTCGCCCACGGCCCCGAGGAGGCCATGGCCCGCATCAAGGCCTCGGCGCTCCGCAACGCGGGGCTCACGCCGGATTCGCTGCTCGGGCTGCTGAAGGCCGAAGGCGAGCAGATGAAGGCCGCCATCCGAAGCGCCGACGCGCTAGAGGGCATGAAGGCCTTCCTGGAAAAGCACGCGCCGAAATTCGCCTGATCGCCGACTCACGGGGCCCATTCGCCGATTCCGCGGCAGGTCGTCCCATCCCGATCCTCAGACTGAAAGCATGAGCGGATCATTCCTTCACGCCTTCGGGCTCGCGCTGCTCGCCCTGCTTGCGCTGCGCATCCTCCTCCTCGCGGCGAAGGTTGGTCGAGGCCGCCTGCCCTGGACGCGCCTTCTCGTCCCCTGTGTGCTGATGGTGGAAGGCGCGGGCCTTCTCTTCAGCCACGCGCCGGGGCCTTGGCGAATCGCGAAGCTCGCCACCGGCGCGGCGCTCGAGGCAGGCTTGATCGCGCTCATGATCCGGGCCTTTCTGCGTCAGCCCCCAGAAGGAAGCGAGTTGCCCGAGGACCATCTGGCAACTCCCCTGAGGGCCTTCCTTCCACCCCGCGTGTCCCGTCTCATCGCGAAGGAAACCGTGTTGCTCGGAACCTCATTCCGATTCATTGCGGGCGGCTGGCGGCGCGCCGATCCATCGGGATACAGCTACCACCGGGAATCGGCCTTCGCGGCCATCCTGCCCGCGCTGCCCCTGCTGCTCCTGGGGGATCTTGTGCTGCTGGAGGTGCTGCTCCGACACCTGAAACCTGCGACGCGGCTCATCATCCACGCGATTGATCTCTATGGCGTACTGTGGGTGCTCGGGCTCTGGGCCTCCTTCCGCCGCCGCCCCCATACGGTCACGGGCGAGGCGATCCGCCTGCACAAAGGTCTGTTGGCCCATCTGGACCTTCGAAAGGATCAGGTGGCCTCCGTCGGCCCGCTCCCGGAGTTCCAGGATGACTGGGCGCGGCTCCGCTTCCACCGCACCGCCCACGATTTCCGGATGCCGGGCTCCACTCCGCTGCTCGTTGAACTGAACGCTCCGGTCCGCCCCATCGGATTGCTAGGACCCGGACGGGCGAAGACGAGGGTGATGGTTTGCGCCGATGATCCCCGCGCATTCCAGGAAGCGATTCGTCCCTAGATCAGATCCGAAAGCCCGCCGAGCAGGGTGTCCAAGACGCCTTCGCCATTCCCATGGGCCAGCACCGGGGAGCCTTGGGCGTCCAGCGGCCAGAGCCGGATCACGGACCAGGGGCCGATGGAAGGCTGCACGGGCGTCGTGCAATGCGGGCACGCGCTTGCCTCCAAGGGCAACCCCGCGCCACAACTTAGGCAGGGCGGCAGGTCCGAAGGCCATTCGAGTCCCGTGAAACGCGCGGTCCAGAACTCCTGGAAGGGTCGTGGCGCGTCCGAGCCCTCCAGCACCCGGCCACGGGCCGGTTCGTACAGGTAGGCCCGGCGGCGTCCCTCCAAACGGAAATCCACGAAGGGGCGAGCCTCGTCCAGCCCGGCGACTTGCACGCGTTCCACGATCACCTCTTCAAGCTGGAGGGCCTTCCCTCGCCCGCGCAGGCTCATTTCTGTGCGGGCCCAGCCTTCCCAAAGCGTCTCTTCCGCCCACCAGCCGAGATTCTTCCAGCCATGCCGCTGGTAGGCGAAGGCGAGCTGTTCGGGCAACCGCGCGATCCAGGCCTTGAGCCGGTCCACAGTCCACCCCGGCGCGATGGCGTTCAATCGGGAGGCGACGGAAGCCAGATCCTCGAATCCAGTGATGAGCTTGGTGCACGCGTCACAGCGGTCGTGGGAGACACCGAGAATGGGCCGCCCGCAATGGGGACAGTCGCCATCCGTGTCCAGTCGGATTCCGGTGCCAAGGCCCTCCATGTTAGCCCTTCGTCTGGGACGCGAGGCGGCCTTGTCCCTGTTCGATGAGCTCCTTCATGCGCCGGGCGTCGCCCTTGGAGTGGCCGTGGCTCTTGATGGCGTCGCTGCCGCCGCTGCTTTCGATGAGCACATCGGCGAAGAAGAGGCCCGTGTCAATGCGGACGCTCGCCACCTTGCTCAGGTGGATGCTCATCTCGTTCACCGTGAACCAGCTCCGCTTGCGCCGCAGCACGGCCTGGTCCGACACCTCGATGACGGTGGGGAAGAGGCGGTTGTCCTTGGTGAGGCGGCTGGCCTTGAAGACTTCGCTCATGGCGGGCTCCGGGATTGGACGATCATAGATGCTCCGCCATGCCGCTGCCCATCGAAGCTCTCCTACCCGACCTCATCGCCGCCCTGAAGCGCGGCCCTAATCTCGTCCTCACGGCGGAACCGGGCGCGGGCAAGACAACCCGCGTGCCGAGAGCCTTGCTGGAGGCAGGGCTGCTCGGTGACGGCGAATGCTGGGTTCTCGAACCTCGCCGCCTCGCGGCGCGTCTCGCGGCCACGCGGGTTGCGGCGGAGATGGGCGAGCCGCTCGGCGCGACCGTGGGCTACGCCGTGCGATTTGAATCCAAGGTGTCGAAGGCCACGCGCCTGCGCTTCGTGACGGAGGGCCTGCTGCTCCGTCGCCTCCAAAGCGATCCGGACTTGAAGGGCATCGCCGCCCTCGTATTGGATGAATTCCACGAGCGGCACCTGCACACCGATCTCGCGCTCACCCTGCTGCGCCGGATTCAGAAGACAACCCGCCCCGATCTCAAGCTCATCGTCATGAGCGCCACCCTGGACGCCGCGCCGGTGGCGGCCTTCCTCGACGCCCCGGTGCTCGCCAGCGAAGGCCGGGGCTTCCCTATCGAGGTCCGTCATGCGACGCGCGAGGACGCCCGACCCTTGGCCGAACGGGTCGCCGAAGCGGTCCAGCAACTCAATCCCTTGAAGGGCCACACCCTCGTCTTCCTGCCCGGCGCGGCGGAGATTCGCGCCTGCGCCCGCGCGCTGGAAGCACCGAGCGCGCGTCTCGGATTCCGCGTCCTTCCCCTCCACGGCGAATTGAGCGCCGAGGCCCAACAGGAGGCCCTCGCGCCGAGTGAGGCCCCCAAGGTCATCCTCAGCACCAATGTGGCCGAAAGCAGCGTCACGCTGGAGGGCGTGACGACCGTGGTGGATTCGGGCCTCGCCCGGGAAGCCCGCCACTCGCCCTGGTCGGGCCTGTCCACCCTGGCCACGGTGCGTATCAGCCAGGCCCGGGGCGTGCAGCGCATGGGCCGCGCCGGGCGCACGGGCCCGGGCCTTTGCGTGCGGCTCTTCACCGAGAGCGATTTCCGCGCGCGGCCGGGCTTCGACGCACCCGAACTGCAACGGGCGGATCTCGCGGAAGCCTTGCTTGGCCTGCACGCGCTGGGCATCGCTAATCCTGCCTCGCTCATCTGGTTCGACGCGCCGCCGGAGGCTTCACTCAAGTCCGCCGAGAAACTGCTTCGCCAGCTCGGCGCGCTGGACACAAATGGCGCGATGACGGCCATGGGTCGCCGCATGGTAGACCTGCCCCTGCATCCGCGCCTCGCGCGGCTCGTCCTTTCAGGCGAGGACGAAGGCATCGCGGACACGGCGCGCCTCGCCGCGGCACTGTTGGAGAGCGGCGACCTTTCCGCGCGCATGAATCTGGATCGGCGAGAAGGAAGCGGCGCCGCCCTGCCCTGCGATCTCCTACCGCGGCTCGATGCCTACCGCGAGGCGGAGGCCGCATCCTTCCATGCCGGGGCCATGAGGGCGGCAAGCCTCGACCCCGGCGCTGTCCACCGCGCGCGCCTCGCGCGACGCAGCCTCGGGGAGGCCCAAGATCGAGCCACGGACCCCGAGACGGCCCTCCAACGGGCCCTGCTCCCCGCCTATCCCGACCGGGTCGCCAGCCGGGGCGAAGGCCGCAGCGTTCGCATGTGCGAAGGCGGAGGCGCGGTGCTGGACGCGAGCAGTCGCGTGAAGGCCGACCTGCTCCTCGCGCTGGATGCGGATGCGAGGCGCGCGAGCGTCAGCATCCGCCTCGCTTCCGCGCTGGAACCCGAATGGCTGCTGGAAGCCTTCCCGGACCAGCTCCGCGAGGAGGATGCCCTTGAATTCAACGCGACGAAGGGCCGCGTGGAGATCGTATCCGGGCTCTGGTACGGCGAGGCCTGCCTGGATGTCACCCGCAAGGCCGCAGAGCCCGGCGATGAAGGCGCGTCGGCGATCCTGGCGGAGCGTTTCCTGGCTAAACCTTCAGAGGTGTTCACAGCGCTCATGGAGCGCCTGGCCTTCCTCGCCGCGATGCGACCGGAGCTGGGCCTTCCCTCCGACCTGCGCCACCACCTTGCCCGAGTCGGCGCGCAAAGCGTCGCCACCTTGAAGGAACTCGAAGCCCTCGATTGGTCATGGGTGCTTGCAGATGCCTTGGGCGCGGACCTCGCCCGCAAGGTGGATCAGCTCGCCCCCGCCTTCGTGCAGTTGCCCAAGCGCCGCGTGGCCGTGAACTACGGCGGCGAGCGGCCCTTCCTCGAAAGCCGCCTCCAGGATTTCCTCGGGATGAAAGAATGCCCCCGCGTCGCGGGCCAGCCCCTCGTGCTGCACCTGCTCGCGCCCAACCACCGCGCCGTGCAGGTGACCACTGACCTCGCCGGTTTCTGGCACAAGGCCTACCAGGAATTGCGTCCCGCGCTGTCCCGGCGCTATCCCCGTCACCTCTGGCCGGAGAAGCCGTGGGAGCTGGTGAAAGAAGAATGAATGGTTGTCCGCAGATTACGCCGATGCCGCAGATTACAAGCACCTGATCTAGTTTATTAAAATCTGAGGGATCGGCGTAATCTGCGGATGATTGTTTTCATCCTTTGACCATGAACCTCAGCTTCCGCCCGATCCGCCCTGAAGACGACGCCGCCGTCGCCGCGCTCATCCGCACGGTGATGCCGGAGTTCGGCGCGGATGGGCCCGGCTTCGCCCTCCACGACGCGGAGGTGGACGCCATAAGCGCCGCCTACTCAAAGCCCGGCGCGGCCTATTTCGTCGTGGTGGATGACGCCGACCGCATCCTCGGCGGCGGCGGTTTCGCCCCCCTTGCAGGTTCGGAGGACGGCGCGGAAGCAAGCACCTGCGAACTGCGGAAGATGTACTTCCTGAAGGACATCCGCGGCACCGGCATGGGCGAAAAGCTCCTGCGCCACCT
>JAFDVN010000161.1 GCA_018269025.1 Acidobacteriota bacterium | reverse complement strand
CGGTGGAGCGCGTAGTCCAGGGCGCACTGGTAGGAGGCGTCCGCAGCGCCGAGTGCGCCCCAGGCGATGCCGTAGCGGGCCTGGGTGAGGCAGCCCAGGGGACCCTTGAGGCCCTTCACATTGGGCAGAAGGCTCTTGGCCTCATCCACGATCACATCTTCAAGCACGAGCTCGGAAGTCGTGGAGGCGCGGAGGGACCACTTGCCCTTCATCTCCGGCGCGCTGAAGCCGGGCGTGCCCTTCTCCACGAGGAAGCCGCGGATGCCATCCTCGGTCTGGGCCCACACGACGGCCACATCGGAGACGGTGCCGTTGGTGATCCACATCTTCGTACCGTTAATGCGCCACTTGCCGCCCGGCTCCTTCACGGCCTTGGTGAGCATGCCGCCAGGGTTGGAGCCGAAATCGGGCTCGGTGAGGCCGAAGCAGCCGATCTTCTCGCCCTTGGCGAGCTTGGGCAGCCAGTACTTCTTCTGCTCTTCGGAGCCGTAGGCGTAGATGGGCCACATCACGAGGGAGCCCTGCACGGAGGCGAAGGAACGGAGGCCCGAATCGCCGCGCTCCAGCTCGTACATGAGGAGGCCGTAGGCGACGGAGGAGAGTCCCGCACAGCCGTACTCCTCAGGGAGCGAAGGACCGTAGAAGCCGAGCTCGCCCATCATGGGAATGAGGTGACTAGGAAAGGTCTGATCCTGGGCGTGCTTCTCGATGATGGGAAGCACTTCGGCGTTGACGAACTCGCGGGCCGCTTCGCGGACGGCGACTTCCTCTTCCGTCAACAGGCCCTCAAAGCCGACATAGTCGGTCATGTGCTTGAAGGTGGCGTAGGCGCCAGCCATGGGAACTCCTCGGTCATGCCCTGCAGCCGCGGGCGGAGAGTTTAAAAGGCGGGCACTGCAGCAGCGCGCCCGGGACACCCGGCGAGCGGGTCCGACCTTCCAGTTTAGCGCTCCGAGCGGCTTTCGTCAGCCTTCAGGAACCATGCGGGGCGCGTCTTCGCTCGGGCCCGCGTGGCAGTGGCGGCAACGGGCCTCGTAGGCTTCCGCCGCGCCCACCAACACGGTGCCGCCGCTGCGGACAAGCCGCTGGCTGCGACTGGCCGCCGCGCCGCAGACCATGCAGATGGCGTGGAGCTTCTGGACGAACTCCGCTCGTGCCAGCAGCGCGGGCATGATGCCGAAGGGACGACCCGCAAAATCCTGGTCGAGCCCGGCGAGGATGACGCGCACGCCCTGGTTCGCCAAGGCTTCCACCAGGGGGATGAGGCCCTCATCCAGGAATTGGGCCTCGTCCACGGCGACCACCTCGGTATCCGGCGCGAGCAAGCGCCGGATGTCGGCGCTTCCCTGCACCGCCACGGCCTCCAGGCGGGCCTTGCTGTGGCTCGCGATGGCGGCCACCTCATAACGATCATCCAGAGCGGGCTTGAAGGCCTGGACCCTTTGTTTGGCGATGAGCGCCCGTGTCGCGCGGCGGATCAGCTCCTCTGACTTGCCTGAGAACATGGGGCCGCAAATGACTTCCAGAGACCCCCGCCGTTGCTCGATGAACATCGTGGTCCAGTCTCGTTAGCGGGAGGCCGTCTTGGAGGCGGACGCAGGAGAGGAAGGCAAGGCGGGAGCGGATGCCATGGGATCGGGCAACTTGCTCAGGTCTTGCACCGGATTCGCTCCCTGCATGGGCCGTCCGAGGGCCTCGGCCAAGGGTCGTCCGCCATCCGTGGGGCTCGCCATCCGGAAGGCCCAGGCCTGGAGCATGCGAGTCGGACCGTCGTTCACCACGGACACATCCGCCGGCTGAAGGCTTGCGAGGCCAAGGTTGTAGCTTCCCCTTCCCTTGGGCACCCAAAGGATCAGCGGCACGGCGAGGAAGACCGCCACCAGGGGCCACAGAAGGGCACTGCGGGTATCGGGCTCCTCCACCAAGGGCTCGTCCGGCGCGTCGTCCACCCAAGGGCGAACGACCCTGGGAATCTCGGTGCGGGCCGTCACTTCCAGCAGGCCCTTCTGCATCAGCGCGAGAATGGCCTTGCAGGTGTCCAGTTCGTCATAGCGGCTGACCTGGACGATTTCCTCGATGCTCTGGGGCAGGTCGAAGTAGGAGAGGACCATCTCTTCTTCGTGGCTAAGGCCGGAAGTTCCGGGGGCGGAGGCCCCATGCCCTTCCAGGACACCCGCCAAATCCTTATGAATGTCCAATTGCAGCGCCGCGGCTTTGGGCGTGCGGGCGACAGGCATGTCGAAGGAGGGCAGCTTGCGTTCCACCTCTGGCCATTCGTCCTGGACCCGCGCGGCCTCCATCAACACCGTGTCCACGGGCATGGCCGGGAAGTGGTCGCGGTCCAGGTCCGAGGGGATGATGCTATCGAATCGGTAGTCGCCTGAAACCCAGCGGAAGGTGCGATGGAGGATGGCCATCGCCTGATGGGATAGCGCGTCCTGGAGGTCGTGGGGGCTGACCTTGCCGCTCTCGATGAGGAGAACCCCCATGCGCTTCAAGGTCTGTCGCTGGCGCTGGATCATCTCCAGCAATTCCTCGCCCGTAAGTCGTCCCAGGCGCACGAGCATGCTGCCCACCCGGTCCTCCATGCGGACCTGGTTGGAGTCCACGCCGACGATTTCGCCGTTGTCGAAGTAGACCTTTACGAATTCCTGGCCACGCGTCAGCACCAGGGTGCCGCTCTTCCCCTGGATCTTGATCATGTTGAACAGGGAGAAGAGGTCGAAATCGCGGAGGGAGCCTTCAAGCGCCATGGTCAGATCCTCCGTTTCGGAAGCAGCTTCACCCACGAACGCAGGTAGAGCACGACCAGGAAGGCAGCCCCCAAGGGCAGCCAGAGGGAGAGCGGGTCAGGCAGGATTTCGCCGGGATAGCGCACGGTCGGTCCCGTGGCGATCACGATTCCACCGGCCATGCACACGAGGAACCATTCCCAGAAACCTTCGCTCGTATCCCCCAGGAAGGCCGAGTCGCAGCCGGGAAGGAGCACGATGAGCAGGCGGTGGATCCAGCGGGTGGCTTGTTGGTGCGAGGCAAGCTGATCCACCTTGCGCTTACGACTCTCCGCGTGCACGCCATCCTTCACGACGAAGAGATGGTGACACTGGGAGCAGACTTGGGGATGGGGGCTGTCGGTGGAACGGAAGGGGTCGCCGCAACGGATGCACTGAGTGGCATAGGGGGTGTAACGGGACCGACGGAAGCGCCACCAGAGGAGGATGAGCGCGAGCAGCGGCACGATCACGCCAAGGGCGATGCGGGAATTCCAGATGGGCACGGTTTGGTCCGGTTCGCCGGAGGCATCCTCGAGCGCCTTCACCCGGGCGGGCGTGTCCGGCAGGGGCGATGGGAACACGCGATGGCCCGTGGCCCCGCCCTTCGCCTCGTTGAGCAGAGCCAGCTCGTTGAACAGGGCCGGATCCGCCGCGCGGGCGGCCTCCTGCTTCAACGCCCCGCCGACCGTATCCAACTTGTCGAAATCCAGGATGCTCTGGTTCATGAGCACCTCGGCCCGGCTGGGATCAAGCTGGTAGGCAGCCTGGAAGTGCTTCTCTGCCTCCCCGGAGTGGCCTTGCATGAATTCCGCGACGCCCAAGTTGTTCAGCACGGCCGCCTGGTCTGGGATTTCCCCAACCAGGCCCTGGAAGGTGGTCTCCGCGGTCGCCCAGTCCTGGGCCTGAAGCTGACGCCAGCCCTTCAGGAAGGTGCGGTCGTTGGGGGGCAGCAACTTCAGGCGAGCTTCTCCGGGCGGCTCGATCTGCGGCTGAATCTGCAGCGTGACGAGGCTCGGGGGCGGAGGCTGGACCGCCCAGGGCTCCATCACCGCCATGAGCGGATTGAGCAATTGGAGCACCAGCACCAGAACCGTCGCGCGGGCCTCCGCCGAAGACATGAAAGGGCCCAGGAGAATGAGCCATAGGATGGCGGCCACACT
>JAFDVN010000160.1 GCA_018269025.1 Acidobacteriota bacterium | reverse complement strand
TAGCCCTCCAGCGAGACAACTTGGCCGGGACGAAGGGAGAGATCCGTGTCCCGAACGGAGGCGTCCGCCGGGATCAGATGCATGTTCGCGCTGTGGGTCTCGATGTTGCCTCGGGAGATGGGAAATTCTTGGCAGGACCAAAAGTAGAAGCGACCGGATTGGCGGATCGTGAGCTGGTCGAGGATGCGCTTATCAGACATCTGCCCCCAGCCGAAGGCCACATCCTGAGGCACGAGGTCCGATCCCCGATCGAAGTAGTAGCGTTCCGTGGAGAGAACACGGGCCTTCATGGAAAAGGAGGCCAAGGCGCTGAGCCTGTACCCGTTCACCTCCCAGCTTTGGGGTTCGCAGGCGGCCTGGACCGGATCGTCGGGAGCGAGCACACCGGGACCCGTCCTGACCGCGCCTGCGGGCCAGAAGAGCCATCCCAGCAGGACCGCGACGAGGGCGAGCCCTGCGAGCTTGGCCTTGGGATCCACTTCCTCCCAAGTCATGGGGTCTTGCCGCTCCAGGCCTGGAGCGCGACGCCGAGCACGATGATGGCGAGACTGAGCCAGCGAATGGGCGGGATGATCTCGCCCAGCCAGGCCTTCGCCATGAGGGCATTGGCGATGAAACCGAGGGCGAGGAAGGGATAGGCGTAGTTCACTTCGACCATGGAAAGCGCCTTCAGCCACACGACCACGCTCACCGCGTAGCAGGCGAGTCCGGCGAGGATCCAGGGCTGCTGGAAGAGCTTCACCAGCGCGCCCAGCTCGAAGCTCATGCCATGGGTTAGCCCCTTCTTGAGGCAGATCTGCGCGCCGGCGTTGAGCAGCACACCAAACAAGATCAGGGGAATCGCCTTGATATTTGGGGCCATCATCCGCTCCTCAGCCGTCCTTCAGCGCCGTTCCATCAGGATCCACTCATCCCCGCCCTGCTTCATGCTGAGCATGGGCTGGAATTCCCCCATGGTCGAGGGGGTAAGCCCCAAATGGCCCGGCTCCCACCTTGAGGCAATGACCACGAGGCGATCCCCGGGCTTCATCGCGAGCAAGCCCGCGTCGCTGCGGATCTCCGGCATGGTGCGAGGAGTGTACAGCATCGCCCCGCTGCGAATCTCATCCCAGAAGTAGACGGGATGACCCTCCATCAAGGGAAGCGCGGCCTCCGTCCAGCGTTTCGTGTCCTTTTGAGGATCCAGCTTGTGGAAGCCCCAAGTTCCACCCAGCAGGAAGATCAGGCCAAGGGTCAGGCCCGTCTCGCGCACCAGGTAACGCCCCTCGCCAGTAGCCGCACGGGTCGCGACGGAGAGCGCCCCAAGGGTGGTGACGAAAGCCAGGACACGCACGAGCATCTTGTAGGGAGCGATTTGGCCTTGGAGCTTCGCGCCCCCCGCGCCGAAGGCGAGCGCGAGCAACGCACCGGCCAGGAGTCCCAGGCCCAAGCCGAGTAGACCGCCGATCCTTCGGATTCGACGCGCACTCACGCCTTCCACCGTGAGGGGCTGGAGCATCGCGGCCATCAGCAGGGCAAGAAACGGATAGGCCATGAGCAGGTACTTGCCCTGCTTGCTCTCCACCCAGGACAGGAAGAGAAAGGGGACGAACCACGCGAGCGCCAGGAACCGCGCGAGTGGCGCTCTGCGAGCGCCACTTCCCATGAAGAAGAATCCCAGGGCCGGAAGCAGCAGCACCCAAGGGAAAAAGTCCCCCAGCATGTAAATGCCGTACTGATACCAAGGCTGGATGTGATCCCAGGCGTGGGTGGCGCGTTCGAAATTCTGGTGGATGAGAAGTTGGTAGACATAGTGAGGCCCGGCCTTGATCGCCATCATCACGGACCACGGGGCGACGAGGAGGAGAAAGATCAACAACCCGACGCCGAGACGCATGGAACGAAGCGCCTTCCCGTCCTTCTGCCACAGGAGGAAGGCTCCAAAGAGGAGAAAGCTCAGCACCAAGGCCAGGGGCCCCTTGGCGAGAAAGGCGAGAGCCAGGAAGGCCCATGCCTTGAGAAACCACGCGGCGTGCTCACCCTCGCGCATCGCGGATACCTGTCCACGGAGGAGGAGGTAGCCACCGAGCCAACAGAGCCACGCCCACGCCACCAAGACCGAGAACAACAGATCAATCTGGATGAACTGGCTTTGCCAAAACCAGATCGGGGTCGTCGCGAGGATGATGACCGCGAGGTGGGCCACATCTTTTTGGAGAAAGCGCACCGCCCAGCGCTGAAAGGCCGCCATGAAGGCGATGGCGGCGATCACTGTGGGAAGGCGCAGCGCCCACGCGGCGACCCCCTGCTGGAAGCCGAGACCTCCGGTGAGTTTCTCGAACACGATGGCCGAAGCCTTCATGCACCAGTAGAAGAGGATGGGTTTTTCGGAATAGGGCTGACCATTGAGGTAGGGCAGCAGCCACTCTCCTCGCTCGCGCATTTCCTTCACGCACTGGGCGAAGTCGGGCTCATCGGGGCTCCAGAAGCCCCGGGCGACCATCACGGAGATGAGGAGCAGCGCGAAGAGGACGAGCGGGAGGTGCTCCCGCACCCAAAGGCCCAGGCGTTGTCCCGGGGCGGCCGGAACCTGAGCAGCTTCTTCTTCGAAATCGTCCTGGGACCAGTCCATTCCTCCATGATCCCCCAGAGAACCGATGCTCCCAAGGCCGTATTATGGGGGCGAGGCTTCTGGATGCTCCTTCCGCTTTTGATCTCAGCCACGCTCTCCCTCGCGCCCCAAGGCTCGCCGAAGCAGGACCTCAAGCAGGCCGGGCGGGAGATCGGCCATGCCTTCAAGGTGGGCGGCAAGGAGGTCGGCCACGCCGCGAAGAAGGGTGGCAAAGCCGTGGGCAAGGTTGCCAAGAAGGGCGGCAAGGCCGTGGGCAAAGGCGCCAAGGAAGCCGGACGGGGCATCAAGAATGCCTTCGAAGGCAAATAGGTCAGCGAAGGTCTACTTCAATTCCGCCAGGACATTGCCATGATTCTGAATCACGATGCGAAAGGCATCCCGCGTGGCTTGGGGAAGAATTTGCCAATCCCTCGGTTCAGCCACGACGACGACCGGATGCCCTGTCTCCTCCCGTAAGGTCTGGGCCAGGCCCAGGAGGGCTTGGCGGTCCTCAGGCAGCCAGCGCTCCTGGTCCGCCGGAGATAGTCGCGCCCTTCCATAGGCGAGTTCGCCCGTGCCATCCAGCACCACGCACCTACGCCCCGTGTACCAGGGCACCCCCTGCCGGTAGACGCCCAAACTGATCCATTCGGCATTGGGGGGTGCCAGCTTGATGAGGGGCGCGAGTTCCTTGGAAGGCCCAGCCGCGCGACCAGTGGTCAGGGTGAGGAGCACCAAGCAACCCGCCAGGCCTGTAAGGAGCATCTTCACACTCATATGACGCGGCTTGACACACCACGCGCCAAAGACGATCCAAGCGACACCCAGGAGAATTACCCACACTCCCGAATTCGCGGGAAGCTTCGTAGCTGCCAACCCGTATCCAAGGAAGGCCACCCCGAGCACCAACAGCTCGACTCCCGCCCGGCGCAGCGTCTTTGGCTCTTCGCCTTTGCGCTCGAAGGCACAGGCCAAAGCAAGGATGGGCACCACCACGGGCAGGATATAGGGAGGCAGTTTCGACCCGGAAATCGTGAAGAAAACGAAGGGCCACGCGAAGGCCAGCCAGGTCGCGCCCACGATCCAGCGGTGGAGCCCGGATTCCCCAGCCTCGGGCCCCTTCGCCCGTACGAAGGCCCACCCGCGTTTCAACCCTACGAGGCTTGCCGAGAGCCATGGCAGCAGGCCCGCCCCGAGGACCGCGAAGAAATAGAGCTTGTCGAGAAAGGGATTATCCGAACCCTGGCGTTGGGCCTCGTGGGTCAGGAAGCGCGCGAAGTGCTCATGCAGGAAGAAGAAGCTTGCATGCCCCGGATTGGCGCGGTCCACCAGGATGAACCAGGGCGCGGTGAGGACCAGCGCCACAACCCATCCGATCGGATCGAAGAGGGTCCGCAGGATGGCCTTTCGGAGGGCTGGCTTGCCCTTGGCACAGGCCAGTGAGAAAAGGACCGCGCCGCCCGGAAGCACCACCGCAGCGAGCCCCTTCGTGAGGAAAGCCAGGGAGAGGGCGGTGAACTGTAGCAAGAGCCATTTCCTGGGATTCCCTCCGGCCATGTCCACGGCCACCGCTTCCACCGTGGCGACGAAGGTCAGCACCGCGAAGGCCGAGAAGAGGGCGTCCAGGGTCAGGATCTGTCCGACGATGAAGGAAAGCAGCGTCGTGGAAGCCATGACCGCCGCCCAGATGGGCCCACGCGCCCCTAGCCGCTTCGCCAGTTTCCACGCGCACCAGAGCAAGATGGCGGCGGCCACCGCGAGGGGAAGTCGCGCGGCCCAATCGTGGAGTCCAAAAAGCTTGAGGCTCACCGCCGACATCCAGTACTGAAGCGGCGGCTTTTCAAAGTAGAGAACCCCATTGAGGTGGGGCGTCAACCAATCGTGGCGGGCGAGCATCTCCCGCGGAATCTCCGCGTAGCGCGCCTCGTCCGGCTCCCAGAGCGGTCGCAGAAAGAGCGGCAGCAGGCCCAACGCGGCCCACAGGAAGAGGTAGGTAAGCTTTTCGCGACGCGTCATATCCGGCTACCGGCTCCTGGCTACCGGCTCCCGCGGGTTCCTGGCCTCCGGTAGCGGGTGGCCAGAAGCCGGGAGCCTAGTCGTTGTCCGCCACCTGCTCCATGGCTTCGTATTCCTCGAGGAAGAAGTCGAGGCTCTTGGCGAGACTCGCCTTCATGCCGATCTTGGGATCGAAGCCGAAGGTCTCGGCGAGGCGCTTGATGCTCGGGGTGCGGGTAAGCACATCCTGGTAGCCCTTGCCGTAGAAATCGCCGCTGCTCGTCTCCACGAGCGGGGATAGCGCGACGCCCATGGCCTTGCGCTTGGGGTGCTTATCCCAGAGATCGCGGAGCATCTCCGCGACTTCGCGGACACTGTGATCGTTCTTCGGGTTTCCGATGTTGAAGATGCCGCCCTTGGCCTTACCGCCCTCGTTCTTGAGCAGCATCATCAGGCCGTCCATGGCGTCGTCCACATCAATGAAGCAGCGGCGCTGGGCCCCGCCATCCACGAGCTTGAGCGGTTCCCCCTGGATGAGGTTCCACACGAACTGGGTGACGAGGCGGGAACTGCCTTCCTTTGCGGTGTTGAGGCTGTCCAGCTTGGGGCCCATGAAGTTGAAGGGGCGGAAGAGGGTGAAATCGAGGCCCTGCTGCCAGCCGTAGGCCCAGATGACCCGGTCGAGGAGCTGCTTGCTGGTGCTGTAGATCCACCGGTCCATGGGCACGGGGCCCGTCACCAGGGGCGAGGTGTGCTCGTCGAACTCCGCGTCCGGGCACATGCCGTACACCTCGGAGGTGCTGGGGAACAGGATGCGCTTCTTGTACTTCACGCACTGGCGCACGACGCGGAGATTTTCCTCGAAGTCGAGCTCGAAGACCCGGAGCGGGTTCTGCACATACATCTTGGGCGTGGCGATGGCGACGAGGGGGAGCACCACATCGCATTTCTTCACATGGTATTCGATCCATTCCTTGCTGATGGTGATGTCGCCTTCCACGAAGTGGAAGCGCTCATGCCCCAGGTGCTCGGTGATCTTGTGGGTGCCGAGGTCCATGCCAAACACTTCCCAATTCGTGTCGCGGAGGATGCGCCCCACGAGATGGGAACCGATGAATCCGTTCACGCCGAGGATCAGGACCTTCATGGATACTCCAAAGCCAAACGAGGCAGTTTATCAGGGGACGGCCTCCCCTTCCCTGACTAGAACCTGACAACATTCCCCACGACGATCTGCCACTTGTCCTGTCCCGGCTCCTTCACGAGGGGGTAGGCCATCGTGAGGTAGACGACGCGGCCCAGGCTGCTCTTGAGGTCGCCGAAGCGAAGCCCGCCCCCCACATCCGCGTAGGTGCGGCTCCACCCCTGGCCATCCAAGCGGCGGATGGCCCCCGCATCGGCATACACGACGAAGCCCACCCGCAGGATGCCGAGCCAGCGCCAGTCGGTGAGAATGCGCTCTTCGAGGGACGCCAGCCAGCGCCGGTCGCCGGGGTGGACATGGTCGGTGTAGCCCCGGAGTCCCTCGAAACCGCCCAGGTAGAGGAGGTTCTCCGGGTCGGGCCGGTGGGTCGCATCCACACTTAGGTATCCCGCGAGCACCTGGTGCGGAAAACCCCAGGCGTAGGCCGTGAGCGTTCCCCCCACCAACCCATTCTCAACGCCGGATGGCCCCCGGCGCGCGGAGGCGTAGGAGGTGGCGAGCAGAAGCGTCTGCTCAGTCGGCGCCCAGCCTTTGGCAAGACTCGTGCGGAAATAGGGGGCGGTTTCGGTACTCCCCCACGCCCGCGTGTAGACGCCCAAGGCGCCCTGCCCGCTCCAGCCGAGGTTGTAGTCCTCGGGGGTGTCCATGCCTTCCAGGTTCTTGAACGCGCGGAACCCATCCTGCAGCCATTCCACCGTGAACGACGGACCTCGCAAGCGTCGCGGCTGAAGGATGGGCGCGGACAGCGGACCGGGATCCGCATCTTGGATGAGCACACCGTAGCGCGCATCGGAGGCCTCCGCGCGAAGGCCCACGCGCCAGGCTTCCGACTCACCGCCTCCCACCCGCAGGGCGAATCCCACGGCCCCCGAATCGAGTTTGGAGGGCACCTCGAAGATCTGGGTGTCATGGTCGTAGACGAGAAGGCGGGAGACGACCGTGGACGCGGACGCATCGAAGGACCACGGTGTCTCCAAAGCGAAGAACGGGTGCGCGAGGGCAAAGCTCCGCGCGAATCCATCGGAGAGGGATTGGTAGTTGGCCTGAAAGGTCCAGCGCGATCCGAAAACCTGCGGGTCCTTGTAGGTCAGCCCGTTGCTCGAGCGGTCCGGATCCACCTCTCTTCGAAAGGAGAGTGTCTTCCCGGTGCCAAGCAGATTCTGGTCGCTGAGGCCAAATCCCCAGGAATGGTGCCCGCCGGACTGGGTGTAGCCCGCGCTGACCTTCAAGGTCCAGGCATCCCGCGCTTCCACCACCGCGATCACGGACCCATCCGGCGCGATCTCCGGAGTAATCTCCGCATCCTTGATGAACCGGAACGCGCGCAAGATCCGTTCGGTCTCATGGATTCGCGGAGCGTCCACGGTGTCGCCTTCCCTGAAGAGCAGCTCGCGGCGGATCACCTGGGACCTGGTATCCAGGTGGAGGGTGTTCCCCAAGCGGCCGATCCAGGTGTCCTGCTTGGGATCCGAAAGGTCGAACACCGGCTGGACGACGATTCGGATCGCCGCGATCCGCGCGCCACGGGCCTGGAGCGCCTCCCACCTCTCCGGGTGAGGAGGCGATTGGGCCTGGATCGCCGCGGCGACCAGGATCAGCGCAGCCAGCCGCGCTTTCGCATCCACAGGAACACGCCCAGGGCGGTGAGGGCCATGAAGGCCAGGGAGGCGGGGTAGCCGTAGGGGTTCCGCAATTCCGGCATCCGCTCGAAGTTCATGCCGTACACACCGGCGATGAAGGTGAGGGGCAGGAAGAAGGCGCTGAAAATCGTCAAGAGCCGCATGACCTCGTTGGTGCGCTGGGCTTCGAGGTTCAGCTCCAGGTTCACGAGGGCCTGGGCCGCGTCCAGGAGCTCATCCGCCTGGCTCTGGAGGCGCTCCGCCTGCTCCTTCAAGTCCTGCCAATGGGGCCGGTCTCCATCGTAGAGCGGCTTCAGGTCCGCGATGGCGCCGTGGATTCGGGCCAGCGTCCGCCGAATAATGCGGATCCGCCGCTTGGTGCCGTGGAGGGCCTTGATGGGCAGGCCCCGGTGTCGGCGATCGAAGCAGGCCTTCTCTCGCTGATCAAGGATGGCTTCCGCCTGGAGCAGCGGCGCTTCGAAGGTTCGAAGCACGCCTTGGATCACCGCCGTCAGCGCCTCCCGGGCTGACTTCGCGCCCTTTCCTTGCTCCGCCTGATCCATGAGCGGCGCGAGGAAGGCCTGGGGCGCGCGATGCACCGTGAGCAAGCCTTTGGGGTGGAGGAAGCAGGCCACCTTGTGGGTGATGGCCTGGAGCGTGTCGCCCACCGCGTCCCCGTCCATGGCCCGGAGGATGAGAAAGGCCGTGTCGCCGATCTGCTCGAACTTGCTCAGGTGGTCGGGCTGGAGACAGTCCCGAAGGCTCGTGGCGTGGAGATTCCATTCCGCGGCCAGGACTTCAAGATCTTCCTGACCTGGAGCTTCCAAATCCAGCCATTCGTGGCCGTCGCCGAGGACCGCGACCCGCTTCAAGGGGCGACCTCACAGACCACCTTGCCAAAGCCCTTGCCCGCTTCGAGATGCCGCTGGGCCTCGGGGTAATCCTCCAGGCGGAACACGCGGTCCACCACGGGAAAGAAGGGCGGGTTAGTCGGGTTCCGCTTGATGAATTCGAGGAGCGTCCAGAGGTGTTCTCGGCGCCCCATGTAGGAGCCGAGGATCGTGATCTGCTTGGCAAAGAGCGCCCGCAGGTTGAGGGGCGTCTCCACACCGGTCGTGCTGCCGCAGGTGACGATGCGCCCGCCCCGGGCCACGGCCGCCATGCTCGCGCCCCAGGTGGCCGTTCCGGTGTGCTCGAAGACCACCTCGACGCCTCGCTTGCCGGTGAGCTCCCGGACCTTCTTCGCCACATCCTCCCGGGTGCGGACGATCACATGCTCCGCGCCCAGCTCCCAGCAGCGCATGGCCTTCGCGTCGTCCCCCACCACGGCGAGGGCGTGGCCGCCAAGCAGGCGCGCGAGCTGAAGCGCCGCCGAGCCCACGCCACTGCCGCCGCCCCAGACGAGGACCGATTCACCGGGCTGAAGCTTCGCCTTGCGGTGAAGCATTTCCCAGGCGGTGAGGTAGACGAGGGGAAAGGCCGCCGCTTGCTTGAAGTCCCAGTTGGGCGGGATGGGAAGGAGGTTCGCCGCCGGAACAAGCACATGGGTGGCGGCTGTGCCATCACACATGTGGCCAAGCACCTTGTAGGCGGCGCAGGCCATGTCGTCGCCCCGCAGGCAGGCCGCGCAGACCCCGCAACTGAGGCCGGGGGCGATCATCACGCTGCTTCCCAGCTCGACCCCTGGAGGCAGCGCCGAACCTTCTCCCACCGCCTCCACCACGCCCGCGCCATCACAGCCCGGCGTGATCGGAATGGGCAGCTTGACGCCCTCCAGGCCCCAGGTGGTCCAAAGATCCAAGTGGTTGAGCGCCATGGCTCGAAGCGCGATCCGGGCCCAGCCGGGCCCTGGCGAGGGAGGATCGAAGGCCTCGCGGATCACCGAACCCGTGGGACCATGCTCCTGGACGCGCCAGCGATAGGCCTCTGCCATCACTCCTCCTTGAGGCTGCGCCGCATGAGGCTGTCCACCGCCGCGTGGGGGTCATCGCCCTTGAGCAGCCCGGAAACGGCCTCGGTGATCGGCAATTCCACGCCCACGCTCACCGCGAGCGCCAAGGCGGCGGCGGTGGTGCTCACCCCTTCCGCCACCTGCCCGCCAAGGGAAGCCAGCGCGGCATCAAGGCCCACACCTTTCGCCAACTCCGCGCCGAGTCGCCGGTTGCGGCTTTGGGGCCCCACCGCCGTGAGCATGAGATCCCCCATGCCCGCGAGCCCCATGACCGTTTCGCGCTGACCGCCGAGGGCATCCACGAGCCGCGCCATTTCCGCGAGGCCACGGGTGATGAGCGCGGCGCGGGCGTTATGGCCGAGTCCGAGTCCTTCCACCAATCCCGCGGCGATGGCGAGGACATTCTTCAGCCCGCCGCACAGCTCCGCACCCATCACATCCCGGGAGCGGTAGACCCGCAGACGATCGGTGGCGAGGAAGTGTTGGAGATCAGCGGCGACCGCTTCATCCACGGCATCGGGAAGCGCGAGGACGATGGCGGAGGGCAACCCCTTCGCCACTTCGTCCGCGAAGGT
>JAFDVN010000015.1 GCA_018269025.1 Acidobacteriota bacterium | reverse complement strand
GCTCTGGTACTACTCGATGGGGCTCTTCCTGCTCATCGGCTACTTCCAGGACTGGGCCTATGTGATGAAGCGCGACAACAAGCGGTGGTGGGAGACCTTCCACATCTTCTTCGTGGCGTTCATCGGGGTCTCCATGGTGGCGAACACGCTCTATCACTACTTCGGCGACATCCGCGAGCACAATGTCCGCGCCAAGGAGATCGTCCAGCAGGTGATGGCGGCGAAGGGCATGACCATGGATCAGGCCTACGGTTGGCTCGAATCCAACCGGCCCGCGCTCAACCTCTGGCACACCAACGAGGTCGTCACCGCCGCGGGCAAGCCCCACGGCATGGAACTCTGGCGCTTCCACATGATGGCTTGGCTGGCGATTCCCGCCATCGGGTTCGTCGTGGGCATGAAGCGGTGGGGCGCCAAGCGCGACGCCAAGCAGGACGCCGAGGCGGCCAAGGCCAAGCCCAAGGCGGCCCCGGCCCCCGCGGCCCAGGCTTAGGAAGGGAGGACGGACGGCATGTATGACCCTAGGCGCGTGAGCATCAGCAAGTGGACGGCCATCGTACTCGCCGTCGTCCTGCTGAGCCAGAGCATCGCGCGCTGGCGGGAATTCTTCGCCGCCCCCGACCTCGTCACCTACATTGGAGTCACCCTGGCCCTGACGCTGTTCTTGGTGCTGATCCTGGCCCTGGGCGTCACGGTTTACGCGGAGGAGTGCAACCGCGGCTCGATCCTCCAGCCGCGCCCCTTCTTCCAGAAATGGGCGGACCGCTTTTTCCTCATCCGTCACGGCTCTTCGAGAGGCTGATCGTGAACAAGACTCGCAACACCTTCGGCTGGATCTTCCTGCTCACAGGCCTGGTGATCTTCTATTGCCTGGCCGCGAGCTCCATCGCCACGGAACTGAACGATGTGCTCCACGGGCCGCCGTTCACCTCCATGGTGCGCGACCACCTGCCGCACTTCCTCAACGCCACCCTGGACGCGATCCTGCCGCTCAAGGTGGAGAACCTCCCCTACATCAAGCATTTCAATCCCCAGCACATGAGCACCAACGACAATCCCTTCGAGCAGTTCAATGTCGTGAAGTGGATGGGCTGGGCCTTCATCGTGGGCGCCCTCGCCGACATCGGCACCGCCTACCTGACCCGGGTGAAGACCCAGGTCGAAGAGCAGTAGAGGAGTCGAGGCCGCCATGTACCGCAAATTCCTCAAGACCACCAAGAGCCTGACGGTCAGCTTCGAGAAGGGGCTGAACGCCCTCACGACCCAGGAGCACAACCCCCTGTACTTCCACGGGGCGCTGCCGCTCTACATCTTCTGGTTCCTCATCTTCAGCGGAATCATGCTGTGGATGTACTACATCCCGACCCTGGAGCGGGCCTGGTCCTCGGTGAACTACATCACCAGCCTGCCCGTCCTTTCCCAGGTGGACGGCAAGTGGGTGACGGACGCCACCAACGCCGCCACGGGCATTCCCTACGGTGCTGTCGTGCGCGGCATCCACCGCTGGGGCGCCGCCGGCATGATGATCGCGACCGTGTTGCACATGCTGCGCGTCTACTTCACGGACCGTCACCGCTCCTGGCGATGGCTGCCCTGGATTTCCGGCGTGGGCCTTCTCGCCGTGCTGCTCTTCGTCGGCATCACCGGCTACCTGCTCGTGTGGGACAACCGGGCCTACGCGCTCGTCGTCCTGACCCAGGAGTTCCTGAAGTCCCTGCCGCTGGTCGGCAACTGGCTCGCCGACTTCTTCGTCGCGGGCGGCCAGATCACGGACTACACCCTGACCCGGTTCTTCTTCTTCCACATCGCCGGCGCGACGCTCATCTTCGTGCTGATCTGGGTCCACTTCATCCGCCTCAAGTACCCGGCCGTCACGCCTTCCCGCGCGACGAACTTCCTCACCTTCGGCTTCATCCTGGCCGCAGCCGGCACCTACCCGGCCGTGAACATCACCCAGGAGCTGCTGACGAAGTACGGGTCCGATCCCCGCATCACCCAGTACAAGGACTACATCGCCTCGGACGCCCCGGCGCACATCGGCAACCTGGTGGCGAACATCCGCTACGACGCCTGGTACATGTTCCCCTACTACCTCATTGACAAGCTCGGCGCGAATTGGGCGTGGGCGATCCTGGGCGTGTCCGTGGCGCTGCTGCTCGTCGCGCCCTTCTACCCCAAGGAGATCCGCGACAACATCGCCGAGGTCACCGAGGCGAAGTGCACGGGTTGCACCTTCTGCTCGCTGGATTGCCCCTTCGAGGCCATTGACATGGTGGAGCGCGCCCCTGGCTCCAAGTTCAAGCTCCTCGCCGTGGTGAACGAGGCCCGCTGCTCCCAGTGCGGCGTCTGCGTGGGCGCCTGCCCCTTCCTCGCCATCGAGCTGCCGCACACCCATTCCAAGACCATCGAGGCCGATTTGGTGGCCCTCCTGAATCAGGGAGCCTGAGATGTCCGACACCATCGAGAAGAAGAACAAGGTGATCGTCGGCTTCGTCTGCCAGCGTTCCATCCCGATCCAGGACATGATTGACGAGCATAAGGCGCTGCTGGACGACCCCGAGGTCAAGGTCGTGATCCTGCCCTGCTCGGGCATGGTCAAGCCGACCCAGATGGAGATGGCCCTCACCAAGGGCGCGGATGCGACCTTCGTGTGCGGCTGCGCCATCGGCGACTGCCACTACCGCACGGGCAACCTCATGATCCGCGCCCGGCTGGAAGGGGAGCGCAACCCGAAGCTCCGCAAGACCACCGACAAGCGCAAGGTGGGCATGTTCTTCCTCACCATGAAGGACAAGGCCCCCTTCCTGGAGGCCCTGAAGGGCTTCAAGGCTTCCGTCGCCGCCCTCGGCGGCGAGAACTAAGGAGGACGGACGATGGCCGCTCCCGCCAAGAACGCCGAGCCCAAGGTCAGCAGCTACATGATCATGCTGCGGTACTTCATGTTCTTCATCTTTTTCGGATGCGTGCTGGCCCTGGTGGGCCTGTTCGGCATGGTCGCCGAAGCCTAGGAGATCCCATGAGCGAGCTCGACCAGAACCACGCCGCCCCCCAGGACGAGGTCGAAGAAGGCCCCATCAGCGTCCGCCAGATCCTGAAAGAGAATTGGATCCTGGCCCGCTGCGTCGTCTTCCTCATCCTGATGCTCTTCGTCCCCGTGCTCATCGCCTGGAAGTTCAACCTCTTCCTCGTCGCGAACAACTGACGCATCTTTAGACCGGAGGGGCTCCCATGGAACCCACCCACTGGGCACTCATCATCGCCTTCACCGCCGTGGGCATCGCCTTCGCGGCGGGCTTCGTCCTCATCGCCGTCTGGGCCATCCGTGCCGGGCAGTTCAAGGATGTGGAAGGCGTGAAGTACCGCATGCTCGAAGACTTCGACCCCAAGCGCGTGGATAAGGGCGCGGACGGCTACCGGAGCTGATCCGGCTCACAGCGCGGGCGGGTCCGGATACTTGTCCCGCACGGCGAGGATGTCACCTTCCAATGCGAGGAAGGTGTCCACGAGCCGGGGCTCGAAGTGGGTGCCCGCGGCCTTGCGGATGAGCTCGAAGGCCTCGCTGGGCTCCCAGGCTCCCTTGTAGGGTCGGACGCTGGTGAGGGAATCGAACACATCCGCGAGGGCGACGATGCGGCCCGGCAGGGGGATGTCTTCTCCCTCGAGTCCTTGGGGATACCCGGTTCCATCCCACTTCTCGTGGTGGGTCCAGGCGATGATGCGAGCCATCTCCAGGAGCGGATCCTCGTGTTTGCCGATGATGAGGGCCCCGATGGTGGTGTGCTCCTTCATGGCGCGCCATTCTTCCTCGTTCAGGGGTCCAGGCTTGCGCAGGATGGTCTCGGAGACGCCGATCTTGCCGATGTCGTGGAGGGGCGCGGCGTGGAAGAGCGTGTCCACGGTCTCTTCATCGAGCCCGATGGCGCGAGCGACCATCGCGGCGTAATGGCTCATGCGGATGACGGACATGCCCGAATCGTCATCCCGGTAGCCAGCGGCGCGCCCGAGGCGCCGGATGATCTCCAGGCGGGAGCGCTTCAATTCCTTGGTCCGGGAGGCGACTTCATCTTCCAGAGCCCGCCGTTGATCCGCGAGGGCGAGGTGGGTCTTCACCCGGGCCCGGACGACGGAGGCGCTGAAGGGCTTGGCGATGTAGTCCACGGCCCCCACCTCGAACCCGGCGGCCTCATCGGCGATCTCGCCCATGGCGGTGATGAAGATGACCGGGAGTCGGTGAAGCTTCGGATCCTGCTTCAGGCGGCGGCACACCTCCAGCCCATCCATACCGGGCATGCCGATGTCGAGCAGGACCAGCGCGGGGGGTTCGCCTTCCTTCAAGCGTGTGAGGGCTTCCTCCCCGCTGCTCGCGGTGGAGAACTCGCAGTCGTCCCGCAGGATCGCCTTGAGCATGGCCAAGTTGGTGGCGGTGTCATCCACGGCCAGAATGTGGGACTTGCCTGGAGTCGAACCCACGAAGCCTCCCATTTGGCTGGAATGCGCCTGGGAAAATTACTGCGAATTCGAGCTTTCGGCAAGGGATTAGGCGAGGGGAAGTTTTAGCCAGAGCGATAGGAGCCCTAAGCGATTCAGCAGTTCCGACATGCGCTCCACGGGGAGGCCCATGACGGTGGCGAAACTGCCTTCCACGGAGGCGACGAAGAGGGCCCCGATGCCCTGGATGGCGTAGGACCCCGCCTTGTCCATGGGCTCCCCGGTCGCGGCGTACCAGCGGGCTTGATCGGCGGTGATGGAACGGAAGTGGACGCCAGCCGTGTCCACGAAGCTGTGGACTTCGCCGTCCTTCCTGAGGCAGAGGCCGGTATGGACTTGGTGGACCCGGTCCTGGAGCAGAAGCAGCATGCGGATGGCGTCTTCCTCGTCCACGGGTTTGCCCAGCACATGTTCATCCAGGGCGACGGTGGTGTCCGCCGCCAGCACCCATCGGCCGGGATGGCGGCGGGAGACCACTTCGGCCTTGGTCTCGGCGAGGCGCAGCACCATGTCCGAAGCCGGTTCATCCAAAAGCGGCGTTTCGTCCACATCCGGAACCTGCTTTTCGAAGGGGATGCGAAGCGCCTCCAACCACTGGACCCGGCGTGGGCTGCCGCTGGCGAGGATGAGCGGGCCGGAGATGAGCGTCTCGTCCAAGGGAGGGTTCATGGTTTCCTCGCGCAGGTGAGAAGGGTGCCGAGGGCGAGCGCGATCAGCACCAGACGCATCGCCCGGGGGCTTCGGGCCGGAGTCTTCACAGGCCTCCAATCCAGGCGGAGCGCATAGGTCGCTTGGCTCAGGGGCGACCCCCACAGGCCGCCGGTGCCATCGGCGTAGAAGACGCCGCTCTTGCCCGTCAGCGTGGCGCGGGCGAGGGGCACACCCAGCTCGCAGGCGCGCAGGCGGATGTGCGCGCCGTGGAGGTCGGTGGCGTCCGTGTCCTCGAACCAGCCATCGTTAGTCCCGTTGGCGAGCAGGTCCGCGTGGGCGATGGCGAGCCCGGCCCGGGCGCGCTCGGGATCCAGGGCTTCGCTGCAGATGAGGGGCGCGACCTTCACGCCGCCCCCCGGGCCAGGAATGGCAAAGCCGCCAGGGGTGAGCGTTCCGGGTTCCTGGCTGATGAAGCCGAGCTTGTCATCCAACCAATGCCGTAGCCAGGCCGGGCCGGGCATGCGTTCGCCGAAGGCCATGGGCTCCACCTTCGCTTGAAGGAAGGTGGGACGGCCTGGCGCTTCCCCGCGCATGAGGTTGTAGAGGCCGCCTTCGGTGCCGTAGAGCCACGCGATGCCCCGTGAAGTCGCTTCACTCGAGAGTCGCGCGCTCGGCTCGCGATCATCCCGGCCCAGCACGGAACTCTCGGGCCACAGCACGAGGGTCGGCGCGTCGGGGCGGGGCAGGTGGTTCGCCGTGAGCACGGGATCCGTGAGCGCCCACATCGCCTCTTCCATGCCTGGCCTGCGCTCGCCCGCGACGAAGTTCGGCTGGATCATCACGAGGTCCAGCTTGTGTTCCAGCCCCTTGGGCAGCAGGGGCCAAGCCGCGCCCAGGGCGGCGAGGAGGCCGAAGGACGCGAGGGGACCCAGGAAGATCCGTGAGGGCTTGCCCTCCACCAGCCCCGCCGCGGTAAAGGCGCCCGCGCCCCAGAGCAAGGCCGAGAAGCCCGTCGTCGTCGTGAAGGCTGCGCCCCGCGCAAAGAGGGGGATCGCGCTCACGCTCGTGCCCCAGCTCCAAGGATAGACATGGAAACCGAAGCGCTCCCAGAGCACGATGCCGAGCGCCGCCGTGAAGACGGCCGCCCACCGTCCGCGCTTTTCGAAGGCCAAGCCCGAGACGAAGGCGACGGCGGTGAACCCCAAGCCTTCCCAGGCCCAGAAGAGCAGCGACGCGAGCCACGCCACACTCCAGGGCAGATCGCCCTTCACGGCGACGGTGCGGGGCACGAAGGCGAAGATGGCCGCGACGCCCAGCGCGCAGGCGAGGAAGATCCATCCGAGGTGGCGTTTGCGATAGCGCGCCTCCAGCAGCATCGCCGGGAAGAGGAACCCGAACAGCGCCGCGAGCGTCCCGCCCCCGGCGTTGGGAAAGCCGAAGGCGAGCCAGAAGAAGGTCGCGAGCGCGAGGCAAGAGGCGAGGGGAAGGAGCTTCTTCATGCCGATATGCCTTGAGCTATGTGGAACCGCGAAGGCGCGAAGAAAAGCAACCACGCGGAGGTAGCGGAGGAGCGGAGGGCAGCGGAGGAAGAAGCCTCAGTCTTCATGGCCGTCTCCGCGCGGCTTCGAAGCAGGCGATGCCGAGGGCCACGGCGGCGTTCAGGCTCTCCACGCCCGCCGTGGGGATGGCGGCGCGAATCACGGAAGGCGGCAAAGCGATGCCCTTCCAGCCATGGCCTTCGTTGCCCACGAGGAGTCGAAGCGGGTCGCGCAGGTCCGCGTCGGCGAGAGGCACCGCCCCGTCCCCGCCATCCAGCGCGATCCAGTGGCCGGTATCCAGGGCGCCCTCCAGATTCGCGCAGCGCCGGAGCGAGACGAGAAAGGCTGCGCCCATGGAGCCCCGCAGCGCCTTAGGCTCGAAGGGGTCCGCGCATCCGGGGCCGAGGAGCACTTCCTCGAAGCCGAAGGCCGCTGCCGATCTAAGGATCGCGCCGAGGTTGCCCGGATCCTGGAGGCCCCAGGCCCCGACGACCCGTGGCCCCAGAGGGCCCCGCAGCTCAGGGCCTAGCTCCATGAGTAGCGCGTGGGCGGGCGGGCTCTTCATTTCCGTCAAGTCGCGCATGCGCGCTTCGGGCACGAGCAGGCCGGGCAAGTCCAGCTCTGCTTCGAGCGGATGGGGCTCCGTGCCCTCCAGGCGCAGCCACTGACGGGGCAAGAGACGATCCGCTCCCGCTTGCCCTCGGGCCCCGGCCCAGGCTTCGATGAGTTTTCCGCCTGCCAGGAGGGTCGCGGTGCGCTTTGCGCCGGACTCGGACAAAACCGAGCGGATCTGCTTGAGGGCGGGATTATCCCGGCTGGCCACGGGCTTCAGAGGCATGGGAGCAGTTTCCCACGGCTTGGGGATTGGGCGCTCGCCCGGTAGCATCTAGGGACCCTTTACGAACTGTCACGGCTTTGCAAGGAGCGTCCATGGCGGACCAAGCGCAGACCAAGCCCGCGTCGGAAGCAGGATTCCTTCGCAAGGAATTCACGCTCCGGGGCCTGATCATCGGCATCGTCATCACCGTGGTGTTCACGGCGGCGAATGTCTATTTCGGCCTGAAGGCGGGCCTGACCTTCGCCACCTCCATCCCGGCGGCGGTCATCTCCATGGCGATCCTGCGCTACTTCAAGGGCTCGACCATGCAGGAGAACAACATCGTGCAGACGGTGGCCTCGGCCGCGGGCACGCTGTCCTCCATCATCTTCGTGCTGCCAGGCCTGATCATGATCAGCTGGTGGACGGGCTTCAACTACTGGGAGTCCTTCGCCGTGTGCGCCCTGGGCGGCGTCCTCGGCGTGATGTATTCGATTCCTCTGCGCCGCGCGCTGGTGACGAACTCGGACCTGCCCTATCCCGAAGGTCTGGCCTGCGCCGAGGTGCTGAAGGTGGGCGCGGGTGAATCCGGCTCGGGTGCCGAAGAGAATCGCATGGGCCTGCTGGCCGTCGTGTGGGGTTCCATCGCTTCCGGCGCCTTCGCGCTCATCGTCGCCACGCGCGTCTTCGCGGGGGATGTGGTCCATTACTTCCGCGTGGGCAAGGGTGAGAACGCCGGGGTGACGGGCTTCGACTTCTTCCTATCCCCGGCGCTGCTGGGCATCGGTCACCTCATCGGCCTCTGGGTGGGCATCGCCATGCTGGTGGGCGCCATCATCGGCTGGGCCTGGGGCGTGCCGCACTATTCGGCCATCGCAGCCGCGACGGGCGCGGCTTCGGATGTGGCCCTCTCCACCTGGAGCCACAAGGTGCGCTTCGTGGGCGCGGGCACCATCGGCATCGCGGCCATCTGGACCCTGGGCAAACTCGTGAAGCCCGTGGTGAGCGGCCTCATGTCCGCCATGGCCGCCAACAAGGTCCGCAAGGCCGGCGCGGGCGATACGCTGCCCCGCACCGAGCAGGACATTCCCATCGGGCAGGTGGGCCTCATCAGCCTCATCTGCCTCGGCCCCATCGCCTACCTCCTCTACCACTTCGCGAAGACCGCCGGGTTTGGCCTCCAGGACCACCTGGGCCTGCTCGTGGGCGGCGGCGTCCTCTTCATCGTGTTGATGAGCTTCCTCGTCTCCGCCGTGTGCGGCTACATGGCGGGCTTGATCGGATCTTCCAATAGCCCGCTGTCCGGCATCGGCATCCTCGTCGTGATCTGCGCGGCGCTGCTGCTCATCTTCGGCGTCCGCTCCGGCCTGCCCCCGGGCGGCGAAAAGGCGCTCGTGGCCTTCGCGCTCTTCGTGACGGCCATCGTGTTCACGGTGGCGGCCATCGCCAACAACAACCTTCAGGATCTCAAGACCGGCCAGTTGGTGGACGCGACGCCGTCCAAGCAGCAGTGGGCGCTCGTCATCGGCGTCTTCGCGGGCGCGGCCATCATCCCGCCGGTGCTGGACCTGCTCAACCAGGCCTACGGGTTCACCGGCGCGCCCAACGCGACCGCCCATTCGCTGGCCGCGCCCCAGGCGGGCCTCATCTCGGCGTTGGCCTCCGGCGTGATCCAAAACAACATTGATTGGAGCCTCATCAAGATCGGCGCGTGGATCGGCGTGGCCGCGATCATCGTGGACGAGATTCTCAAGCGCACGACGAAGTCGGTGCACCTCGCGCCCCTCGCCATTGGCCTCGGCATCTACTTGCCCACCCAGAGCACGCTCATGGTGGTCGTCGGCGCCGTGGTGGGCTGGTGGTTCGATCACCGCGCGGAGAAGGGTTCCAACCCCGAGCCCACGAAGCAGCTCGGTGTGCTGCTCGCCTCCGGCATGATCGTCGGCGAAGGCCTCATCGGCGTACTGGTGGCGGCCCTCGTGGCCTTCTCGGAGCAGCTTGGTTTCTCGAACCACGAGTTCCCACTGAACCTCGTGAGCGATGGCTACGCGAGCCATTTCTCGGTGCTTGTCGGTGGCCTCGTCTTCGTCGCGGCCGTCACGGTCCTCTATCTGTGGGTGAGCCGTATGGCCCGTAGGATGACGGCCAAATAGTTTACGAACCTGAGGGTGCCTATGCGAAAAGGGGCCGTTCACCGGCCCCTTTTCGCCCTTCGCCGATTTTGGCGCTGCGAGCCTCGCATCGTTAGGGCTACCATGATCGTCCCAGGTGGCTCATGGCTCGTGTTGCCTTTGACAATCAACGGCGAGGGACTGTGCGCGGTGTCGCGCTGGTATCCGTCCTCTCCTTCGTCCTCACCGGCTGCGCGGTGGGACCCAAATTCACCGCGCCTGAAGCGCCCAAGACGGACCACTATGGCTCCGCGCCCGCCCCTGCCCAGGTGGGGGATGCCACGACTCCCGGCGGCGGCGTTCAGACCCTGAAGGCCGGGGAAGAGGTCCAGCCCCAGTGGTGGACCGCCTTCGGAAGCGCGGCGCTGAACGCCCGGGTGGAGGAGGCTCTGGCCCACAGCCCGAGCGTCGAAACCGCGCGAGCTTCGCTGCGGCAGGCCCAGGAGAGCTACCGCGCCGCCAAGGGAGACTGGTTCCCTTCTGCCGACCTCAGCGCGGGCGCGTCCCGGGTTAAGCAGAGCGTGGCGAGTGGCGGCACGGGCACGCCCTTCACGCTTTACAACGCGTCGGTCAATGTCTCCTACACCATTGACCTCTTCGGCGGCGTGCGCCGGGGCGTGGAGCTGCGTGGCGCTCAAGTGGACTACCAGCGATGGTTGCTGGAGGGCGCGGAACTGAGCCTCGCCTCCAATGTGACCACGGCCACTTTTCGTGAAGCCGCACTCCAGGAACAAATCGGCGCGACTCAGGAAGTGGTGAAGCTGCTTCAGGAGCAATCCGATCTCGCCTCCAAGCAGTACACCATCGGCGTGAAGAGCCAGGCGGACCTGCTGGCGGTGCAGGCCCAGCTCGCGAGTGCCCAGGCCCAACTCGCGCCCCTCCAGTTTGCGTTGGCCTCCGTCCGCAATCAGCTCGCGGTGCTTCTCGGCAAGCTGCCGTCGGAGGGCCCCGCGCCCGCCGGGGATCTCTCCGGCTACACCCTGCCCGGCGACATTCCCTTGAGCGTGCCCTCTGAACTGACGCGCCAGCGCCCGGATGTGCTCGCGGCGGAAGCCCAGCTCCACGCGGCCACGGCCCAGGTGGGTCTCGCCACGGCGAACCTCTTCCCCCAGATCACGCTGGGGGGAGCCTACGGCTCTTCCGCGACCCAGACCAAAGGTCTCTTCAAGGAAGCTTCGACGAGCTGGAGCCTCGGCCTCAACCTGCTCCAGCCGATCTTCCACGGCGGCAGCCTGCGGGCTCAGAAGCGCGCGGCGGAGGCGGGATTGGATGGCGCGTCGGCCACCTACCGCGCTTCGGTCCTCAACGCCTTCGCCAATGTGTCGGACGCGCTGAACGCCCTTCAATTCGACGCCGACGCGCTCGCCGCGGAGGCCCAGGCCGAACAGGCCGCGGCGAAATCGCTCGACCTCGTGAAGGCCTCCTACCGCCTTGGCGCCGCGAGCTACCTTCAGTTGCTGGACGCCACCCGCCAGTGGCAGCAGGCCCGCATCGGCTACATCCAGGCCCGGGCCAATCGCCTCTCGGACACCGCCGCGCTCTACGCCGCCTTAGGTGGTGGCTGGCGCCAGCGGGATGCCGCGAACTCATCCAAGTGATTCACTCGATTTGAAGGAATGGAGTCCCCATGCCCATGGACAGCGCCCCTGACATGAACCTGCCCCAACCCAGCACCGGCAAGCGGATGATGTGGATGATCCTCTTCGTGATCGTCCTCGTGATTCTGCTCGCCGGCGTCATGATCGCGGGCATCACCAAGATGATCAAATCCTCCCCCAAGGGCGAGCCCCCCGCGGCGGTCACCACCACCACGGCGACCTACGACGAATGGCAGCCCACCCTCAGCGCCGTGGGCACCCTGCGCGCCGTGAAGGGCGCGGATCTGGCCTTCGAAGTCGCGGGCGTCGTCACCCAGGTCGGCGCGCGGGCCGGCGGTGAGGTGAAGCAGGGCCAGCTTCTCGTCCAGCTCAACGATTCGGTGGAGGCCGCCCAGCTCAAGGCTGCCCAGGCCGGGGCGACCCTCGCCAAGGTCAACCGGGACCGCGCCAAGCAGCAGCTTGAGATTCACGCCATCAGCCAAGGCGACTTCGACGCGTCGGACGCCGACTACAAGGCCAAGGAAGCCGCGGCCCAACAGGCCGCTGCCGTGATGGCGAAGAAGCGCCTCAGCGCACCCTTTAGCGGGCGCGTGGGCCTCATCACCACAAGCCCCGGCGCTTACATCAACTCCGGTGTGTCGGTCGTGACCGTTCAGCAGCTCGACCCCGTCTATGTGGACTTCTACCTGCCTCAGCGGGAACTGGCCTCCATCGCTTCCGGCCAGAAGGTGGATCTCACTCTGGACGCCTTCGGTGGCCAGGCCTTCACGGGCAAAGTGACCGCCGTGAACCCGAAGGTGGACCCCAGCACGCGCAATGTGCAGGTTGAAGCCACCCTCCCCAATCCCAAGCGCACGCTGATCCCGGGCATGTTCGCCAATGTGTCCATCGAGGTCGGTTCCAAGCAGAAGTACCTCACCCTTCCCCAGACGGCCATCACCTACAACCCCTACGGCGCGACGGTGTTCATCGCGAAGAAGGGCGAAGTCATGGGGATGGATGGGAAGAAGCATGAAGGCCTCATGGCCCAGCAGGTCTTCGTCACGACCGGTCCGACCCGCGGCGATCAAGTGGCGATCTTGAAGGGTCTGGATGAAGGCGCGGTCGTCGTTTCGAGCGGCGGTCTCAAGCTGAAGAACGGCACGCCCCTCGCCCCCAATAACAAGGGTGTCCTGCCTTCCAACGACGCGAACCCCGCGCCTCAGGAACAGTGAGGCTGGACGCATGAATTTCACTGACATCTTCATCCGAAAGCCGGTCCTGGCCCTGGTGGTCAGCCTGCTCATCGTGGTGCTGGGCCTGCGGTCGGTCTTCGGCTTGCCTGTGAACCAGTACCCGAAGACCGAGAACGCCGTCGTCACCATCTCCACGGCCTACTACGGCGCGGACGCGGCGACGGTGGCGGGCTTCATCACCCAGCCGCTGGAAGCCTCCATCGCCCAGGCCCAGGGCATTGACTACATGTCCTCGTCGAGCGTGAACAGCGTCTCGTCCATCAGCTGCACGCTGCGCCTGAACTACAGCGCGAACAAGGCCCTCACCGAAATCACCACCCAGGTGAACGCGGTGAAAAACCAGCTTCCGCCCCAGGCCCAGGCGCCGGTCATCACCGTCCAGACTGGCGACACGACGGACGCCATGTACATGGGCTTCTTCAGCCAGGTGCTGCCCACGAACAACATCACGGACTACCTCACGCGAGTCGTGAAGCCCCAGTTGGATTCCATCGAGGGCGTCCAGACCGCCGAGATCCTCGGCGCGCGAAACTTCGCGCTCCGGGCTTGGCTGGATCCGGATCGCATGGCCGCCCACGGTGTGACGGCCTCGGATGTGCAGCGCGCGCTCCAGGCCAACAACTACCTCTCCGCCGTCGGAACCACCAAGGGGCAGATGGTGAGCGTGGATCTCACCGCCGCCACGGACCTCCACTCCGTGGATGAGTTCAAGCAACTCATCGTCCGGCAGCAGGGGGGCGAGTCCGTCCGGCTCGAAGATGTGGCCAATGTGACCCTGGGTGCCGACAACTACGACTTCAATGTGGCCTTCGACGGCCAGCGCTCCGTGTTCATCGGCATCAAGGTGGCGCCGGAGGCGAATCTCCTCGATGTGGCCAAGCGGGTGCGCGAAGCTTTCCCCGCCATCCAGCAGCAGCTCCCGAGCGGCGTGACGGGCACCATCGCCTACGACGCGACGAAGTTCGTGAACACCTCCATCTATGAGGTCGTGAAGACCCTCGTGGAGGCGCTGCTCATCGTCACGCTGGTGATCTATCTCTTCCTCGGCACTTTCCGGGCCGTGGTGGTGCCCGTGATCGCCATGCCGCTGTCGCTCATCGGCACCTTCTTCGTGATGTTGGCCCTCGGGTACTCCATCAACCTGCTCACGCTATTGGCGCTGGTGCTGGCCATCGGCCTCGTGGTGGACGACGCCATCATCGTCGTGGAGAACGCCGACCGCCACATGAAGGAGGGCAAGAAGCCGCTGGAGGCCGCGCTCCAGGCGGCGCGGGAACTGGGCGGGCCCATCCTCGCGATGACCGTCGTGCTGGTGGCCGTCTATGTGCCCATCGGCTTCCAGGGCGGCCTCACCGGCAGCCTCTTCACGGAATTCGCCTTCACCCTCGCGGGTGCCGTGGCGGTCTCGGGCATCGTCGCGCTCACGCTCTCGCCCATGATGTGCTCCCGCTTCTTCAAGCCGGAACAAGACAGCGGTCGCTTCGTCATGTGGATTGACCATCAGTTCGAGCGGCTTCATACCGCCTATCAGCGGACCTTGAAGAGCATCCTCTCCACTTGGTCGGTTCCGGTGGTGATGGGTCTCGTGCTACTCCTGGTGCTCGCAGGGCTGTTCAAGTTTTCCAAGTCCGAGTTGGCCCCCCAGGAGGATCAGGGCATCGTGCTCTACCACCTCCAGGGTCCGCCCAACGCGACGCCCCAGCAGATGCTCGCCTACGCGGAACAGGCTCACCAGATCGCCAAGGCCACGCCGGAATACCAGCAGATGTTCCAGCTCACCGGCGTGCCCACTTCCAATCAGGGCATCGGCGGCATGCTGTTCAAACCCTGGGACGAGCGCTCCCGCAGCGCGGATGAGATCCAGAAGGAATACCAGGTCGAACTGGCCTCCAAGATCGCCGGCGCCAACGCCGTGGTCTTCCAGAAGCCGCCGCTTCCTGGAAGCCAGGGCCTGCCCTTCCAGTTCGTCATCAAGACCACTCAGCCCTTCCAAAACCTCTACGATGTGTCTCAAGCGGTGCTGGAAAAGGCCAAGGCCAGTCACAAGTTCTACTTCGTGGATAGCGACCTGAAGTTGGATAAGCCCCAGGACACGGTCGTGCTGGACCGGAACATGGTCGCCAACCTCGGCCTCACCCAGGCGGATGTAGGCGGCTCCCTCAGCGCCGCGTTGGGCGGCGGCTATGTGAACTACTTCTCCATCCAGGGCCGCTCCTACAAGGTGATGCCCCAGGTGCTGCAGAAGGACCGGCTCAACCCGGACCAAGTGCTGGACTACTACATCAAGACCCAGAAGGGCGACATCATTCCCGCCTCCACGGTGGCGAGCCTCTCCCGCTCCGTGGTGCCTGAATCCATCAGCCACTTCCAGCAGATGAATTCCGCGACGATCTCCGGCGTTCCCGCGGGCTCGCAGGAAGACACCATTTCTTTCATGCGGGACACCCTGAAGGAAGTCGCTCCCTCCGGATACACCGGCGATTTCTCCGGCGTCTCGCGCCAGTATGTTCAGGAGTCCGGTGGCTTCGCGCTCACGATGCTCTTCGCCATCATCATCGTGTTCCTGACGCTCGGCGCGCAGTTCAACAGCTTCCGGGATCCGATCATCATCCTCGTCTCGGTGCCCTTGGCGCTCTTCGGCGCGATGAGCTTCATCTTCGCGCTGCCCTGGGTGGGCCAGTTCTTCCCGAGCCTCGCCATCACCAAGGTGTCCTTGAACATCTACACCCAGGTGGGACTCGTCACGCTCATGGGCCTCATCAGCAAGCACGGCATCCTCATCGTGCAGTTCGCCAACGAGCTTCAGCGATCCGGCATGACGAAGGCTGAGGCCATCCTCGAAGCCTCCGCCATCCGCCTTCGTCCCATTCTCATGACGACGGCGGCCATGGTGCTGGGCGTGTTTCCCCTCGTCATCGCCAGTGGCGCGGGCGCGGCGGGCCGCATCAACATGGGCATCGTGATCTTCACGGGCCTGTCCATCGGCACGCTCTTCACGCTCTTCGTCGTCCCCGCCTTCTACATGATGCTGGG
>JAFDVN010000159.1 GCA_018269025.1 Acidobacteriota bacterium | reverse complement strand
GTCTACTGCGACACCGAATACGCCTTCTACGACGGCGGTTTCATGGAGTTGGAGCAGATCCTCCTTGAAGTGACGCGACGCCTCGGTCCGCCCCGCAAGGGCCCGGACGCGCCCTTCGTGGAACTCACCGGTGGCGAGCCCCTCGCCCACCCCGACGCGCCCGCCCTCCTGCGCGCGCTGCTGGAGCTCGGCTACGAAGTCGCGCTCGAGACCGCCGGCAGCCACGACCTCGCGCCCGTGCCCAAAGAAGTCATCAAGATCGTGGACCGCAAGACTCCCGGCAGCGCCATGGAAAGCCGCTGGCTCGAATCCAACCTCGATCACATGGTCCCCGGCCAGGACGAGCTGAAGTTCGTGCTGTGCGATCAAGCCGACTACGCCTGGGCCAAAGCCTGGTGCGAAGAACGATCCCTCTGGGACCGCGTCACCGTCCTCTTCAGCCCCGTCTGGGGCAAGCTCGACGCCGCCTGGCTCGCCGAGCAGATCGTCGCGGACCGATTGCCCGTGCGGTTCCAACTGCAGTTGCACAAAGCGGTATGGGGCAGCGAGAAGACCGGCGTGTGAAAAAGCACCACGCGGAGGGGCGGAGGGGCGGAGGGCAGCGGAGAAGAACCAGGTACTCAGAGTTCCTGAAATGAGTGACGATGAGACGGCTCAAACTCTGGCATGTAAGGCAGCGGTGAATGGATGTGTTCGGGGGGCAAATGCTCAGAAGCGCTCGAGAAGTGATCTCTGAACTGCTCGCTGAGAAAATGCGAATTGTTACAAAATTCCCTGCTGGGGTTCGTGATACCGGTAATCGCATCGAAGATCTAATTCCTGGAACTGCCGTATTTGCGGGTGGATCTGGTCTTTGGAGGGGACCGCATTGTTTCGGTCCATTGCCCGATTTCTTCCCGGAGAGCCCGGTGTTGATTCTTGGGCATAACTTCGATAGTGAAGCGGGGTATCAGAGTTCCAGGCAGAGGGGGGGAGAATTACAATCGTCCCACACCTTCTGGGGTGTACTTCTGGCCTATCTGAAGCAGGTTGATATTAGACCTAACCAATGCTTCTTTACGAACGCTTTAATGGGTCTGAAGCCGGGTAAGGCTACGGGCAAGATGCCGACTACACCTGAATTCGAGCTTCAATGCCTCCAGTTCCTGCAAAGGCAGATTCAGATTGTTCGCCCAAGATTCATTCTTGCGTTGGGGGGTGAGGCCTCAAAACGATTGGCCAAAATCCATCCTCCAATGCCTTGGCACCAATCCATGCACCCATCGGCTCGCGAGTTCAAACCACTTGTCACTCGCGAGGATCGGATTGTTGCTCAAGGAGTAGCTATCGCCTCATTTCTTCGACGGGTTGGTGCCGCAGGTTGAAGGCATGTTGTTGATCGCCTTTCTCCGCTGCCCTCCGCTTCTCCGCTTTACTCCGCGTGGTCGCTTTTCCGCCCGAATCCCTCAACGCTCCGATTCAGCTCACGCCCCACCGCTGCTTAGTTTCTTCGATGGGTCCAATCACGGCTGGAGCCGAATGCTTGGCCTTCGCCATGTCCAGGGCCTTGCTGATGGTCTTCATGGATTCGTCCTTGAGGCCGAGGGCGCGCTGGATTCGGGCTTTCACGAAGAGGTTGGTGGGGTTCTCCTGGATGCGTAAGGACCGCTCCACCCACTCCATGGCCTTCTGGAGGTTCACTTCCTGCTCGGCGCAGTATTCGGCGGCCTGGGACCAGATTTCCCAGTCGCCGGGCTTGGCGTGGGCGAGGGCCTTGGCGAGGCGCGCCTGAACTTGGGCATCCAGGTCCGTCTCCAGGAGGAAGCTGACGCGGGTGTGCTCCCAGTAGAGGTCCACATAGGCCGTGCTGGGGCTGGCGGGGTAGATTTCGAAGGTGAGCCACTCGTTGGAGCCGACTTCCTTGGGGCGCACATCCCAGCGGAGCAGGTCTTCCTTGGCGTTGTAGTCCCAGGCGCCGAACTGCTTCGCGTGCTTGCTGAGGATCATGGTCCAGGAATCGGCGCGGGGGATGGCGAAGAGCGCGTAGGTCCCGGCGGGCACATCGTAGCCGTCCACCTTCACGGGATCGCTGAAGGTGATGGTGGTCGCTTCGTTCGCGCCGAGACGCCACACCTGGTCGTAGGGCACGAGCTCGCCCCACACCTTGCGGCCGCGCACCGCCGGGCGGTGGTAGTCAATGGTGACGCGGGTGAGGCCGATGACCTGACTCACCTCCGCCGCCGGACTGAGCTGTGGGAACAGGCTGGGATTCTGGGGATAGGCCTGGGCGAGCAGCGCGGGCGCGGAGGCGAGGAGAATGAGACTTGCGCGCTTCACTTGGCCCACTCCTTCTGGAGGGCTGGGAGGCCCGGGATCTCAACCGTGACCGGAAAGCTCACGGCCAGCTTTTCCCAGTGGAGCGTGACGACGGCCGAGGCCTGATCCTTCAAATCCACCGTGTAGTCCAGCCACTCCTGCATGGGTGCGGCCTGGAGCGTCGCCTCGAAGCGCAGATCGTCCTCGGCCTGCTTGTACTTGAAGGCACCCCATTGCTTGGCGTTCTTGCTTAGGATGAGCGTCCAGCGATCCTTGCCGGGTATGGCGAAGAGGGCGTAGGTGCCCGCGGGCACCGCGTGACCCGCGACCTTCACAGGACCGGTGAAGGCGATCGTCGTCGCTTCGTTGGCGCCCGCGCGCCAGACCTGGCCGTAAGGCACAAGACCACCCCATATCACGCGCCCCTTCACGGCCGGGCGATGGTAGGTGATCTCCAGCTTTGTGAGGCCCAATTCCTGGCTCACGGAAGCCGCGGGGCTTTGGCGGACCTTGGGAGCCTGCGCCATTGCGACGAGATTGGCGACGAGGAGGGCGGCGAGGGCGCGTTCACGCATGGGAGGCTCCACGGGCGGGACCTTCCAGTTTAGCGGGCGCCCAGAGAAAGCGGCCCGGCTGCTGATTGAGGGCGGACAGGATGCGGCGCCTCAGGGCGCGGCGACTCTTGGAGTCCAGATCCCGGGCGCGCATGGCGGTGCGGAGCGCGAGCCAGAAGGACACGCCGAAGTTGAAGACGCCGATGACGCCGATGCTCGCGAAGGCGATGAGCACCTCGCCCCAATGCCAGTCCGCGGTGTGCCAGAGGCTCCCCACATCCAGCGCCAGCGAGGACGCCTGGAGCGTCACATGGCGCACTTCCAGGTGGATGCCGATGAATTTGCTCACGACCACGGGGACGAATCCGAGTAGCACGCCGAGGGTGATGTAGCCGATGACGCCCGACAGGTGGCGGCGGGCGGCTTCCGCGAGCTTGGCCGCGCCCTTTTGTCCGAAGGCGAAGCGCAGGCGCGGGCTGGCGGCGATGGCCTGGGGCAGACGGCGGTAGGCGGCCCAGTTCCCGGCCCAGCCCGCCGCGAGGCTCTGGAGCCAGAGGCAGACGCCCGTGAAGATGGCGAAGGGGATGGTCCAGGAAAGAAGCGGGTGCATGGTGGTCACGCCGTGGTGGGCGGTCTGCGCGCTCAGCAGGGGCGCGCCCGCGGCCTTGAACCAGAGCCAGCAGACGAGGAAGCTCGCGGGCACCGTGGCGAGCACATTGCCGATGGCGGCGATGGTCTGGGAGCGGGTGATGGCCGCCACCAGTTCCACTTCCTCTTCCATGCCATCCGCCCGCTCCAACCCTGCGGCCAGGGCGGACGCGGTCATGGCGGGCTGCTTGCTGGAGAGCACGAGGCCGAAGAACTGCATGAGGATGAAGCTGATGGCGTAGTTGGCGGCGAGGGCGAGCCCTTCCACCATCGGGGATAGCGGCAAGGCGGCCAGGGCGTATTTGCCCATGGCGGTGGTGACGGTGAGCAGGCCGGCGCCCGCGGCGGCCCGGCCGATGAGGTTCCACTCCTTGCGATCCCGGACGATGTAGTGCTCGCCGGTCTCGCCGGTGTGCTCCACGACTTTTCGAGCGAGGCGTTTCAGCGCGGTGCCCAGGTGGGCGCGGAGGCTGCGGTGCCTCGCCGCGTCGCGCACGAGCTGGACCGCGAGGATGCGGCGATCTTCCAGGCCCGCCGCAGCATGGAGCAGCGCGTCCATGCGCGCGAGCTGGGCTTCGAGCAGTTCCATGCGGAAGACGAGGTCGGT
>JAFDVN010000158.1 GCA_018269025.1 Acidobacteriota bacterium | reverse complement strand
TTCTTCTGGCCTTGGGCCATCTCCACGGTGCGGATGTCTTGGGCTTCTGCGTGACGAAGGGCGCGATGGACGGCGGGGAGGTTGGCGGACTTGGAGACGAGGCTCGTGAACCAGCGGCTGGCCTTTGGGTGCTTGGCGCTGTCTTCGATGAGGCGGCGGATGAAGGCGACTTCGCCGCCCTCGCACCAGAGTTCGGCGCCGCGTCCGCCGAAGTTGCGGCCTGAACCCTGAGCCGGGCCCTTGCCCAGCTTGCGCCACTTGTCCTGGGCGGCGGCCCGGGCTTCGGCGGCGGAGGCGAAGAAGGGCGGATTGCAAAGGACGAGGTCAAAGCGTTCATCGGGTTCGAGGATGCCGCCCAGCACCGCCTTCCGGTTCCGCTGGTGGCGCAGCTCGATGGCGGCCTTGAACGGTGGATTTGCGGCGAGGATCCGCTTCGCGCAGGCGAGGGCGACCTCATCAATGTCTGTCCCCACGAAGGACCAGCCGAGCTCTGCGTGGCCAAGCAGCGGATAGACGAGGTTCGCGCCGGTGCCAAGGTCGAGGACGCGGACCGCGGGACCGCGTCTGCCCTCCAGCAGGTCCGCCGCGTGGTGCACATAGTCCGCACGGCCCGGGATGGGTGGACAGAGGTAGCCCTCCGGAATGTCCCATCCCTGAACGCCGTAGCCGGCTCGGAGCAGCGCGCGGTTGAGGGCCTTCACCGCGGATGGGTCCGCAAAATCCACGGTGAGGTCCCCATGGCGCGCCCGGATCAGGAAGGGGCCGAGTTCGGGGCAGGCCTTCACCAGCCGAGCAAAGTCATAGCCCGCCCGGTGGCGGTTGCGGGGATGCAGCTCAGCCTTCTCCATGGTCTAAGCCTAATCGGGCCTGAAGCCTAATCGCCCCTTTCCGTGCTTGGGCATCGGCCCCGCCTTTGATATGCTGGTTCCTTCGCGCCGAGGCTTCCGAGCCACCCGCGATACCCCGGAGAGTTGTCCGAGTGGTTTAAGGAGCACGCCTGGAAAGCGTGTATACGGGAAACCGTATCGGGGGTTCGAATCCCCCACTCTCCGCCACCAAGCCGCCGAGAGGCGGCTTTTTGGTGGCGGAGCGTCGGGGATTCGAATCTCCCATGGCGAGGGCCTGAGGCGCGATGTGGGGCAAGGAGGACAGCGCAGTGCGCTGTCTGACGCGGGGACCCCACACGCTCCGAAGGCCCCGCCATGGGAGCGGCTGGAAGGGACGCCCGAAGGGTGGCCCTGGAAGGAATCCCCCACTCTCCGCCAAAGTGGGCCGCGCAAGCGGCCCTTTGCTTTGGCCGAGGGTGGGGGTTTCGAACCCGCTCACCCCAGCGCCTTCCGCAGCGCCTCCACGAGCCGGCCGCGATAGAAGGCTTTCACTTCCGGGTCCGCGACGAAGGGGGTCATCAGGGCGCTTCGCAGGAGGCGCAGACCCACGCCGGGCTTCCATTCGGACGCCACCACGCCCAGCCGGGCGAGAAAAGGAAGCATCGCGGCGCCGTGTTCCTCGGGTCGCACCCAGGTGCTCGTGAGGGCGAAGGGACCCTCTCCCGTGGATGGCAGGGCTTTCAGCACGCGATCGTTGAGCGCGTTCACCGCCGTGAGCGTCGTGGGGCCGCCGGGCGTGAAGGCGTAGAGCAGCACATCCAGATCGGGCGGCTGGAGCACCGCGCAGGTCGGTCCGCCAAAATCGGCGTGGGCAAGCAACTCCGCGAGACCTTGAGCGGATCGGAAACTCTCGGAGAGGATCGCGCCGTAGCCGGTGTGGTCCAGGGGCACGACGCGGTGCGCCATCCAGCAGGCGGCGGCGGCCGCGCCGGGCTTGGAGCCTTCAAGAATGAAGCTGCCGAGGTGGGTCGGGTCCGCTTCGTTCAGATACGCCGCGTGGCAGCCGATGGCTTCGCGCATGGCGGAGAGCCGCAGCACCAACGCCCCGGCGGGATAGGGCACGAAACCGAGCTTGTGGGGGTCCACGGTGATGCTGTCCGCCTCGCCCATGGCCGCCATGGCGCGGTGGAAGGCTTCGGTGGCATCCGGCACCTGCTCCCGAACCTGGGTGAATGACCGGATGGTACCGTCCTCGTTCCGCAGCAGCGCCCGGGCGTAGCCGCCATAGGCCGCGTCCAGATGCAGCAGGAACCAACGCCCGTGGCGGGCGTGGTGACGCTTTCGCACTTCCAGAATGCGATCCACCGGGTCCACACCGCCGCCTTCCGTGGTGCCCACCACTCCCACGCAGGCGAGGACGGGACGGCCTTCCGCGGCGAGGCGTTCCAGCTCGGTCTCCAACGCGCCCATGTCCATGCGAAGGCCCTCATCCACCGCCACGGGCACGAGGTTCTCCCGACCCAAGCCGAGCAAGTCCATGGCCTTGATCCAGGAGTAGTGGGCGGTCACCGGCGCGAGGACGGCGAAGGGTTTGGATGGAATCTGGGGCGGTGCGGAGGGCAAGGCCACGAGCGCGTTCGCGTCGAGGCGACCCACATCCTCGGGCCTTCCGGCCGCCAAAGGACGCGAAGCGAGGTTGCGGAGAATCCACAGCGCCTCCAGGTTCGCCACCGTGCCGCCGCCGCAGAGGTGGCCGAAGGCGGTCGCCGGGTCGAAGCCCAGGAGACCCGCCAGGTCTTCGCCCACTTCCCGCTCCAATTCCGTGGTGACGGGGCTGCCTTCCGTCGCCACATTGTTCGGGTTGTAGAGCATGGCCGCGGTGTAGCCCACCTGGGCCGGGAGCAGCGTGTCGCCCATCATGTGCGCCAGATAGCGCGGGCTGTGGCTCGGGATGGACCCCTTCAGTCGCGCCAGCAAGCGCCGGTGCCAAGTTTCGAAACGGGCGCGGGTCTGGAGGTGGGCCGGCTCCAACTGACGGAAGGGATCCACCGCGTCGGGGTCTTCAGGATGAAACCCGCGCCGCCAATGCACATGGTCCCGCAGCCCATCCAGCGTCAGGCGTTCCAGGAGATCGGCGTTCTGGCCCTGGGGGCCCAAAAAGACCGCGCGGGGATCGAACATGGGGCGCCTCCGCCTTCAATCCTGAAGGGGAGGCGCCGTGGCAGGCGTCACAAGCTCGGGGAGCGGTCCGCAGGATGGAACCGCGAAGACGCGAAGGGCGCGAAGAAAGGCCTTATCACCACGGAGACGCGGAGGACACAGAGGCGCGCCGACCCACCAGGCCCGAGTCCGCCGCGAGGCGGCGGCTTTCGCGCTTCGCGCGAAAGTGGCATAAGGCGAGGGCAGCGCATCCACGCGCTTCACGCGTGAGGGCGCTGCCCTCGCCTTATGCCAGCCCGGGCTTACGATGTGCCTCGTCCCCTCCGCGCCCTTCGCGTCTTCGCGGTGATTCAGCCATGAAATCACTCCACGATCTTCGCCGTCACGACGACGACGAGTGCCTTGTCGCGGATCATCGAGGTGCCCACGACGACCTTGTCGCCATCCTTCATGGCGAGGTTGGTCTCGATGCTCGCCAGGCGCGCGCCCTGATTCGAGCCGAGCGATTCATAGGCCGACAGCTCGAACTTCGGGAAGCTGATGGCCGGCTTTCCATCGGGGCCGGTGGCGACGGCGAGGTGGTAGATGCCCCACTTGAGGATGAGGGGCATCGCCTGGGCCTCGCCTTTCGGGGTGCGAATGGTCATCTCGGCCTGGCCTTGGCCCTCCACCACCTCCGCCCCATCCGCCGCCCGCTGGACGAAGGACGCGACCGGCGTGTAGCTACGGTACGCGAGGGTGGATTTCAGGCTGTCGAGCACATCCTTCAGCTCATCGGGCACGGCGGCTCCGGCGCTCTCCTGCTTCGTCGCGAAGAGGATGTGGATGTGGAACTCCACCTGCTTGCGCGCGGGGGCATCCACATCGAGACGCTTCACCGCCTCCTCGATGGCGGCGAGGTTCTCGGGAAAGTCGCGGATGGTGAGCGCCCGCATGCCGTCCCGATCCATGGCGTCCATGGTGGAGCCCGAGCCCGCGCTGAGCAGGGGCCGGAGCAGATCGCGCAACATGTAGGGCGAGGCGTGCTGGACGAGGATGAGACGACTCCTCATCGCCGGATTCGGGGCCGGATTGACTGCCGGGGCTTGGGTCGCCGTGGCAGCCTTCGGCGTGGGCGCGCCCTGCCCCGCGCCCAAGGCGGCGCAGAGGGTGATGGCAACAAAGGGTTGAAGTAGAGAAGCGGGTTTCATGAATTCTCCTTGGTGGAAGGTGAAGCGTTTTCCGCCTGGGTCGCCCGGGCAAGCCAGATGATGCGGATCTTTGGGTTGGTGGTCTGGATCTCGATGCGGGAGGGGCCGGGCCCAGGCGCAGCGGCCTGAACCAGTTCGGGGGGCCTGACGCGAGGGCGGTGTCGCACCCCTGGAGTCGGCACCCCGGAGACGGACACGGGCCTGGGCGGTTCCGCCGTGGCGATGCGGGGCGCGGGCAGGCTCGGGATCGCTGAAGGGTCGGATCGGGACATCAGGAAGAGGATCGAAGCCGCCGCGAGCATCGCCGCGCCCCAGCCCAGCCAGCGGACCGGGAAGGCTTTCCGTTCCACCGCCTCCCGCGACATCACCGCCTGGCGCAGGGCCTCGCGATCCTCCGCCCCGAAGGGCGAGACCATCGCATCCTCCAGCCAGGCTTGGCTGAGGCGGTACGACTCCGCCTCCGCGCGGCAGGACTCGCAGGTGGCGAGGTGGGCCTCGACGGCTTCGGCTTCCCGCGTCGAGAGGTCCCCGCCGATCCAGAGCGGAAGAAGTTGGAGCACATGGGTGTTCATGGCGTTCCTCCCTTCGATCGCAGAGCTTTCGCGCAGATCCTTTGCACCTTCGCCCGGGCCACGGACACCTGCCCGCGCAGGGTG
>JAFDVN010000157.1 GCA_018269025.1 Acidobacteriota bacterium | reverse complement strand
CCCGAGCCCGGCGGCACCTACGCTTCCGCCAAGGACGCCATCGCGCGGCTCTTTGGCGACACGCCCCTTGCCCCTTCGCCCACCGCCGCGATCCGCGGCGCGTTGAGCAGCGGCCGTGACCTGGATACCGAAGCCGGCATGAAGGCCCTGGAGGACACCCTCGGCGGCGTGCCCGCCAGCGCGCTCTCCACGAAACCCTTCATCGCGCCCGTCCCGGATGTGCCCGCGGATCTCCTCGCGGCCCCCGAGGCCCCCATGCAGGAGACGGACCTGCCCCACGCCAGCGCCACGATGCGGCTCACCGCCGCCGAGGTCGCCGCCGCGGCGGGAAGCGTCACCTCCAAGGCCCCGGAGCCCCCGGAGATCACCCAGGAGGAAGTGACCATGGTCCTGCCTCCGCCCCCCACACCGACTCCGATGCCGCCCATGGACGCGGCGGATCCGAGCGCGCTGCGCCTGCGCATCGGCGATCAGGTCTATGGCGGGCTCGACCTCGCCACCATCGCCAAGTGGATCGAGGAAGGCCGGGTGCTGGAAGATCATCAGGTCGCCCGGGGCACCAGCGAGAACTGGATGGACGCTTCGAAGGTGCCCGCCCTTCGTCCGGTCTTCGAGCGGCTCCGCCGCGCCCGCATGGGCGGGGACCTGCTTCCGCCGCCCTCCTCCAGCATCGGCGACACCGGCGCGAAGAAGGGCCTCTTCGGCGGCATGTTCGGCAAAAAAGACTGACGACTTCAGGGAGCCCCCGCGTTGAATCGAATCGCCCTCGCTTTCCTTGCCAGCGCCGCCCTCGCGGCCCAGTCGGCTCAAGCGCCGGTGCAGGAGCTCAAGCCTCCCCCGCCCCCGCCGCCCACGGCCTCTGCGGACCCCGCGCCGAGCCAGGCTGTGCCCCACCACGAGCACACTCCGCCAAAGCCTTTGCCCGCCGCTGATCAGGCGGCCCTCGGGACCCCCGCGCCCGCCGCAGCCCCCCTCAGCTTCGCCAGTGGCAGCTACAAGTTCTACTGGGACACCACCATCCCCGTGAACCTGGAGGCCGATGGGGTCAAGGTCTCCGAGATCTACTTCAATGTGCGGAAGTCCCGCTACAGCTGGTTGAAGGACGCCGAGTTCGGCACCCGCGCCCATGTGACCATCACGAACACCAGCGCCCGCCCCCGGGTTCCCGGCTTCGCCGTCGCCGTGCTGGACGCGGATGGCAAGCTGCTGGGCGTCGCTTCAGGCGGCACCAAGGTGGGCACCGTCGCCCCCGGCGGCACCGAGGAGTTCGATCTCAACTTCAGCCAGGTGAAGGAACGGCTCCCCAAGGGCGCGACCTTCCTCCTGAGCATGGAGCTGCGGGACTGAGTTCCGGCCATCGGCTACCGGGGCTCCGACATCCGACATCCGGCAGCCGGTGGCCGGTAGTCGGTAGTCGGTAGTCGGATCATCTCGCTTCCTGCGCCTGGTAGTGCGCGAGCACCTCTTCCGGCGTGACGGTGGCGGTGCCGACCTTGGCGACGACGACCCCGGCGGCGGCGTTGGCGAGCATGGCGGCTTCGCGCCAATCCGAGCCACTGGCGACGGCGGCGGCGAAGGCGGCAACCACCGTGTCCCCCGCGCCGCTCACATCAAAGACTTCGCGAGCCTCGGTCGGGATCATCCAGGGCTCGCGGTGGCCTTCCTCTGGCGCGAGGAGGGCCATGCCCTTTTCGCTGCGGGTGACAAGAAGCCCTTTCAGGTTCAGCGCCTCCCGCAAGCGCGCGCCCGCCGCTGCGACTTCAGCATCACTGCCCGCGGCCAGACCCGACAGCGCCTCCAGCTCCTTGCGGTTCGGCGTCATGAGCGTCGCGCCTTCATAGAGGGCCTTGTGGGCGGGCTTGGGGTCCACGATCCAGGGCAGGTTCCTCGCCTTGCAGCGCGCGCGCACTTCCGTCATCACCTCGGGCCCGATGGCGCCCTTGGCGTAGTCGGAAACAACCACGGCCTGGGCTTCCCCGATCATCCCGTCCAGCCTCGCGCAGAGGTCACTGATGGCGCCGCCGGACAGACTCCCGGGCTCCTCCCGGTCAATGCGGAGCATCTGCTGCTGCTGGCCGATGACGCGGGTCTTGATGATCGTCGGGCGCTCCGGGTCCACAACCAGCCCATCCCGGCGGATGCCAAGCCGCGCGAGAAGCTGCTGCACCCGCTCCCCTGCGGCATCCTGACGCAGCGTGCCGACGAGGATGGGATCCGCACCCAAGGCTTTCAAGTTCGCCGCCACATTGGCCGCGCCCCCCAGCACCGCGTTCTCCTTCAGCACACGCACGATGGGCACCGGCGCCTCCGGCGAGATGCGGTTCACTTCGCCAAAGAGGTATTCATCCAGCATGAGGTCGCCCAGGACGAGCACCGGCGCGCCCTTTAATCCGACGAGCAGTTCCGCCGCGCGGGCCTTCTCCAGCCGCATCAGCCCTCCTTCACGGCGCGGTCCACCAGGAGGACCGGAATGCCGTCCTCGATGGGGTAAACGAGGCCGCAGGCTTTGCACTTCAAATCCGAAGCGCGCGCTTCCAGATCGCCCCGGCAGGCGGGGCAGCAGAGGATGTCCAGCAGGCGTGGGTCGAGCATAAACACATTCACCACAGAGTCACAGAGAAGAGAGGACACCCCCATTCTCTGTGTCTCTGTGCCTCCGTGGTTCATCTTTTTAGAGAACTGTCCACTTCGGTCCGCCGCCGCCTTCGGGGGGGGTCCAGATGACATTCTCTTCAGGGCACTTGATGTCGCAGGTCTTGCAATGGACGCAATTCGAGAAGGCGATGTCCACCTTGCTCACCTGGCCCTTGTCGTTGGGGTGCATCTCGTAGACCTGGGCGGGACAGAAGATGGTGCAGGGCGCGCCCTTCTCCTCGTAGCAGGTGACGCAGACGGAATCGCCCTTCACGATCTTGAGGTGGCCGGGCTGATGCTCGTCGTGGATCGTGCCGCTGGCGAAGACATCATCCAGCTTGGCGATGGCCGTACCCTTGCCGAAGGTGACGCCCCAATCCAGGCTGTCCCGCTGAATTCCGGCCTTGCCGTAGAACTCCTCGGTCGTCTGGGTCATGGCGGCGTCGCTGTGGGCCTGGAACGGCTCGCCGGGCATCCAGCCGTCATCGCCGATCATGGTCGCGCCGATCTTGGTCATGGCGGGGATGTCGAGGCCATGCTCCACCGCGCCGTGGAAGTTGCGCGCCTTGTAAAGCTCGCGGCCCGCCAGGGAATCCATGTAGAGCTGGCTGTAGCGCATGAGGCTGGCATCGGAGAAGTCATCTTCAACGAGCGCCTTGAGGATCACCTCCGCCGCCACCATGCCGCCCTTCATACCGAGGTGGATGCCCTTGAGCCGCGCGGCGTTCACCATCTGCGCCGAATCGCCCACCAGCATGCCGCCGGCGAAAGCCAGCTTGGGCATCGAGTGCCAGCCGCCGATGGCGATGGCCTTGCCGCCGTACTGGACCATCTTGCCGCCCTTGAGGATCGGCGCGATGCGGGGGTGCTGCTTGAACTTCTGGAGCATGAGGTGCGCGTCCACGAAGGGATCCTTCGTGTCGAGGCTCACCACATAGCCGATGGAGACCTGCTTGCCGCCCATGGAGTAGACCCAGGAGCCGCCGCTTTCGCCTTCGGCCTGGGGCCAGCCGGTGGTGTGAATGACCATGCCCGGCTCGATGGCGCCCTCGGCCACTTCCCACACTTCTTTCACACCCATCTCGTAGACCTGGGGATTCATGGCCGTGGCCTGGAGGTTCAGGACGGATTCCAGCTCGCGGGCCAGGTGGCCACGGGGGCCTTCGCCAAAGACCGTCACCTTGGCCTTCAGCAGATTTCCAGGCTCGAAGTTGGAGCGCTTGGTGCCATCCGCGTTCACGCCCTTGTCGGCCGTCTGCACGCCGACGACCTTCTTGGAGCCGTCCGGCTGGTCTTCCCAGAGCACACTCATGCCCGCGAAGCCCGGCAGGAGCATCACATCCACGCCGTCCACCGACCGCGCTTCGATCTTTTCGGCCATCCAACGGACCATCTTGGAGAGGCTGACGATGTGGTTGCCGTGGTTCTGGAGGAAGGGCGGCGGCACGGGGAACTGGAAACCGCCCCGGTCCGAGAAGGCCCAGACTTCTTCCTTCGTCACTTCGCCTTCAGACGGGAAACCTTCGGCCATGAAGTCCGGGCAAAGATCCTTGAGGAAGATGGGGTCGAGCACCGCGCCTGAGAAGGCGTGGTCGCCGATCTCATCGCCCTTCTCGATGAGGCCGAGGGTGAGGCCCTCCAGCTTCTTCACGCCGGGCCGCGCGTTGTGGGCCTCAATCTGGTCCAGCAGGCGCCAGAGCCCCGCCAGGTTGGACGGACCCGCGCCCACGAAGAGCACATCGAATTCCAATTCCTCCCGCTCCACGCCGGGGCGTGCGCTTTGCGTCGAGAAGTCCCGCATACCATCTCCAAGCAGACCCCCCAGTGTAGCCGGGCCCTGGCAGACTGGGGACATGGAGCATCCGGGCAACACCTTCGCCTTCGAAGCCGCCGTGGAGCGGCCGTTGTCCGTTGTGTTTCGGCGCTCGGATGGCGCGTGGGAGGGCCACGACTACCTGGTGGAAGTCGTCGCGGGGCGGAACGGTTTGGATGCCATGGATGTGGTGGTGGATTTCCGCGACCTGGAAGCGGCGCTCGATGCGTTGCTCGCGCCCCTGCAGGGAAGGCTACTCTCGGACCTCGGCCTCGATGGGCCCGTCGCCCTCGCGGAGAAGCTCTGCCGCGAGCTCGCGCCTGCGGTCCCGGCCCCGGCGCGTCTCGTGTCCGTCGCCCTCACCGATGGGCGCGGACGGCGGATGATGGTTCGTCCGTGAAGGGCTGGAAGCCGCTGATCGAAGCACCCGCCTTCCTCGCGGCGGCCCTGCTCTGCGCGTGGATCTCCAATGCGGTCGCGGGCCCGACCCGGCGCCTATCGTGGCGCCTCGAGGCCCCGGCACCGGTGGCCCTCCCGATTCCGGCTCCCGCGCCTCCGCCGCCTGTTCCAGATCTCCCAACCCCGGTGCCGGAATCCACGCAGAAGCCCACCCGGCGGCCAAGCCCCGCGCCACTCAAGCCCGAGGCCCGGGTCACGCCTGACTGGGACCCGGCCGCCCTGCTTACGCGTTTTCCGCCGCTTCAAGGGAAGGCCTATTCAGAGATCAGCGGCGAAGACGCCCGCTGGCTCCAGCTCCACGGCGCGTTGATCCTCGACGCGCGGCGCACGGCGATCTACGCCGAAGGCCACCTCCCCGGCGCGAAGTGCCTTTCCGTGTGGGAGGACGGGCTCTCCGCCAAGATCGCTGCCTTGAAGGGCGACCCTACCCTTCCCACCGTCCTCTACTGCGCGGGCGGCGATTGCGAGGATTCCCACCTGCTCGCGCAAAAACTCTGGCTCGCGGGCTACCGCAACCTGCGCGTCTACACCGGCGGCTATCCCGAATGGGTCGCGCAAGGCTGGCCGGTGGCGAAGGGGACGGCGAAGGGATCTGAGCCATGAAGGGCCTGCGTCATCCGTGGGTGCTCCGTATCGCCGCCTGGATGCTGGGCGCGGCTTTTCTCGTCGCCGCGATTCCGAAGATCGCGGATCCGCCCGGTTTCGCCGAAGCGCTCCACGCCTATACGCTCGTGCCCGCGGCCCTCCTCGCGCCCATCGCGCTCGCGCTGCCTTGGCTCGAAGGCCTGATCGCCCTCGCGCTCATCAGCGGTCTCGCCCGGCGCAGCGCGGCGCTGCTCGCCTCGTTCCTGTTGCTCGTCTTCATGGCCGCGCTCGCGATCAATCTCTGGCGCGGCCATCCCGTGGACTGCGGCTGCTTCGGGATTGCGGTTGCCGTCCGCACCGCCGCCGAACGACTCACGACCATGAGATGGGATCTGCTCCGGGATGCGGGCCTGCTCATCCTCGGCATGCTTGTCTTGCGCGGCCCCGTGAAAGACCTGAGCGCATGAAGCGCATCCGGCTCTACGGCTTCGCGCTCCTACTCGCGCTTTCGCCCCTGGCCGTGATCCATCCCGTCACCGTGGAAGGCCACAGCATGGAGCCGGGCTTGCGGAGCGGCCAACTCGTCTTCGCCCTCTGGCCCTGGTGCGCGGGATCCCCCCGGCGGGGGCAGGTTTGGATCGTGAACGGGCCGAACGGCCCCGCCATCAAACGCCTCATCGGCCTCCCGGGCGAGAGGGTGACCGAAAAGGGAGGCGACCTCTGGATCGGCGGCACGCGCCTCGCCGAGCCTTATGTAGCCCGAGTGGATGCGACGGACGGCGGGCCCTGGGCCTGCGGCAGCGGCTACCTCTTCCTCGGCGACAACCGCCCGAATAGCGAGGACGGCCGACTCTGGGGAGCCCTGAGCCGGAGCGCGCTCCAGAGTCGAGTCCTCTTCCAGGACCCTGCGCCCCGGTAGACTGGGGGTTCGCGGGGGGGGTCAGTGGATCGTCTGGTCATCGAAGGGGGCCTGGGCCTATCAGGGCGCATCCGCGTGGGCGGCGCGAAGAACGCGGCCCTGCCTTGCATCGCCGCGGGCCTGCTTTCTGATGGCCCGGTCACGCTGTCGGGCCTTCCGGCAGTCTCGGACATCCGCACCATGCTCAAGGTGCTGGAAGGTCTCGGCTGCGCGGTGACGCGGACGCCCTCCCCAGACGGGCTCGAGTTGACTGCGGCGATCCGCGCGGTGGAGCTTGAAAAGGGCGAGCTACGCGCGCCTTACGACCTCGTGAAGACCATGCGCGCGTCCATCCTCGTGCTGGGGCCCTTGCTTGCGCGATACGGGAAGGCCTCCGTCTCCCTACCCGGCGGTTGCGCCATTGGCGCGCGACCCGTGAACCTGCACCTGGAGGCGCTGCAACGCATGGGCGCGGAGATCCAGATTGACAAGGGCTATGTGGAAGCCCGCGTTCCCGGCGGGCGCCTCAAGGCCATGGACCATACCTTCGACAAGGTGAGCGTGGGCGCCACGGAAAACCTGCTCATGGCCGCGACGCTCGCGGATGGTGTGACCACGCTCCGCAACTGCGCCATGGAACCGGAGATCGGCGATCTCGTGGACCTGCTTCAGAAGATGGGCGCGAAGATCGAAGGCATCCACACCGCGACGCTCGTGATCACCGGCGTGGCCACGCTCGGCCCCTGCGAGCACACGATCATCCCCGATCGCATTGAGGCCGGGACATACCTTTGCGCCGCCGCCGCCGCGGGAGGCGATGTGGTCCTTGATCGCGTCGTGCCCGAGCATGTGCGCGCGCTCACCGAACTGCTCGACCGCTGCGGCTGCACCCTCACCGAACGCATGGGTCAGGATGGGCCCCAACTCCGCATCCAGCGCGAGAAGGGCCAGAAGCTCCGCGCCCGGGACATCACCACCGCGCCCTACCCCGCCTTCCCCACGGACCTCCAGGCCCAGGCCATGGCCGTGATGACCCAGGCGAACGGCATCAGCGTCATCAAGGAAACGATCTTCGAAAACCGCTTTCAGCACGCGATGGAACTGGAACGCCTCGGCGCGAATCTGCGCATTGATGGCGGAACGGCCATCGTCGCGGGAGCCTCACCCCTCATGGGTTGCACCGTGATGGCGACGGACCTGCGCGCCAGCGCGACCCTCGTCATCGCCGGGCTCGTCGCCGAAGGCACCACCACCGTGGACCGCATCTACCACCTGGACCGCGGCTACGCCGGGCTCGACACGAAGCTCCAGGGCGTCGGCGCGCGCATCCACCGCGTGAGCGGCGGGACGGTTTAGAGCTATTCACCGCAGAGGCGCGGAGGACGCGGAGCCGGTCATTCCTCTGCGCCCTCCGCGCCTCTGCGGTGAATTTTCGCCTGCCGCCCGGATAAACTGGACCTTCCCCGCGAGGTTCCGATGTTCGGCGACATGAAGGTCTTTTCCGGCAGCAGCCACCCTGAATTGGCGGCGGGCATCGCGGCGCACATCGGGATGCCGCTGGGCAAGCTCAAGATGACGCGGTTCTCCAACGAGAACATGAAGGTGAAGATCGAGGAGAATGTCCGCGAGTCGGATGTGTTCGTCATCCAAACCTCCTGCCCGCCGGTGAGCGACAATCTGCTGGAGCTGCTCATCACCATTGACGCGCTCAAGTTCGCCTCCGCCGCGCGCATCACGGCCGTGCTGCCCTACTTCCCCTACGCGCGATCCGACAAGAAGGACGAGGCGCGCATTTCCATCACGGCCCGCCTCGTGGCGGATCTGCTGGAGACGGCCGGGGCCGACCGCGTGCTGACGATGACGCTCCACGCGCCGCAGATCCTCGGCTTCTTCCGCAAGCCCGCCGACCAGCTTCTCGCGACGCCGATCCTCACGCGCCATTTCAAGGGCCGGGATCTTTCCAACGCCGTCGTCGTCGCCACGGACGCGGGCGCGGCCAAGTTCGCCGGACACTTCGCCAAGCGGCTGGGAACGCCCATGGCGATCATTGACAAGCGCCGCTCGGACGATTCGGAAAAGGCCAAGAGCGTCGCCCTCATCGGCGATGTGGATGGCAAGGACGCCATCATCTACGACGACGAGATCGCCACGGGCGGCTCCATCTCGGAAGCCGCGGCCATCCTCCGCAAATTCGGCGCGAAGACCGTGCGCGTCGGCGTGACGCATCCCGTCTTCAGCGGCCCGGCGGTGGAGCGGCTGAACGAGGCGAACCTGGATGAACTGGTGGTGACGGATTCCATCCCCGTGCCCAAGGAGAAGGCATCCGCCCTGAAGAACCTGAAGGTGCTCTCCACCTCCGCGATGTTCGGCGATGCGATCCTCCGCATTCACGGCGGTCGCAGCATCAGCGAAATGCTGGAGTAGGCGTGGCCCTAGACCGGCTCCGCGCCAAGCTGGAAGGCCTTCCCGAAGCGCTCAACGAGCAGCTCGCGGGGGAATGCTGGGCCCAGTTGCGCGAGGGATTCAACCGGCCCTTCCTCGCGCTGCACCTCGCCGCGGAGCTCTACACGGCGCGGATCACGCTGGCGCTCACCCTCGACCTGGGCTGGGAAGCGCGGCTCCGGGCTGGAACAAACGCTGAAGAGCTGCTGAGGGATCTTCCCGCCCAGTGCCGCATCCCCGTCGAATGGATGCTCGCCTTCCTCGTGGATCAGGGGCTTCTCATTCAAGAAGGCTCACGGGTGAAGCTCACGGGCGAGCCCCAGACCGGGCTTGACGAGATTCGCGCCTTCGCCGCGCGGGAATCCGGGCCCAACATGGCGACCTTCGATCTGCTGGACCGCGTGCGAAGCGTCATCCCGCCCTTCTTCACCGCAGGAAAACCCGGTGAGCCCCTGCTCTTCGACCTCACGACTTTCCCGCTTTGGCTCGCCTATTTCCGTAACGACAATCCGGTCTACCGGCCCAACAACTTGCTGCCCCTCATGGCGCTGCGGGAACGGCTTGGGGAGGGTGGAGGCCGGTGCGCGCGGGTGCTGGAGATCGGCGCGGGAAGCGGCTCCTTCCTCCGCATGCTCTATGACGATGGCACCGCGAAGGGGTACCTTTCGCGCATCGCCAGCTACCGATTCACGGATGTGGCCCCCGCCTTCCTCCGTCGCGCCCAGCGGGAGCTGGCTTCCGAGATGCCGGACCT
>JAFDVN010000156.1 GCA_018269025.1 Acidobacteriota bacterium | reverse complement strand
GCGCCCCTCAACATCAAGCTCGCGCCGGAAGCCGCCGCTACCGTGGAAGTGGTTGCCACCGCCGCCGCCGTAGACACTGAGCGCTCCACCCAGGCCGCCATCATCAATCCGGACGCGCTGCAGAACCTGCCCGCTTTCAACCGGTCCTTCACCAGCCTCGCCACGACCGCGCCCCAGGTGGTCATCGATTCCCAGCGTGGCAACCTCGCCATCGCGGGTCAGCGCGGCGTGAACACCGCCGTTCAGATTGATGGCGGCGATGTGGACGAACCCTTCTTCGGCGGCGTGACGGGCGCGGCGGAAGGTTCGACGCCCTTCACCATCAGCATTGAGGCCATTCGCGAATACCAGGTCGTCACCGACGGCGCCTCCGCTGAGTATGGACGCATGGGCGGCGGCTATGTGAACGCCATCACCAAGAGCGGCACCAATGACTTTGGTGGAAGCGTCTTCTACTACACCCGCCCCCAGAGCATGATCGCCAACGAGCCCTATCTGCTTCAGGCGGATGGCACCTATAAGCAGAGTGTGATCGCCGACTATTCCCAGAGCCAATTCGGATTCTCGGCGGGCGGCCCAATCATCAAGGACAAGCTCTTCTACTTCTTCGTCTATGACGGCCAGCGCAAGACGAATCCTTGGACCCAAGTCTGGGGCCAGACCGTGAATCCCGGAGCTTCCGCCAACGAAGCGGTTCTTGCTGGAATGGGCGGCAACTACGACACGAAGAATGATTCGGATGTCTACTTCGGCCGCATTGACTGGATCATCAATGAAGCTCAGACGCTCCAATTCCGCCTGAACGCGTCCAAATACAGCGGCACGGTAGGGGCGGGCAAAACCGCTTCCGTCACCAACACCGCCAGTGATGATGTCAAGACCATGCAGGGCATCGTGCAGTGGAACTGGACGCTATCCTCCAACCTGTTGAACGAGGCCACCTTCAATTTTGTAAAAGATGAACTTCCCCGCGTGGCGGCCTCCACCATTCCGCAGGTCCAGATCGGAAGTGGTTCGGCCACGGTCGGCTATTACGGCGCCTATCCCTTCGAGCGCCAATTCCAGACCAAGCGCTACGAGTTGAAGGACACGCTTACCTATGTGGGCTCGACTAGCACTTTGAAGGGCGGCTTCGATTACAACCGCACGGATGTGTCAGAGACCTTCGCGTCCTTCTACCGCGGCGGCTACCGCTTCAACAGCCTGGCCTTGTTTGACGCTGGAAACTGGGCATCCTTCCAGCAGTTCTTCGGGCTCAATGGTCTATCCGCCCTTCAGGCCGGGACTCTGAACACAAGTGAGAAGGAACTTTCCGCGTTTGTTCAATTCGATCAGCGCGTGAATGAATACTTGAAATACGGCCTCGGCCTCCGCTGGGACCGCCAGGAACATCCCGATTTCCCCATTCTGGACTTCAGCAATCGGCTCGCGGCCCAGTTCCCGCTCGACCAGAAAATTCCAAACGACAGCGGATTCTCCCCACGCGCCAGCTTGACCTGGACTCCTGGCGGAGAAGGCAGCAAGACCGTGGTCCGATTGAATATGGGCCGCTACATCAGCCGCACGCCGTCCGTGTTCCTCTATCAGGTGTACGCCGTGAACGGATACCGCGGCGCCTCCATCACCTTCAGCCCGGCCCAGGCGGGCCTTTACGGCATTCCCATTGGTGGTGCCTTCAACGCCGCCAACCCCTTCGCCTTCTCCTCTTATCCGACCGGCGCGACCCCTGCGGCGCAAAATGTCTTCTCCTTCGATCCCAATTTCAAGAACCCCCGTACGGATCGCATCAGTCTCGGAGCGGACCGCGCCATGGGCTCTTGGGTGCTCGGCATCGAATGGGCTGCCGCCCACACCATCAACTTGGAACGCCTCCAGGATCTTAACCTCGGTACGCCGGTGGATAACGGCTACGGTCGCCTCGTCTTCCCCGTCGCCCGTCCCAACACGGCCTACAAGCAGGTGATGGCCTATACCTCGGACGCGCAAAGCTGGTACCACGCGGTGACCTTCAGCGCCAAGTACCACAAGGATGGAAGTCCCTTTGAAGGACAGGTCTACTACACCCGGTCCACGAACTACGACAACGACTCCAACGAGCGGAACTTCTCAAGCTACTCCGAACAGAACACCCAGCAACTTGGCGCCGATTGGGGTCCCGCTGATACGGACCGCCGGAACATCGTGACCGGCTCTATGAGCTTCCTGGAAAAGCACACCGGCATTCAATTTGGAACCACCCTCAAATATTTGTCCGGCAGCCCCTACTCGGTGACCTACGGGTCCGACCTCAACCGTGATGGCATCTTCGGCAACGATCGGTTGTATTTGAATGGGGTGGATTCCGGACGCAACGGGTTCCGCCATGGCAGCACCACCACCATGGACCTTCGAATCCAGAAAGAATTCCGGTTCACCCGCAGGATGGGGCTGACCCTTAGCGGGGATGTCTTCAATGTATTCAACGATCACAATGTGGACACTTACCAAACGCTGCCAGTCCTTCCGAATGCTCCCGTCAGCACCGATGCCGCGCCAAGGCTGGTGGACGCCCAGAGCGCCGCAGGCTTCCCCTCCGGCCGCCAGGTCCAGTTGGGCGCGCGGTTCAGCTTCTGAGCCTCGCTTGATTCACGGAAACGGGCGGCGCGAGCCGCCCGTTTCTTTTAGGCTGAAGGGATGAAGATTCTCTGTTTGGGCGATGTGGTGGGGGAACCGGGGCGACGGCTCCTGGAGGCGCACCTGCCTACCCTTCGCCGAGAGCACGGGGTGGATTTCGTCATGGTGAACGGCGAAAACGCGGCCCACGGCCACGGCATCACGGAGCCCATCGCGCGGCAGTGGTTCGG
>JAFDVN010000155.1 GCA_018269025.1 Acidobacteriota bacterium | reverse complement strand
AGCACGAGCACGGCCCACACCGCCACCTGGATCGAATTCAGGAAGATCAAGTGCCCCACATGGGAGCGTTGGGCGGGCAGGTAAAAGTAGTCCTGGGTGGTGAAGTAGATCACGCCCAGGGCCCAGGCCATGGCGAAGGTCCGCCAGAAGCGTGCAGAGGTGCCCACCCGCAAGATGCTAGCCCAAAAGGGATTGCGCGGGACCGGCCCGGGGTGAATCCGAGAAAGGAAGGGGTGAACGGCTGGAGCGAGAGACCGACTTGATCCTGGTCAACCTCGTCCTCCACCTTGAGGCGGAGACTGGGAGGCATGGATCTCTGGCCTCCCCTTCCCCGCGAGCATGGTGCCTGGGTGCAGGTGAGCCTGGCGACCCTCGCGGCGCTGCTCGTCGCGCCGAGCTATCCGGGTGGCTTCTGGGCCTGGCTTGGCGCGCTGTGGCTTGCCTTTCTCGCCCATGAACCGCTGCTGAGGGTTCTGGATCAGCGGGGCGGCAAGGCCAAGGCCGAAGGCCACGCGAGGGCTTGGATTTGGTTGGGATTCCTGGGAACCCTGGCCGTGGTCCTGGCCTGGCTCGGGGGACGCCATGCGCCACCCCACGCCTGGCTGGCCGTCCTCGCGCCCTTGGCCTGTGCCGGGTTCCTGCTGCCTGGGATCTTGCGGGGTGAAGAGAAGAGCCTTCCTGGAGAGCTGCTCGCGGCAGTGGCCCTCGGGGGGGCGACTTGGCCCTTGGCGCTCCGCGCGGGTGCGAGCCTCGCTACCGCGGGGCAGTTGGCGGGCGTGCTCGTGTTGGCCTTCGTCCTCGGGACCTTGCTCATCCGCCGCTTCCTCGCCCAACTGCGCCAGCGCCCGGAGCCCATCAGCGCGGTCGGTGCCGCCCTGCTCACGGGCCTGGGCGCGGGGCTAGGGCTCGTGCTCCTGTCCGAAGGGCGGGTGCTCGAAGGCCTCGCGCTGCTCCCGCTGCCTTTGCTTGGATTCCGCCTCTTCGCCAAGCCCTGGCCCCCGCGTCACCTCAAGCGGTTGGGTTGGATGATGGCGGCCGGAAATACCGCGGTCGTGCTTCTGATGGGCGCGGCCCTGCGTTGATTACGGCGCGGGGGCCGTCACCTGGGGCGTGCGGATCTGGGTGTGCAGGTCGAGGGTCAGTTCCTTCACGCCGTTGATGAGGAACTGGGTCGCCACGGCCGCGAGGATGAGACCCATGAGTTTCGTCAGCACCTTGCCGCCGATGGGGCCGAGCTTCGTGAGCACCTTGGGGCTGTGGGCGAGGAAGAGGTAGCAGACCCAGGCATTGACGATGATCGCGCCGAGCACCGCCAGGTATTCGAGGAGCGAGAGCCCCACGATCATGCCCATCACGGTGGAAATGGTGCCAGGACCGGCCAGGAGGGGGATGCCGAAGGGGATGATGGCGAAGTCCGAAGCCTGCTTGTCCACAGCCTGGGCTCGCTCCGTCGCCATGCTGCGATCCTGCTCCTCATCGCCGTAGAGCATGTGGAGCGCGCTTCGGAACACGAGCACGCCACCGACGAAGCGCATGGCGAGGGCCGTGAAGCCGAAGAAGCTGAAGAGGAACTGTCCGATGAGCGCGCAGACCAGCATCGCCAGCCCGGCGGTCATGCTCGCCTTTCGCGCGCAGGCGCGAAGCTCCTTCTTCGTCATGCCCGTGGTCGCACCCGCGAAGACGATGGCGGAGGAGGGCGGGTTGATGATGGAGAACAGCGAAGTCGCCACGCCGACGGCGAAGGCGAGGGTGGGCGCGGGTCCAAGGTGCATATGGCCTTATCCTAGCCGCATGGGGGACGAGACGCGGTTCAGGGAGCAGCATCAGAAGCGGCTGAGCTGGATGCCCTGGCTCTACTTCACCTTGAAACCGAAGCACCGCGCCTGGGCGGAGGCCTGGCAGGAAGAAGTCCAGGCCTTCCTGCGGGACCAGGAGACGGTTCAGATCGGGGAAGGCTGCTTCATTGCTCCGGACGCGGCGATCTTCGGGGAGCCGGGCCGCCCGGTGGTGATCGGCGAGGGGTGCGCGATCGCGGCCCAGGCCTTCCTGCACGGGCCGATCACGCTGGGCAGGGGCGTGAGCGTGAACGCGGGCGCGCGCCTGGATGGGGGCGGGAAGGGCATCGTGGTCGGTGAGGGCACCCGCATCGCCAGTGGCGCAGCCCTCTACGCCTTCGATCACCGCATGGCCCCCGATCGTCCCATCGCCGATCAGCCGGTGCGCTCCAAGGGCATCCTCATCGGGGCGGATTGCTGGATCGGCGCAAATGCGGGGGTCACAGACGGCGCGCGCATTGGGGACCACGCCGTCGTGGCGATGGGGGCGGTGGTGAAGGGCGAGGTGCCCGCCTGGGCCATCGTCGCGGGCGTTCCGGCGCGGGTGGTGGGGGATCGCCGGGAACGGCGCTGAAGACTCGTTTTGCAACGCGGGAAGGGGCTTCGTGTCGCAACGATCCACACCCGGCGCGTTAAACCATTTCCAAAGCCGTCGGAGCCTTCAACTTGTGCATTGGCACGAGCTATGAATTCATTCCTCCAGGTCCGGCCCTCAACCCGCCGCCCCGATCCCCCCTCTCTTCTTCCACCGCGAGCCTGGCTCGCCCCAAGGAGCTCCCCATGAACCGCAGCACCAAGAACCTCCTCCTCGGCCTCGCCGGCGCCCTCTTCGCCACCGGCGCCCTGATGGCCCAGACGCCGACCCAGAAGCGCGAGGCCCACGCGACCCAGCGCGACATCAACCAGCAGAAGCGCATCGAGCAGGGCGAGAAGAGCGGTCAGCTCACGCCCAAGGAAGCGGCCCGCGTGGAGCGCCAGGAAGGCCGCATTGACAAGGCCGAAGCCAAGGCGGACGCCGATGGCCATGTTTCCAAGAAGGAAGCCAAGCACATCAATCGCATGCAGAACCGCGAGAGCAAGCGCATCTACCGCCAGAAGCACGACCGGCAGCGCACGAAGTAGATTCCGGCTATCGGCTATCGGCTACCGGTTTCTCGGGGGCCGGTAGCCGGTCCAGATTCAGCGCCACGCCATCGAGGCGTTCCTCGGGCTTGATCCCGAGTTCCTGAGCCAGGGTCGGCGCGAGATCCACCAGGGCCACGGGCTCGGCGCGCTTTTCCGCCTTCCAGGGGCCCCAGAAGATGAGCGGCACGCGGCGGTCCATGTCCCAGGGTGCGCTGTGATCCTCCAAGTAGGGCGGGCCATCGGACCAGCCGATGAAGGGCTTCCAGGCCACAAGCACCTCCCCGCTGCGGCCCGCCATGTAGCTGAGGGCCATGCGCTGGGCGAGCGTGAAGGTGGCCGGGTCCGCGCGAAGATCCACTTTTTCCTTGGCGAGTTGGAAGGCGGGGAAGGCATCCGCCACGCCCTCCATCTGCTTCACCGTCTCCGCCGCCTGGGACTCCGCCCGTTCCCGACCGCCTGCCGCGCGAACCGCGGCATCGCTCAGGTAGAGCATGTCGGGGCCGTAGCCCGCAGGCAGAAGCGCGGGACCGTTCAGTTTCCACCGGGTGCGGAGTCGCGTGTCCACTTCCGCCAGCCAAGCGTCCCGGGAGATGCGCTTGGCGGGATAACCCATCTCCGCGAGCCGCTCCGGGATGTCCTGGCCACCGTGATCAGCGCTGAGGGCGACCCACACATTTGGATCCTGCTGCTTCAGGAAATCGAGGAAGCGCCCGAGGGCGGCGTCGAGCCGCGAAAGATGATCGGCCATCTCCGGCCCGAAGGTGCCGTAGAAGTGGGACACATAGTCCGTGGCGGAAAGGCTCAGGGCGAGCAGGTCCGTGCTGTGGCCCTGCCCCAGCTTCTCGTTCGTGATGAGCGCTTCGGCTGCCTGGATCGTCAGCTCATCCAGATACGGCGAGGCTTTGAGGCGATCCACGAACTTGCTATCCACGGGATCTCCGACCCCAAGAATCTTTCGGGGCAGGCCCATGCGGATCGAGCCCTTCTGAAGCGTGAAGGTCTCCTGGCCCCGCGCGGGGAAGGCGGGCTTCGCGCCTTCCGTCCACACGATGGGGCCGCTGGCCCAGGCCGCGCGCGTGGCCGAGTCGAAGGCGAGCAGCCAGTCCGGGAGGGCGTTGGCGTAGGCCGTCGAGGTCGTGAAGCCCTGGGCGCCGTTCAACCAATACACGGCGGAAGGGTGGCGACCGCTCATCAAGATGGCCGCGCGATCCTTGAAGGAGAGGCCGTAGGCCCGTGACCCCGGCACCTGCCGCTGAAGCCAATCGCCGAGGGTCGTGCCTTTGAACCACACCGGGCTCATGCCTGGCGCGGAAGGGTCGCCGCCCACCACGCGAACGCGAGGATCCTCCACGCAGTAGACGGTCTTGCCGGTGCGCGCGTCCCGCCAATCGTTTTCGACGATGCCCGTGTGCGCGGGGTAGCGCCCGGAGAGCAGCACGGAGTGTCCCGGGCCCGTCTCGGTGATGCCGTGGGCCTGGTAGGCATCCGT
>JAFDVN010000154.1 GCA_018269025.1 Acidobacteriota bacterium | reverse complement strand
CTTGGTCCTGATCCGCGAACAGATCCGCTACAAGAGCCGCCGCGAAATCGAGAAGATGCGGCAGGCGGCGCGCATCGCGGCGAACGCGCTGCGGGTGGCGGCCCGGGCGGCGAAGCCGGGCGTGAGCCTGCTGGAGCTGGACAAGCTGGCCGAGACCTACATCCGCCAGCAGGGCGCCGTGCCCAACTTCAAGGGCTACCACGGCTTTCCGGGCACGCTGTGCACGAGCGTGAACGACAAGGTCGTCCACGGCATCCCGACGAAGTATGTGCTTCAGGAAGGCGACATCATCAGCATTGACTGCGGCTGCAAGCTGGATGGCTACCACGGCGACACCTGCCTCACGGTGGGCGTCGGGCAGGTCAGCGAGCAGGCCAAGGACCTCATGCAGGCCGCGCAGCTGGCGATGTATGTGGGCATCGAACACTGCCGCCCCGGCAACCGCCTCGGCGACATGGCGACGGCGGTGCAGAAGTTCGCGGAAGAACGCGGCTACTCCATCGTGCGCGAATACATCGGCCACGGCATCGGCCGCGACCTCCACGAGGATCCCCAAGTGGTCTACGCGGACCAGCGTCCCGGCACCGGCTTCCGCTTCGAGCCCGGCATGGCCATCACCATCGAGCCCATCCTCTGCACCGGAAGCCACGCCTGCGTCGTCGAAGCCGACGGCTGGACCGTCCACACCAAGGACGGCGGCCTCACCGCCCAGTTCGAGCACGACATCGCCATCACGGCGGATGGCCCGGAGATCCTGAGCATTCCGGATCCCGAGTTCGAACTGGAGGATGGTCTCTGATCCGGCTCCCGGCTTCAGGCTTCAGGCTCCGGGCTACCATGCAGGGCTCGTCAAACCTGATGGGGTCGTCAACCTACGATCTACAATTCGTAGGCATGCGACCAGATGAGATGGGTCGCGATCAACCGTGTAGCCCGGAGCCTGAAGCCGGGAGCCCATAGATGTCCTTCCGCAAAATCTGCATGAGCGGCTTCGGATCCGTGACGGGTTCGAAACCAAGCTTCTCGTAGAGGCCGTGGGCGTCGCGCGTGGCGAGCATGATCCGGCGGAAGCCCTGAACCTCCATCGGCGCGAGCAGCGCCTCCACCATGGCGAGGCTGAGGCCCTTGCCGCGATGCGCTTCGAGCACATACACATCGGCGAGATAGCCGAAGGTGGCGTGGTCCGTGACAAGCCGCGCGAAACCCACCTGGGTGCCTTCGGGCGCGAAGGCGCCAATGCAGACGCTGTGCTGAACCGCCTTCGCCACCAACTCAATCGGAATACCCGGCGACCAGTAGCTGCGCGTGAGATAGGCGTGGATGGCGTCGAGTTGGAACTCGGCGGGGTCGAGGGAGAGGCGGTAGCCGTTGGGAAGGTCCATCCCGCTATGGTGGAAGGATGCCGCGCGCGATCCAAGCCCCCGCCAAGCTGAACCGCTTCCTCGCGGTGCTGGGGCGGCGCGCGGATGGGTTCCACGATCTGGAATTGGTGACGACGGTGCTGAGCGGCGTCGCGGAGCTGGAAGACACGCTGGAGGCAGCGCCCGCTTCGGACCTGTCCCTCACCATCGAAGGCCCCTTCGGCGAGGGGCTCGTGGCGGATGAATCCAATCTCGTAATCCGCGCCTGGCATTTGCTGGAGGCGGAAGCGGGACGCGCGCTGCCCGCGAAACTGCGTCTCGTGAAGCGCATCCCCCACGGCGCGGGGCTTGGAGGTGGAAGCAGCGACGCGGCGGCGGCGCTCAGGCTCGGGCGACAGGTCTTCGACCTGAAAGTGGACGACGCGCGCCTTCTTGCCCTCGCGGCCCGGCTCGGCTCGGATGTGCCGCTCTTCCTCCTTGGCGGAACCGTGCTAGGGCTGGGGCGGGGCGAGCGGGTGATGCCGTTGCGCCCGATCCCGATGGAGCCGATGCTCCTCGTGCATCCCGGACTCCATGTGGGCACGCCTTCCGTTTATCGGGCGCTTTCCCAGGTCGGCTATCCGTTGCCGGAGCCCTGCCTCAGCCTGGCGGAAGGCGCGCCACCTCCCTGGCGCAACGACCTCACCGGCGCGGCGATCTGGGTGTGTCCGCCCTTGGCAGAGGTCCGCGCGGCGCTGCTCGATGCGGGCGGCGATCCACTCCTTTGCGGAAGCGGAAGCGCCTGGGTGGCGAGGTTCACGGATTCGAGCGCACGCGACGGTGCGATGGAGGCCTTCACGAGCCGCCATCCCGAATGGCGCGTGTGGAGGATCTGAGTCTCAGCGCCCATCCAGCAACGACAGGATGAGCGACACCTGATCGGGGTCGGTGCTTGGTCCATAGCCGGTGACGAGCACGCCTTGGGCGTCGCAGTGGCGGCAGCGAAGCCCCAACACGATCGCCTGATCGTCGGGATTGCTCGCGCCTTCGAAGCGAAACACCCGCTCCACGATGGCCCCTTCGGACGAGTGAGTACCTTCGCAGTGCTTGCACTGGACCCCATGGGACGCGGCCGAGAAGTCCTCGGTATACCCTTCCGCCGCGAGGTGGGCCAAGGCCGCGCTCACGGTTTCGGCAGGTCCAGCGGGGGGAGCAGACGCGTTCATCGGGGCCTCCGGCGCACCCTGAACATCGTTCCGCGGTGGAGATCCGTCAACCCTGCCTAGAACCGGTACGCGAATCCGACGCCCAAGGTGCCGTAGGTGGGATTTCGCACGAGGGGGCTGTCCTTGGCATCGCCTTGTAGGCGGGCGATCTGGGCGAGGCCGAACCAGCGCCAGTGCGCGTCCTGAACGAAGGCGAGGGTGCCGGTGAGCGCCACGCGTTCGAGGCCGCCCCCGGGCGCAAAGGCACGCTGCTCACCAGGGCGCAGGCGAGGGTCGCCGGAGGCGATCAGCGCCGCGCGGGCCGCGGCTTGATCGGCGCTCACGCCGAAATCGAAGGCCGTGCCTTCCGCATCCGCGACCGTCGCTCCGGCGGAGACATCCCCGAACCAGCGCCCGCCGAGCCAGGCCGCGTAGCCGAAGGAGAGGCTGCCCTTCACGCCTGCGTCATCCCGCAGGCCCGCCGCGGCCTGGAGCCCGGCGTGGAATCCGCCCGCATGGAACTTCAGGCCCGTGCCCGCCCAGAGGCTCGGATCCCGGTCCCCCATGCCCGCCAGCACATCGGCCCTGGCCTCCTTCCGGCCTTCGCCGAGTCCGACTCCCAGATCCCAAGTCCAGTGCTCGGTCTTCACCGCGTGAACCCCACCGCCCAGGCCCACCGCCACGCGACTGGAGCCGAGGAAGACCCGGCCCTTCCACTCCGCGTTGAAGACCGGAAGGGGCACGGCGCGGGTGTCGCCGGAACCCGGATTGCGAGGCAGGCCAAGCGCCATCGCGCCGAGTTGGACCGACCAATCGCTGGGACCCGGCTTATCTGGGAGCGGCCCGAGGGGCGCGTCCGGAACCTGGGCCCCAAGGGTCAGGCCCAGCAGCAGCAGGGGAAGGCAGCTTCGTCGCATCGCAGCTCCAGGCAGGCGTTCACCCCCTTGGAGCCACCGTTCGCCGATCCGGTTGAAGGCCAAATCCGCCGCTGATGCGACCATGGTTCCTGAGGTCACCCATGAGCGAACTCGCCCTTGAAATCATCGGTCTGCGCAAAGCCTTCCCCAAGGTGGTCGCGGTGGATGGCGTGGATCTGGAAGTGCGCCGGGGTGAGGTGTTCGGCCTCCTGGGCCCCAACGGCGCGGGCAAGACGACGACGCTGGAAATGGTGGAAGGGCTCCAGCAGCCCGATGCCGGGGAGATCCGCGTCCTCGGCCTCGACTGGAAGCGCCACGCCCAGGAGATCCGCACCCGCATCGGCGTGCAGCTCCAGGCCACGAGCCTCTTCAACAAGATCACGCCCCGCGAAGCGCTCAACCTGCTCGGCGGCTACTACCCCAAGCGCCGTGGCACGGACGAGCTGCTGGACCTGGTGCAACTCCAGGAAAAGGCAGACGCGTACCACATCACGCTCTCCGGCGGTCAGATGCAGCGCCTCGCCCTGGCCCTCGCCCTCGTGAACGATCCCGAAATTGTCTTCCTGGATGAACCCACCACCGGCCTCGACCCCCAGGCCCGGCGTGGCCTATGGGATGTGGTGCGAAAGATGAAAGCCGAAGGCCGCACCGTCGTCCTCACCACCCACTACATGGACGAGGCCGAAGCGCTCTGCGATCGCCTCGCCATCGTGGACCACGGCAAGGTCATCGCCCGGGGCACGCCACGCAGCCTTATCAGCGACCTGGGCCTGCCGAGTGTGATGGAACTTAGCTTCGAGAACGAGATGCCCGATGTGGCTCCCTTCGCCAGCCGTTTAGGAATGGCCGTCGAGTCCCGCGACGGACACTGGGAAATCCCCGCCGACGACCCCAAGGCCGTGCTTCCACGCTTACTTGAAGCCGCCGAAGCCATTGGTCTTCCCTATCAGCAAGTCCACATCCGCCGCGCGACGCTGGAAGATGTCTTCCTTCAGCGTACGGGCCGCAGCTTGAGGGACTGAAAAGCATGAACCACGAAGGCGCGAAGGTCACGAAGGAGACACAAAGCCAAGCTCTCAAAGGGCGGGCTGAAGCCGCTTCGCGCGAAGTCGTGGATGCGGCATTGAAAATCCATCGGCGCTTGGGTCCGGGGCTCCTCGAAAGCGCCTATGAAGCTTGCCTCATTTATGAATGTAAGAAACGCGGCCTCTCCGTCGCATCCCAAGTCGTGGTTCCAGTCGAATATGACGGAATCAAATTGGACCAGGCCTTCCGCCTGGATCTTTTGGTCGAGGGATCGCTAGTCGTCGAGTTGAAAGCCGTGGAGGCGATCCTTCCAATCCACGAGGCTCAGATCCTTTCGTACATGAAGCTGACCGGTTGCCACCTCGGACTGATCCTGAACTTCCATGTCCCGCTGATAAAGAACGGCATCCGCCGATTCGTCCTTTGAGACCTTGTTCTTCGTGATCCTTCGTGCCCTTCGCGCCTTCGTGGTGAGGTATTTATGCTGAAACTTCTCTATCGCCAATTCAAAATGGAATGGACCCTTTACATCCGCGACAAAGGGGCCATGTTTTGGACCTTCCTCTTTCCGGTGCTGATGCTGCTGGGCTTCGGGCTCATCTTCAAGGGGGGAAACGATCCGAAGATGCCCGTGGTGTGGGTGCAGCCGGCGGTGGTGCAACCCGCGGACAAGGCAATGCTTGATACGCTCGCCCACTTCCCCGTAAAGCTCATGCCCATGAGCGCGGCGGAGGCCGAGGCCAAGTGGCAGAAGGGCGAGACGGCCGTTCAGCTTGAGCCCGGGCCAGACGGCTTCCACATGAAGGTGAACAGCTACCTCGTCGCCCAAGGCCAGATGACCGCCCAGGTCGTCCAGCAGGCCTTTCTCATGTCCCAGGCGGTGCTGAAGGGTGGCCCTCTGCCCGAGCGCATTCCCGTATCGGTGGAGAGCCCCGGTCACGCCCACGAGACGAACTACGCGGCCTTCCTGCTGCCGGGCTTGCTGGGCTTGAACCTGATGAGCATGGGGCTCTTCGCGGTGGGCATGGTGATCGTGAGCTACCGCGAAAAAGGCAAGTTCCGCCGCCTCGCCGTCACGCCGCTGCCCAAGTGGGTGTTCCTGATGGGCCAGATCCTGCACCGGCTCACGGTGGTGCTGCTCCAGTCGGCCGTGCTCATCGTGGCGGGCGTGCTCTTCTTCAAGATCCACAACCAGGGCTCCTACCTGCTGCTCACGCTCATCATGGCGCTCGGCACCGCCTGCTTCATGGCGCTGGGTTTCGCCCTCACGAGCTTCGCGGAGACCTCCGAGACCTACGGCGCGATCTCGAACCTCGTGTTCTTCCCGCTCATGTTCCTCAGCGGCGTCTATTTCACCCTGGACGCCGCGCCGAAGTGGCTCCAGAACGCGGCTTTCGTGCTGCCCCTCTCCCCTTTCCTGAAGGCGCTGCGGGCCGTGTTCAACGATGGCGCGGGGCTCAACGGCCAGATGCTCGGCCTCGGCCTCGTCGCTGCATGGACCGTGATCTTCTTCGGCATCGCGGTCAAGCGCTTCCGCTGGGCCTAGGGCCTTCGCATCGAAAACCGGCACTCCAGCGGTAGACTGATCCGTTGGAGCGCCAGCCATGGATGCCAGGAAAGCCCGTCTCGCCATCTTTCTCACGGTCTTCGTGGACCTGCTGGGCTTCGGCATCGTCATTCCGATCCTGCCGCTCTACGCGGAGCAGGTGGCGGGGCTTTCCACGAGCCACTGGACGAACGCCGTCACGGGTTGGATGAACCTGAAGGACCCCGGCGCGTTCTGGGCGGGTGTCGTCTTCGTCAGCTTCTCCATCATGCAGTTCATCGCGACACCCATCCTTGGCCGTATCTCCGACCGCACGGGGCGGCGGCCGGTGTTGTGGATCTCGCTGCTGGGCTCGGCCCTGGCCTACCTGCTCATGGCCCTCACCATGCGGCTGGAGTGGGTGATCCTGGCGCGCGTCGTGGATGGCATCACCGGCGGCAACATCGCCGTGGCCCAGGCCGCCATGGCGGATGGGTCGAAGCCCGAGGAGCGCTCGAAGGTGCTGGGCATGATCGGCGCGGCCTTCGGCCTCGGCTTCGTGCTCGGTCCTGCGCTGGCGGGCGTGCTCGCGGGCTCGGCGCTCGGCATCTCCATGCTTCAGAACCATGGTTGGCACCTGCCCTTCCTCGTGGCGGCAGCTTTGAGCTTTCTGGCCTCCCTGCTTGTGATCCTGTGGCTGCCCGAAACTTTGACGCCGGAACTACGCGCCAAGGCCCAGGCCAAGGAGGATCGCGGTCACGCCCTGGCGGTGGCCTTGCGCGCCAAGGGCATGCCCCAGCTTCTGCTCATCGCCCTGCTGGCCATGGGCGGCTTCGCGATGATGGAAGGCACCTTCTCCCTCCTCGCCGCGGCCCGCTTCGGCTTTGGCCAGAAGGAAGTGGGCTACCTCTTCGCCTTCATCGGCATCCTCATCGTCCTTTACCAGGGCGGCCTCGTGCGCGTGATCGCCAAGCGCGTGCCGGAGCGCTTCGCCATTTGGTCGGGCCTGATCCTCATGGCCTGCGCCCTGCCGCTGCTGCCCTCCCTGCCCTGGAAGTGGCCTTTCCTGCTAATGATGGTTCCCCTCGCCTGGGGAAGTGGCATGAACGCCACCGCGACCCAGGCCCTCGCGTCCCAGCTCACGCCCGCGGAGCATCAAGGCAGTCTCTTCGGGGCCATGAGCGCGGTGCAGGGTCTTGGCCGCATCCTGGGCCCCCTGGCGGGCACGGTCATCTTCGCGAAATGGGGCTTCGCGTCCCCCTACTCCGTCGCGGCCTGCGTGGTGGGCGTGGCCTTCCTGCTGGCCTTGACCCTCCCCAAGCCCACCCAAGGCCGGCCGACAAATCCGGATCTTGAAGAAGCCGCCGTCGAATCCCAATATCTCTAGGACTAGCCATGATCCAGCTCGATGGAAACAGCCTCAGCGCCGAAGGTCTCGCGCGCATCGCCGCGGGGGAGAAGGTCTCGCTGAACACCGGGGCCCTGGCCCGGGTGGCTGAGAATCGCGGCGTCATTGACCGCATCCTCGCGGAAGGCCGCACGGTCTATGGCATCAACACGGGCTTCGGCCAATTCGCCACCGTCGTCATCGCACCAGATCAGTTGGAGCAGTTGCAGCTCAACCTCGTGCGCAGCCACGCCGCGGGCGTGGGCGAGCCCCTGACGAAGCCCCAGACCCGCGCCCTCATGGCCGCGCGGATCAACTGCCTGCTGAAGGGTTTCAGCGGCATCCGACCCGAACCCATCAAGTTGCTCGCAGAATGCCTGAACCAGGATGTGCTGCCCGTCGTGCCCAGCCAAGGCAGCGTCGGCGCCAGCGGCGACCTCGCGCCCCTCGCCCATGTGGCGTTGCTGGTCGTGGGCGAAGGCGAGGCATGGGATGGCGACACGCGCATCTCCGGCGCCGACGCGCTCAACAAGGCGGGCCTCGCGCCCATCACCCTTCAGGCGAAGGAAGGACTCGCCCTCATCAACGGCACCCAGCTCATCACGAGCCTCGCCTGCCTGATGGTCGCGCGGCTGCGGAAGCTGATGCCCCTCGCCGAAGAGATTGGCGCGCTGTCGCTCGAAGCGCTGCGGGGCACCCGCGCCGCCTTCGACGACCGCATCCACGCCGCGCGCCCGCACCCCGGCCAGCGCGCCGCGGCCGCGCATCTGCGCGAGATCCTCGGCGAGACCAGCGAGATCGCGAAAAGCCATGAAGGCTGCGCCCGGGTTCAGGATGCTTATTCGCTTCGATGCATGCCCCAGGTCCATGGCGTGGGCCGCGACGCCCTCGACTTCGCCGGGAGTATCCTGGAGCGCGAACTGAATAGCGCCACGGACAATCCGATGATCTTCACGGAGACGGAAGAAAGCCGCAGCGGCGGCAACTTCCACGGCCAATACCCGGCCTTCGCGGCGGACCTGCTTTGCATCGCCGTGGCGGATCTCGCCTCCATCTCCGAACGCCGCCAGGAGCGCTTGGTGAACCCTGCCTACTCGGACCTGCCGGCCTTCCTCACCAGCAACGGCGGACTCGAAAGCGGCTTCATGATGGCCCATGTGACAAGCGCCGCGCTCGTGAGTGAACTAAAAGGCCTCGCGAATCCCGCCTGCGTGGACACCATCCCCACCAGCGCGGGCAAGGAAGACCATGTGAGCATGGGCCCCATCGCCGCGCGCAAGCTTGTCCGCGCCGTCTCCGCGTTCGAACAGGTGCTCGCGCTGGAGGCGCGGATGGCCCTGGAGGGCGTGCGCCTCGTCGGCCTCGCCCCCGCAGCCGGCTTAAAGCCGCTCTTCGAGCGCCTTTCCGCGGCCTGCGCCCCCTGGGCCGATCGCCCCATGTACGCGGAGATCGCCGCGACGGCCAAGGCGCTCGACGCTCACCTGGAGTCCGCCTGATGAAGCCCTGGCGCGAAGCCTGCGAGCAGGCGGTCCGGGACTTCTCGGACGCCGACTCCATCCGCTTCTGGCGCGTCTCCCACGCGACGCCGGAGGGCGAGCGCCCCGTCTTCAACTACCGGTTCGAGCACACCCTCGCCGTCGTGAAAACCGCGCGCTGGCTCTGCCCGCTCGTGGGCGCGGACCTCGACATCGTAGAAGCCGCCTGCTGGCTCCACGATTGCGTGAAGCGCTTGAAGGACCCTTCCAGCAAGGACACCCACGCCGCGGACGCCTCCGTGAAGGTGCCTGAGATTCTCGCGGGCACGGACTTCCCGTCGGAGAAGATCCCGGCCGTGCAGCATGCCATCGAGCGCCATGTGGGGCTGCGTCTCGCCAAGAAGCTGGAGCCGCTTGAAACCGCCTGCCTCTGGGACTGCGACAAGCTCAGCAAGATCGGCGCGGCGAGCCTCATCCACTTCGGTTGCATCAGCGGTGCCTTCCAGCCCATTGACACGGCCACGATCCTGGAGCGCGGCGAAGCCTGGATTCCGTTGGCGGAAGGGATCGTCGCCAGCTTCAACACCGGCCCCGCCATCGCCGAAGGCCATCGCCGCCTGGCCTTCCTCAAAGCCCACTACGCCCAGCTCCGCCGGGAGTGGACGGATCCCATGGAAGGCGCGCCCTGAACATTCCATGACGCGCCGTTCTGGCCCGCGTGGGACAATGGATGCCCGTTGTTTGAGGAGCGCCCATGTCCCCGGTCCATCTCGGCCCCGGCCCCAAGTCCCCTGAAGTGGTGAACGCCATCGTGGAAATCCCCACAGGCAGCCGCATCAAGTACGAGATTGATCACGAGACGGGCCTCGTCCATGTGGACCGCGTCCTCTTCTCGCCCTTCCACTACCCGGCGGAATACGGCTTCATCCCGAGCACGCTCGCGCCCGACGGCGATCCCTGCGATGTGCTCGTGCTCATCAACGGCGCCACCTACCCTGGCGTCGTCATCAAGGCCCGGCCCGTGGGCGTGCTGAGGATGCACGACGACAAAGGCCAGGACGACAAGGTGCTCTGCGTCGCCGCCGATGATCCGAACTACGCCCATGTCCACGACCTCAAGGACCTGCCCCCCCACTTCATGAAGGAAGTGGAGCACTTCTTCCTCACCTACAAGGATCTGGAAGAGAAGGATGTCCACACCGACGGCTGGGAAGGCCGCGAGGCCGCGTTGGCTTTCGTGAAGCAGTGCGTGGAAGCGTATAAGGGATAGCAGGCCGGAGGCTGGAGGCTGGAGGCTGGAGCCCGCCGCGGCCCACTCCAGCCTCCAGCCTCCAGCCTCCAGCCTCCATGCCCGGCCTCATCCTCTTCGACCTCGACGGCACGCTCGTGGATCCGCTCCTCGGGATCTCGAACTGCGTGCGCCGCGTGTGTCGGGAGATGGAGCTCGTGTGCCCGGAGCAAGCTGTCATCCGCGACTGGATCGGCTTTGGGATGCGCGAAAGCCTCGCGATGATTCCTGGGCTCGAAGATCCGAAGCGGCTTGAGGAAGCCTTGAATCGCTACTGGGACGCTTACCGGGAAGACGGCGTCTTCGAGCACGAGTTGTATCCCGGCGTGACGAACCTGCTGCACCGCCTCAAGCGCCAGGGCCACCGCATCTACATCGTGAGCGCCAAACCCGGCATCTTCGCCCGGCGCATCGCCTATCAGTTCGATTTGAACCTCATCTTCGACGACATCTTCGGCGCGGAGCTGAACGGAGCGTGGCAACCCAAGGTGGAAGTCTTCGACCGACTCCGCGCCCAAGGCACCATCTGGCCCGGCGGGATCATGGTGGGCGACCGGGGCGACGACATGCGCGCGGCCAAGGCCCACGGCATCCACGCCCTCGGCGTCACCTACGGCTACGGTAGCCGAGAAGAATTGCGCGAAGGCGGCGCGGAAGTCCTCCTCGACTCCATCGCCGATCTCGACGCGTGGTTCGAGAAACATGTGACCGGTGGCGAGATTTACGACGCCTTCAGCCGGGCGGAATAAAGGCACCACGCGGAGGACAGCGGAGGGGCGGAGGGCAGCAGAGAAATCAAACAAGCCTCCGCTGCCATCCGCCCCTCCGCTTCACTCCGCGTAATCGCTCTACCCCAGCTTCGGCGGGGTCACATCCTTCGGCGCTTCGATCGCTTCTTCACCGCGCCCTCGCGTGGCGAAGACCACGGCGAGGGTCCAAGTGGGGACCACATCAAGCCAGGGCACGGCTTCGGCGAGGAAGGTGGGGAGAAAGGCCCAGTGGAATCCCACAAGGCCGATCATCAGGGCGGCGGTGAGCAGGTCCAGCGGCCAGTCGAGGAGGATCTGGAACGGCCCCGTGGCCTGCATCCCGATCTGCAACGCGTCCACGATCACCGCGATCGCGATGGCGACGCGGACCCGGGCCTTCGTCAGGGGCTTGGCCATGAAGGAAGTCTAACCGAACTGATTTCACCGCAGAGACGCCGAGGACGCAGAGGACGCAGAGGAATGAATTCGTTCTCTGCGTCCTCCGCGGCTCCGCGGTGAATTCACACGCCCCAGACTTCCGCCTTCTCCACTTCCTGATGATCCAGCACGGTGATCTCACTGCCGTCATCCAGGGTCAGGATGGGATGACCCTCGAAGCGCACACCGACGATCATGTGGTTCATGTAGCGCGTCGCGGGATCCCGGTGCCAGGGGATGCCGGCCGGATAGGTGAGTCGGTAGGCCTCCACCAACGGGTCGAGGGACTCGGCGAGATCTTCCGCCACGCGGCGGAAGGCGGCCTCGAAGCCCACGGGGGTTCCGCCCTCCAGGCTCGCGGCCCGGAGGAAGTCGTGGGAGCCTTGCGTGGACAGGAAAGTGCGCCCATCCCGCGCCCAATCCCCGCCGGGCAGCCAGGGGCTCCAGCGCAGGCCGCCGGTGCTGCTGAGCGTCACCTTGCTCAAGGACACGACGCGCTCGCGGCTGAGGCCGAGGTTCAGGTAGACGCCAACGAAGGGCGTGTCGAGGGAGTTGCCCACATAATCCACGCGCCGCTGGGGATTGTCGTGGAAGACGACGGAACGCAGGGGCAGCCATTCGAAGAGCTCCACCGCCTTCGTCATGGGCGGATCGCCGTGTCCATCCCCCACCCGGTGCCGCCAACCGGCAATGCGCTCGGCCATGGCATGGCGGAGGTTCGCGAGGCACACGACGCCCAGCGGAACACCGAGCCCCGTGTAAGGCAGCTCGTGCTCGTGCCATTCCTCCGTCATCGCAGGGATCACCTGCTGGAAGAGGATGAGCGCCGGATCCCAATCCCAGTGGGCGGCGGGATCGTAGCCCTGATCCCGGCACAGCTTGAACCACGCGGCGGAAGGCGAGGCGTCGCCCAGCTCGTAGGCCAGCTCTCCATCCAGGAAGAACTTGAACTCCGGCGTGCCACCGGCGTCCTCCATGGCCCGGGAGTAGCTGAGCTGAAGCTCACGCCCCCCCAAGGTGGCTCGCGCCGATTCAAGGTAGGGATGGTCTTCGCAGTCCAGCACCTTCAGAGGGCTGCGGAGGATCCAGGCGCGATCGGCCATGGGTCACCTCCGGGGGTGAGGCCAAGGTGGGTCCATGATCAGAGCTGTCAAGGCGAAGAACCATGGAACCACCGATGAACAACGATAAACACCGATTTGAAAGGAGATCGGTGTCCATCGCTGTCCATCGGTGGTTCCCCTATTCCGGGATCTTCGTCAACTCGATGCCGGTGTAGTAATGCTTGAGGATCTGATCGAATTTTGCTCCTTCCAGAGCCATGCCGTAGGCGCCGGTCTGGCACATGCCTACGCCGTGTCCCCAGCCTCGTCCGAAGAAGACCCAGGTGCGGTCCGGAGCTTTGCCCAGCACGGTGAAGCTGAAGACATTGTCTTTCAGCCCCAGCAGGTTGCGGATGCGCATGCCAGAGAAGTGATGGACGCGACCCGCCGTATCCCGCACCGCGAGATCCAGCGCGCGGCCCTGGGCATTCGTCTGGACACTCAGGCTTTCAAGCGCATTCAGGGGCACCCGACGCCGGATCATGCCCGTGAGATCCCGTTCCGGAATCGCCACGCGCCAGTGGGCCGTGGGGTTGTAGCGGTCCCAGGCGGCGCCATCGGGATCGAGACGGCGGATGACAAGGGCCGCGGGGCCGGGCTCCTCGCCGCTCCCTGCGCCGAGCCACAGGAGTTGATCGCCGACCTGGGCGTCCGTGCGCTGCACGAGCCGCAGGCTGCCATCGGGCGCCTGCTCCGCGAAGAGCACCTGTGTCGTCATGGGGAAGCCTTGTGGACCTTCCTTCTTGGGCCGCACCTGGCCATCCATGAGCAGCGTGCCCGCCTTGGGTTCGATGGGCTCCAACCCTTGCCAGAGGCGGCCCAGGGTGTCCAAGGCCTCGCCAAGGTTCGGCTCCGTCCGAAGCTCCGCCGGACGGATGAGGCCTTGGCGCAGCAGGAAGGAGGCCAGCAGTTGATCCTGGGGCGCGAGACCATTCGCGCCGAAATAGGCGGCGTCCTGGGGTCGCTCCTGCCCAGCCGGAAGCGGGCCATAGCCCAGGGCCCGGGCCATGGCGAGGGCGAGGTTGCCGCTGGCGAGGGGCGTGGCGGTGAGCCCCAGCCGCTTCTGGATCGCCGCCACGGCGGGTACGAGATCCGCCGCCTTCGCGGTCTTGGAGAGGACGGTTCCACTCAGCCAGGAGGGCTGCACCGCGCCCACGGCGGTGAGCTTGAGGAGGTTCCAGCTGAGCCAGGGCTGGGAAGCTTCACCCGTCACCGGCGCGCCGGAGACGAAGTGGCGCGTGAGCGGCTTGTCGGGGTAGCAGGTCGCGGCCTTCAAGTAGGGCGCGTCACCACCAAACACCCAGGACACATCCACGGTGGAGCCACCACAGTCGGCCATGAAGAGCGCCTGGATGGGCTTGCCATTGTAGGTGGCGACGAGTCCAGCGGTCTGCTGCACGGCGGAGTCGGTGAGGCTCTGTTCGCCATCCGCGCCGCCGTAGACTTGGTCCGACACGGTGTCCACGAGGTCGTAACCTTCTTCGGCGCGCTTGCCGAGATTCGCGACGGCGTAGGTTCGGGCCGCGACGGCCTGCGCCTTCAAAGCCTCCAAGCTCGGATAGGCCCACGCGCCCATTTCCCGGGGGACGACGCCCCGGAGGTAAGTCTCAAGATCCACGGTGTTGATGACGCTCAGAGTGCCATGACGGTTGGGAACGACTTCGATGGCTCCGCGGTAGCGGCCTTTGCCCGCCACTTCGGTGAAAGGGCCCCGGGCCGCGAAGCGCACCCCTTCGGGCATGGGCAGACGGTCGTAGGTCTCCGTGATGGCATAGAGCGCGCGGCCCTTGCCTTTGGGGGCCGCGAGAGATTCACTGGAAACCCACAACTCGGAATAGCCCGCGTCCTCCAGCTTCTGCACGAGCGAGCCAGCGTCATCGGATTCCTTGAAATGCCCGAGCAGGACGCGCCAGGTGTTGCCATCGGAGACATGGACGCGATCGGGCGTCTCATGCAGCGCCCGCAGCTTCGCCATGAGCGATTCCGCCGCGCCCATGGCCATGGGCGCGCCCACCTGCACCCGGTATTCGCTGCTGCGCGGCGCGGCGCCCTTGGTGTCCCACCAGAGGCGCAGCTTCTCGCCCGCCTTCATCGTGCGGAGCGCGCGGCCCTTGAGATCCTGGATCTGCCCGCCTTCCGGGAAGGAGATTTGCACTTCCGTGGCGCTCGTCAGGATGCCCACCCGCACCTTCGGGCCTTGGGCGGACACGGTGGCGGCAAGGACGATCAGGGGCAGGATGCGGGCGCGGATCATGCTCCGAGCTTATCCGTTAAGGCCGAAAGAAGCTCCCATCGTCGAGCCCTGAGCTGCTCCGCGTCCAACAACGCACCGTCCGGCCCGCGTCGGTGCAATAGCAGCGCGAGGCAGGCGCCGTCCTCGGGACGGAAGAAGAGCGCGGGGCCCGTGAAGCCGAAGTGGCACCACCAATCCGATCGCGGGCCGGGAGCGGCATCCAGGGCAGGTGCGGCGGAGTCCAGACTGGAACGGGAATCCGCGATGACCTGAAGCCCCGTGCCAATGGGCACCCGGGCCAGGAGCTCCGCGAAACGGCCAGAGCCTAAATGCGCCGCGCGGAGGCCCAGACCCCACACGCTGCCATCCGCTTCCTGTGCCGATTCGACGCACATCCTCGGAGCCCACTGGACCGCCCAAATGCGAAGCCAGTTTCTCACTTGCATGAGGTTCGCGCCAAAGCCCGCGTGGCCTTCCATGCCCGCCCGCGCGTTGAGATCGTGCGGGAGTAGCGGGTCATGCGCGGGCAAGGGCAGTCGAGGTTCCGCCGCGCGCCAAGCCTCCCCATCGGGGCCATCGGGCATCTGTTCCGGCGCGTCTCGCCAGGGCGCGGGCGAGAGGCCGCTCAGGACCGCGCCGAGTTGCCCGAAGGGCACGCGCGTCTCGACTTCAATCATTTCAGCCAGCAGTCGGTACCCCAGATCGGAGTAGGTCGCTTCGTTCGGTTTCGCATCCCGCAACAGCGCGTGACCCGATGCGGGACGCCGAAGTTGCGCGGCCACGGGCTCCCCCGTGAAGGGACGCCACGGAGTTATCCCACCCCCGTGGGAGAGGAGCTGCCTGACCGTAAGGGGCGCATCCCGGTCGTGAAACCCCAGCGCAAAGCGCCAATCCAAATCCAGATCGAGAAAGGCGTGCGCCAGCGGCGCCGTGATGAGCGGCTTCGTCAGCGAAGCCAGATCGTAAAAGGTCACGCGCGCCCCAGCTCGGCCAGGCTCTTGGCTACCGCCCTTTGAACTTGATCCGCCACCCGCATCGCTTCCAGCCCTTCTTCCCAGGTGACGACTTCGCCTTCTTCACCGAGGCAAGCGCGGTGGAAGGCTTCAATCTCCAGCTTGAGGGGCTCGCCTTCTTCGATGTCCGCCTGTTCGTTGACGATCTCGGGCCCGCCTCCGTTCATGACGAGGCGGAGCAGTTCCAGCTTCTGGGCAGCGAAATCCAGCTTGGCGTAGGCCCGGTCGCCGAAGGCGCGAAGGGTGCGTTCCTTCTTCTGGGCGACGCGGCTGGCGGTGACAGTGGCGAAGGCGCCACCTTCGAACTTGAGGCGCGCGCTCACGAGATCGGCGTGGGGCGTGAGCACCGGCACGCCCACCGCCTCCACATCCACCACGGGTTTGCCGACGAGGGCGCGGAGCAGGTCCAGGTCGTGGATCATCACATCCATCACCACATCCACTTCCAGTGAGCGCATGGGGAAGGGCGAAACGCGCACGGCCTCGAGGAATCGCGGCTTGAAGGCGCGGTCCCGCAGGGCCTTCACCGCCGGGTTGAAGCGTTCGAGATGCCCGACGGCGCCCACGCGGCCGGGATGGGCGGCCAGAGCCGCGAGCAGGGCTTCACCTTCCGCCAAGGTCGCGGCGAGGGGTTTCTCCATGAGCACATGCTTGCCCGCGGCAAGGGCCTCCATTCCGATCGCGTGGTGGAGGCCTGTCGGAGCCGCCACCTGGACCGCATCCACCTTGGGCAGGACTTCCGCCAGCGTGGCCACCCAGGCGGTGCCGTGCTTGGCGGCGATGTCGCGGCCCCGGGCTTCGCCGGGGTCCACCACCGCCACCAATTCGGCGTGGGGCGACGCGGCGGCGATACGGGCGTGGTGCTGACCCAAATGCCCGACGCCGACCACCGCGACCTTCAGCTTGGACATGGGAGCCTCCCCCCTAAGCCTACCCAAGGCAGGAGCGGCGTTCTAAGCTCGAATGAGCCCTGGAGCCCCCATGCCGATCGCCCTCCTCTCCGTTGACCCCATCGCCATGCTCAAGTGGTTCCATTTCATCCTGCTCGCTATGGCGGGCGGCGGAGCCATCGTGGCGCTCTTGCTTTCCGGCTTCGAGAATGAGCGGCCCGATCTGCAGGGCCTCGCGGCCACGGTGTGGAAACGCACGGTCACCTGGGGCTTCCGGCTCGCGGTGCTGGTGGGCATCGTCCTGCTGACGATGGTCTGGAAGCGGGATGGCAATCCCTTCGCCCAGTTCAACTACCTCCACATCAAACTGGTGCTGGTCTTCTTCCTGCTCGCGGGAGCTGAGATGGCGCCGAAAATGCTCGCCAAGGGCAAGCGTGGCGCGGCGATGCTGACGCTCCTGCTCTTCATGGCGACGGCCTTCGTCGTCTACAACAAGAACCTGTTTGCCCCGAAGGGCGCGACCCTTCCGACGACCTCCCAGGCGAAGTAATGCAGCCCGCGGGCCCGGCCCTCCTGGGCCCGCTGCAGGCGCGATGGGAGGCGATGCTGCCCCAGCTCGTGCGCGAAATGCCCGCGAGCTGGGGCGAGACGCTGCGCGCCTTGTCCGACCGCTTCAACCGCATCGAGGGCGCGCCGGAGGGGGACTACTTCTCCG
>JAFDVN010000153.1 GCA_018269025.1 Acidobacteriota bacterium | reverse complement strand
CGTTGGCCCTACCAAGCATGCCGCCGAAAGGCGGCATTTTGTTTGGTAGGGACAGCGGGGTGAGAATCCTCACCGGCGAGGGTCCTGAAGGGCGATGTGGGGCAAGGAAGACAGCGCGGTGCGCTGTCTGACGCGGGGCCCCTCACGCCCTGAAGGCCCCGCCGGTGAGGCGGCCGGAAGGGACGCGGCTATCGCCGCTCTGGCATCAACCCGGTGTCGGCTGATCGCTTGACGCAGTGCGCCAAGCTCGGCCTCCATCCGGGTTGACGCAGCGGAGTGGCCCTGGAGGGAACCCCGTTGGCCCTACCAGAAGAAGCCCGCGCCCAGCGCGGGTTTTCTCGTTTTGGGGGTTCGAGACGGAGGGGTGGAAATGCCCTCGCTCCCGAATTCGCTCCAAAGCGCAGATGCGCAGCGAAGCGGGTGGCCCTGATGGGAGCCCCGTTGGCCCTACCAGGCTCCACTGCTGCGCGGCTCTTCGTCCTGCGCGACAGGGCTGGACCTTAGCTTGTCGTTTGGGAGCTTGTCGTTTGGGGAAACTCGAAGCGGCGAACGAGGGCGGGATATCGGGCGTCTGAGCGGATCAGGTTCATCGAAGGGTCGAAGAGGATGTAGAACCAGGCGAGCGCGTTCCGGTCGTCCACGGCCCTGGTCAATGATTCGAAGGCGGCGTCCATCTCCCCAAGATGGGCTTCGACAAAGGCGATGTGGAGCGGTGCCACATAGTGATCGCGTGATTCAGCGCGGAGATTCTCAAGCACGGCCCTCGCCTGCGTCTCTTTCCCCACGGCGGCATAAAGGCTGCCAAGGAAGCCAAGCAGAAGGCTGCCAACATTCCCTTGCCTCGCCACCGCCTGCTCGAGCGGGATCAAGGCATCCTGTGGGCGGCCATCGCTTAGACAGGATTGGGCAAGCATGTTGAGGGGAAGCAGCGCCTCAGGAGCCACCAGCCTCGCGCGGTCCAGGATGGGGAAGGTTTCTTCAACCTTGCCGTCCACATAGGTGACCATCCCGACGCCGCAGTGGGCGTTTGGATTGAGTGGATCCAAATCCGCGGCCCGCCGGGCGTAAGGAAGCGCGCGGTCAGGCATACGACGGAGGCTGAAGAGCAGGCCCATCCAGTAGTGGGCGGACGCGAGGTTGGGGCTTAGGCGAAGGGCCTCCTCAAGCTCACGCTCTTCTTTCGCGAAATCCCATCCGTAGTAGTGCTCGACGATGCCCAAGGACACATGGGCTTCCGCGGAACCCGGCGAGAGCTTAAGCGCGGTTTCCGCGGCGGCTTTGGCGCGCGCGTATGCCTCCAGCGTGCGCATGCCTCCGTAGTAGCCCAGGCTGGCGTAGGCATCTGCGAGTCCCGTATGGGCTTCGGCGTAGGCCGGATCACGGGCGATGGCCGCCTCGAAGCACTCCACCGCCTTGATGGCATGGCGTTGATTGTAGAAGGCTCGACCCCGGAGGTAGAGGTCGTAGGCTTCCGGATCCCGCGTCGCGCTGGGCACGATCCGGCCATCTCCGACCTGGAGCAAGTTGACCTCGAGCGCATCCACGATGGCCCGCGCGATCTCATCCTGGACTTCGAAGATGTCTTCCAGGGCCCGGTCGAATCGCCCTGACCAGATCTGGCAACCGTCCGCGGCGGAAATGAGCTGGGCCGCCACGCGCAGCTTGTTCCCGGCCATGCGCACGCTTCCTTCCAAAAGATGCGCGACTCCCAACGCCTCGCCGATTCGACGCGCGTCCTCTTCCTTGCCTTTGAAGGCGAAGCAGGATGTGCGCGCCGCGACCTTGAGTCCCTTGAGCCGCATGAGCGCGGTGATGATCTCTTCCGTGATGCCATCGCTGATGTAGTCCTGATCCCTGGACGGAGCGAGGTTGAGGAATGGGAGGACCGCGAGCGAGGGGCCCGCCTGACTTGCGGGCGCGGCTGCTTCCAGGCGAAGACGCTCGAGGGCTTCCACGAGCTCCTTGGCCAAACCAAATCGCGCGCTCGGCTCCTTTTCGAGACATTTCTTGATGATGTTCGCGAGCCCCGAAGGCACGCCGTAAGGCGTTTGGGAGAGGTCGGCGGGGTCATCTGAAAGCACGGCCGTGAGCGATCCGACGGCGGACGCCCTCCCGAATGCCTTGTGCCCGGCAAGCGCCTCCCACAAGACGGCCCCCAGCGCGAAGAGGTCGCTCCGCCCATCCACCCGTTCTCCGCGAACCTGCTCGGGACTGAGGTAACCAAGGGTGCCCACGACGAATCCCGGCTGAGTGACCGTTCCCAATGCCTGAGTGGGGTCTTCTGAGCCCGGTTCGCTCGCCTGTTTGGCGAGCCCGAAATCGAGAATCTTGGCCTGGCCTTCGTCCGTGATCCAGAGATTCTCCGGTTTCAAGTCCCGGTGCACGATTCCCTTCGCGTGGGCCGCCGTCAACCCACGGGCGATGTGAATTCCATAATCCACCGCTTCGGAGGGCGCGAGTCTCCCACGGGAAAGTCTCTTCCGGAGCGTTTCTCCGATGAGCAATTCCATCACCGCGTAGAGCTGGCCACCTTCGGATCCGATGTCGTAGATGCCAAGCACATTGGGATGATTGAGGGATGCCACCGCCTTGGCCTCGCTGCGGAATCGGTCGAGCCATTCCGGTTGAGCGGACCAGTCTCCTTGCAAAACCTTCACGGCCACGAAACGATCCAGCCGGGTGTCCAGGGCTTTCCAAACTTCCCCCATGCCGCCCGCCCCGAGCGGCTCGACAACTTCATAGGGGCCAAGATGGACGCCAGGCTGGAGAACCATGAGAAGCCATCATAAGGCACCTCCACGGCTCCGGTGCTGGAGCTATGCTCAAGGCCGCCCACCCAAGACCAGGAGCCCCCCATGATCCACGCGAGCATCCTCGACACCATCGGCCGCACGCCCGTCGTGCGAATCAACCGTCTCGCGCCGGAGGGCGTGGAGATGTTCGTGAAGGTGGAATCCTTCAACCCCGGCGGTTCCGTGAAGGACCGCCTCGCGCTCGGGATCATCCTGGATGCGGAGGCTCGGGGCGAGCTGAAGCCGGGACAGATGGTGGTGGAGGCGACCTCGGGCAACACGGGCATCGCCCTCGCCATGGTCTGCGCGGCGCGGGGCTACCCCTTCGTCGCGTTCCTGGGCGAGCCCTTCTCCATCGAACGGCGCAAGCTCATGCGGGCCTACGGCGCGAAGGTGATCCTCACGCCCGCGGCCGAGCGGGGCAGTGGTTCGGTTCGCATCGCCGAAGCCTACGCCAAGGAGCACGGCGCCTTCCTCGCGCGGCAGTTCGACAACCCGGCGAACCCGGCCTTCCATCGGCAGACCACCGCGGCGGAAATCCTCGCGGACTTCTCCGGAAGACGCCTCGATGCCTTCGTGACCGGGTGGGGCACCGGCGGCACGCTCACGGGCGTGGGCGAGGTGCT
>JAFDVN010000152.1 GCA_018269025.1 Acidobacteriota bacterium | reverse complement strand
CCTCCGCACCGGCGATCTGGATGGGGCGTGCAAGGCCGCGCTCCAGGCCCTTCACCTCGATCCCGGCGATTCCCGCGCCTACGATGTGCTGGCGGATGCCTTCGCGGGGTTGGACGGAATGGACAACCATGCCACCGCCCGCCGCTACTTCGAGAAATCCCTCCAGCTCTACCCCGACAACTGGCATGCCCACCACCGCCTCGCGGTGCTGCTCCAGAACGATGGCGACCTGAAGGAATCCCTGGATCACGCCCTCACCGCCGTTCAGCTCAAGCCTTCCGCGGAGTTCGCCCATGTGACGGCCGCGGATGATCTCGTGTGGCTGGGCCGCGTCGGCGAGGCGGATGCCCAGGCCAAGGCGGGCCTCGTCGAACTACCCAATTCCACCGTGCTGCGGAGCATCCTCGCCTTCACCCGCTGGGAGATGGGCGACAAGGCCACCGCCCAGGCGACGATTCAGGATCTGGATGGCATTTGGCCCGCGGGCAGCTCCAACGCGGTGCTGTTGGAGGGCCTGGGCCGGGACCTTCAGGGCGATCACTCCGGGATGGCCGATCTCTTCCGCGACTACGCCGCGCGGATCCGCAAAGAAGGCATCGCCACCCGCAAGCACAACGAGCGCCGCGTGATGAGCGTGAACCTCTACTTCATGGCCGAAGCCCTCGCCATCCGCGATCGCAAGCCGGAAGCCCTCGACCTCCTCGACCTCGCCGATCAGCTCCACCCCGGCAAGCTCCAGGTCGCCAAGATGGACCCGCGCTTCGCTTAGGCCAAAAGCAGCGCCGCGATGCGCCCGCGCACTTCGGCCATGAGCGCGTCCCTGTCCAGGAAGGCGCCTGGGTCCACCGGCGCGCCGAAGCGGACTTCGTAGAGGCCCGGTCGCACGCGCCGTGCACCCTTGGGCAGGATGTGGAACCCGCCCCGGATGGCGATGGGGACGATGGGAACGCCGGCGTCCATGGCGAGGTTGAATCCGCCCTTCTTGAAGGGGAGCAGCTCGCCGGTGCGGGTGCGGGTGCCTTCGGGAAAGATCACGACATTGCGCCCGCCGCGCACCTTCATCGCGGCCTCGTGCAGGCTCGCCACGGCGCGCTCGCGGTTGGAGCGGTCAATGAAGATGGCCCCGGCCGAGGCCGCCGCCCAGCCGATGAAAGGCACCCACTTCAATTCCTTCTTGGCGATGTAGACCGCGTGGGTCGGGATCGCGCCGAGCAAGTAGGGCGGATCCAATTGGCTTTGGTGATTGCTCATGAAGATGGAGGGCTGCTCGCCGTCCCGGATCGCGTTGGGAAGGTCCTCCCAGCCCGTGATGCGCCGGGTGATGCCACAGACCGCGAAGAATTGCCGGTGCCACCAGGGCCCGAAGAACCAGAAGGAACGATGCGGCCCCATCACAAGGGCCCCGAGCAGGATCAGGACCACGATCATGGGGACCGTGAGGATGCCCCAGATGAAGGTGACGATTCCGAAGCCCCAATTGTCCCGCCAACTGCTCACGCCGCCTCCCTGCCATACTCAACGCTATCAGGGAGCGGGCGCAGCCATGGGCCAGACCGACACCATCCTCGAAGATTGGGCGAAGCGCAAAGACGCTGACGGCATCGCCTGGTTCCACGCCGATGACCTTGCGCGCCTGGGCATCCAGGAGCGCCTGATGACCGTCATGCAGAATGTCCAGCACACCCTCCGCCTGCGCCGCTCCGACAAGGTCGTCGAGACTGTCAGCAGCGTGGATGCCTTCAGCGTCCGCGCGACGGAGTAGGGGAACCACCGATAAACAGCGATGAACGCCGATCAAGGCTCATCGCTGTTTATCGCTGTCCATCGGTGGTTCCAAGATTCACGGCATGCCCTGCTGCTCCACCGGCAACGGCGATCCCGGCACGGGGTCCACGCCGCCGTGGGTGAGGGGCGAGCAACGGATGAGGCGCCAGCTCGTGAGCAGGCCGCCCCGCAGGGTGCCATATCGGCGCACGGCTTCGAGCCCGTAGTGACTGCAGGTGGGCGTGAACTTGCATTGGCTCGGGACATGGCTCGAGAGCGTCATCTGGTAGAGCCGGATCATGCCCCGCGCGCCCCAGGCCGTGGGTTGGAATCGCACGGGAAGCAGCGCTTCCAGCACAAGGTAGATCGTCCCCGCGAGGAAGGGATGCCCGAAGATCCAGGCCTTCATCAGGCCCCGGCCCTGGGGCGCATCAGGCGCCTGCCTTCGACAGTTCCTCTTTGTACTTCACGGCTTCTTCGAGGAAGGCCGGCACGAGATCCTCTTCTTTCACTTTGCGGATCAGCACGCCCTTGCGGTAGATGAGGCCTTCGCCCGCGCCGCCCGCTACGCCGAGATCGGCTTCCCGCGCTTCGCCGGGGCCGTTCACGACGCAGCCCATGACCGCGTAGGTGATGCCGGTGTGGTTGATCTCCTTGAGGCCCGCTTCGATTTCGTTGGCGACTTTGTGGAGGTCAATCTGCACACGGCCGCAGGAGGGGCAGCTCACCATGCGGATGCCGCCTTCCCGCAGGCCGAGACCCCGCAGGATTTCATGGCCGACCTTGGCTTCCTCTTCACCCTCGCCCGTGAGGGAGACGCGCAGCGTGTCGCCGATGCCATCCGCCAGCAGGATGCCCAGGCCCATGGCCGAGCGGATCGTGCCGCCGAAGGGCGTGCCCGCCTCCGTGATGCCCAGGTGCAGCGGATAATCCACCTGCTTCGAAAGCAGCCGGTAGGCGGCGACGGTGCGGGGCACATCGCTGGCTTTCAGGCTGATCTTGGTGTTGTGGAAGCCTTCCTTCTCCAGCATCTCCAGGTGCTTGAGCGCCGATTCGACCATGGCCTCGGGCGTCGCGTGGCCGCCGAACTTCTCCAGGAATTCCTTTTCCAGCGAGCCCGCGTTCACGCCGATGCGGATGGGGATCTTCTTCTCGCCGGCCTTCTCCACCACCGCGCGGACCCGGTCCTGGCCGCCGATGTTGCCGGGATTGATGCGCAGGCAGGAAGCCCCGCCATCCGCCGCCACCAGCGCCATGCGGTAGTCGAAGTGGATGTCCGCCACCACGGGGATCGGCGAACGGGCCGTGATCTCGTGGAAGACCTCGCCGGCCTTCTTCGTCGGCACCGACACGCGCACGATCTCGCACCCCGCCGCGGCGTACTTGTAGATCTGGGCAACCGTGGCCTCCACATCCCGGGTGTCGGTCTTGGTCATGCTCTGGACGGGGATGGGGGCACCGCCGCCCACCGGAACCTGCCCGACCATG
>JAFDVN010000151.1 GCA_018269025.1 Acidobacteriota bacterium | reverse complement strand
GTCATGCCCACCGTGAAGGCCCAGCCGCATCCGAAGAGGAGGGCGAGGAAGCCAATGCCCTGGTGATCCTGGCGCTTCCGATGAACGGCCCATAAGGTCGCGAGACTGAGCAGCAACGCGCCCAGCGCCCAAAGTTGGTGATGGCGCGCGAGACCGCCGATGGCTTCCTTGCTGGCGAGCAGTTTTCCGGGAGCCACGAAGCCCAGGCGCTTCGCCCACAGCAGGCCGCTCAGCAGCGCGGGAAACAGACCCAACACGCCCATCCAGGCGAGATAGCGGCTGGCCACCCACCAAGGCCGGATGCCGCGGCCCTGCCGTTGAGCGGCGAGCAACGCCAAGGGCGCCAGAATCGCGCAGGCGATGGGCACATGGATCCACATGGGGTGCTTGAAGGCGATCCAATCCAGGAGGTTCATGGCGGCCCGTGGAGGTGTCCTTCGAGTGTGCCACTGCTGGCGGGCTGGAAAGCTGCGAAAATGCGGCCATGGATGTGACCATGCGCGACACCCTCCTCAAAAATGTGCAGGATGCCCTCGATCTCAAACGGCGATTCTTCGACGCGGAGTTGGACCATGTGCTGGCCCAGGCCGAGGACATGGCCGAGCGCCTGCGCCGGGGCGGGCGCATCCTCGTGGCGGGCAATGGCGGATCGGCGGCGGACGCCCAGCATCTCGCCGCCGAGCTCTCGGGCCGCTACCTGAAAGAGCGCAAGGCCCTCGCGGGCATCGCCCTCACGACGGACACCTCCGCCCTCACGGCTATCGGCAACGACTATGGCTTCGACTTCGTCTTCTCACGGCAGGTGGAGGCGCTAGGGCGGCCCGGCGACCTCTTCATCGGCCTCAGCACGAGTGGCAACAGCCCCAACATCGTGAAGGCCGTGGAATCCGCCAAGCATCTTGGCCTCAAGACCCTCGGCCTCCTGGGGCGGGATGGCGGCAAGCTGAAGGGGCTCGTGGACGACGCCCTCATCGTCCCCTCCACTGTCACGGCTCGCATCCAGGAAGTGCACCAGATGGTCTACCACTTCTGGTGCGAGGCCCTCGACGCCCACTTCTAGATGGACGGCGTTCCCGGACCCCTCCGGCCCCACCTCGACGCCCTCGCGTCCGCCGCCCAGGCGGAGCCGCTGGGACTGTATCTCCATGTGCCCTTTTGCAAGGACCGGTGCACCTACTGCTCCTTCGTGACGACCCGGGACACGGGCCTGCAATCCGCCACGATCACGCGACTCCTCGCGCAGACCCAGGCCTGGGGCGAGGCCCTCGGCCGCCCGGCCGTGGACACCGTCTACCTCGGCGGCGGCACGCCCTCGCTGTTGACGCGCGGCGAATTCGAATCCCTCACCCGCGCGCTTCAGGCGGCCTTTGACCTTTCGTCCCTGGAAGAAGCCACCTTCGAAGCCAACCCCGGCACCGTGGATCTGGATTGGCTCCAGGCCGCGCGAGAGCTGGGCTGGGACCGCGTCTCCATCGGCACCCAAACCCTGGATGACCGCCTGCTCGGCCTGCTCGGGCGCATCCACGACGGCGCGGAAGCGCTCCGTGCGTTGGCCCTCGCACGGACGGCAGGTTTCACCCGCATCAGCGCCGACCTCATGGTGGGCCTGCCCCAGCAGGACCTGGACCGGGTGCTCGCCGACGCGCGGGCCTTGGTGGAGGCGGGTGCCAGCCACATGAGCGTCTACCTCCTGGACCTGGACAAGGCCTGTCCGCTCAAGGCGGAAGTGGATGCGGGCCGCCTGTCCCTTCCCAGCGACGACGCCGTGGCGGATGTGTTTGAGGCCTTGCAAGTCGAGTTGCCACGCCTCGGCCTCGCGCCCTACGAGATCAGCAACTACGGCGAGCCGTCGAGGCACAACCTGCGCTATTGGAAGCGGCGGCCCTATGTCGGCCTCGGACCTTCGGCCGCCTCCCAGCTCGGCCCCTTCCGCTGGACCGAAGAAGGCAACATTCCCGCTTGGGCCGAAGGCCGGGCGGGGATCGAGGTCCAAGAACTCTCCGGCGCGGAAGCCTTCGCCGAACTTCTGCTGCTTGGCCTTCGCCTCCACGAAGGCGTGGACTGGGAGGCCCTCCGCGAGGAGGCGGCCCAACGCAACCTGAAGCCGCTCTTCGATGCCTGGGACACAGCGATGGCGGGCTTCCAAGCGAACGGGCTGGTGGAATTGGAGGGACCCCGCCGCCGTCTCACGAAGCGTGGAATGCTCCTGTCCAACGCCGTGTTGCAAACCTTCGTATAGTGGGTCTCATGCAGAAAGATCCGCTGTCCTGGCTCTACCCACCCATCGAGCCCTTCCGCATCCACCGGCTGCGCGTCTCGGACCTCCACGACCTCTATGTAGAGGAGAGTGGAAACCCGAGTGGCAAGCCCGTGGTCTTCCTGCACGGTGGCCCAGGCGGGGGCACTTCCCCCAAGCACCGCCGCTTCTTCGACCCGCGCAAGTACCGGATCATCCTCTTCGACCAACGGGGCTGCGGTCAAAGCACGCCCTACGCGGACATTCGCGAGAACACCACCTGGGACCTCGTCGCCGACATCGAGCGCATCCGCACCCACCTTGGCGTGGACAAGTGGCAGGTCTTCGGCGGGAGCTGGGGCTCGACCTTGGCGCTCGCCTACGCGGAAAAGCACCCGGATCGCGTGTCGGAGCTCGTGCTGCGGGGCATCTTCCTGCTCCGGGAATGGGAGCTGCGGTGGTTCTACCAGGAAGGCGCGAGTCGCATTTTCCCGGAAGCGTTTTCGACCTTCCGCGATTTCATTCCGGAAGACGAACGCGGCGACCTCGCCGCGGCCTACGCCAAGCGCCTCTTCAGCGACGACCCGGGCGTGAACCTGCCCGCGGCCAAGGCGTGGTCCATCTGGGAAGGCAGCTCCTCCAAGCTCCTGCCCGATGACGCCTTCACTTCCGGCTACGGCCAGGACGCGACGACCCTCGCCTTCGCGCGCATCGAGTGCCACTACTTCCGAAACAAGGGCTGGCTGGAGACCGAGGACCAACTCCTCAGGGACGCACCCAAGCTGAAGGGCATCCCGGGCGTCATCGTCCAAAGCCGCTATGACATCGTCTGCCCAGCCCAAAATGCCTGGGACCTCCACTCCGCCTGGCCCGGCTCTGAGCTCATGATCGTGCCCGACGCGGGCCACAGCGCCACGGAGCCCGGTGTTTCCAAAGCTCTCGTCGCCGCGACGGACCGCTACGCGGGGTGAGCGGAATTGGAACAGGGATGAAGGGGATGAAGGGGATGGACCTGCCGTTATCCCCTTCATCCCCTTCATCCCCTTTATCCCTGTTCATTCGTCCTTGGTTTTCTTCGCCACCACCCGCCAGGTCGGGGGAAACATGAGGAGCGGGTTCACGAGATGCCGCTTGGCTTCGAGCCCGGCTTCGCGCAGCGTGTTCGCGTACACGGCCGTGTGACGGAAGTCTTGGATAACCGCGCGGCCCCCGGGCTTGAGCACCCGGACGATCTCGGCCAGGGCCTTCGCGCGATCCTGCGCCTGGTAGAGGTTGTGGAGGCAGAGGCTGGATACCACCACCTCGAAGCTCCCATCGGGAAAGGGCATGGCCATGGCGTTGCCATCCACCAACTCTGCACGATCGGACGCCCCTTCCGCTTCGAGATTCGTGCGGGTTGCTTCGGGTCCATTGCCGGAAAGGTCTTCCTGATTCCAGATGTCGAGGCCCACGGCCCGGCCGCCCTTCAGGCGCTTGGCCGCTTCAATGAGCAGAAGGCCCCGGCCGCATCCCACATCCAGCACACGCTCGGAGCCATTTAATTCTGCGAGGTCCACGAGCTTCCGCGCCGCGAGGCGCTTGCCCTTGAGGCTTGTCCAGAGCATGGCGATCACTTCGAACCCAAGAAAGCCGGCGACCCAGATCATCGAAACGGCGAAGGCGGGTTGGTGCAACAGGTGAAAGCCCAGCACCGCTGCGGCGGCGGCTCCGAGGCTTCCGAAGGCGAGGTTGCGGATCACGCCCGGGGCGTCAATGCCATAATCGGCCTTCTTCATCACGCGCCTCCGTGGCTCCGGGACCAGGATCCTGCATCCGCTTGCCAGGCCTTCAGGGAGTCCGCTCCTGCGGCATCCACGGTGCCTCGCCCACGGGCCTCGGCCACCATGGTCTCGAAGGTGGCGAGCACCTGGAGCGGACACTTCGCCGCCCCGAAGGCGGCAACCCCACTCGGCAGGCCGTAGCTGAAGAGCGCCATCACCGCCGCCACCTCGCCGCCTTCGGCGCGAAGCGCCTCCACGCACTTGAGGCTCGAGCCGCCGGTGGAAATGAGATCCTCGATGAGCACGACGCGATGTCCCTTCGCGGTCGGGCCTTCCACCTGACGGCCCATGCCGTGCTTCTTCGGCTCGGGCCGCACATAGGCGAAGGGCAGGGCGAGGCGGTCCGCCACCAACGCGCCCCAGGGAATGCCCGCGGTGCTCGTGCCCGCGATGAGCGTCGGCGAAAGCACCTTCGCGCCCTCGGCCAGGGCGTCCGCGATGCGCGCGCGCAGGCCGGCGTCGCCGAGCAGCTGCCGGTTATCGCAATAGATGGGGGCCTTCATGCCGCTGGACCAGGTGAAGGGTTCCGTCGGCGCGAGGCGCACCGCCCCCTTCTCTAAAAGGCCGCCTGCCAGTTCCGCCGCCGTGAGGGTCATGTCAATCCTGGATATCCAGTTCCGCCACGGGGAACTTGCTCAAGTAGCGCTCCGCGCCATCGGGAAAGAGCGTGACGATGCGCGCGCCTTTGGGAAGCGCCTTCGCCAGCTCCCGAGCCGCCCAGGCGTTCGCCCCGGCGCTGGGGCCCGCGAGGCAGCCCTCGGTCCCGATGAGATCCCGGGAAGCGAGAAAGGCCTCCTCATCGGGCACATCCATCACCCGATCCACGAGGCCCATGTCCAGGCTGCCGGGGATGAAGCCGTTGCCGATGCCTTCCACCTTCCATTCCTTGAGTGGGGCGCCGCAGTAGACCGAGCCCACGGGCTGCACGCACACAGCCACGAGCTTGGGATTCTTCTCCTTCAGATAGCGCGCGGTGCCCGTGAAGCTGCCGCCGGAGCCCGCGCCGATCACCACCGCATCCACTCGGCCTTCCATCTGCTCCCAGATCTCCGGCCCCGTCGTCTCGTAGTGGCTATCCGGGTTATCGGGATTCTCGAACTGCTGAGGCACGAAGCTGTGAGGGATGCTCGCCGCCAGTTCGTGGCACTTGGCGATCGCGCCCTTCATGCCGTCGGCCTTGGGAATGAGCACCAGCTCCGCGCCCAGCGCCTTCATGAGCTGCATCTTCTCGCGCGAATATTTCGTCGGCACGCAGAGGATGCAGCGGTAGCCGAGCGCCTTCGCGGCGATAGCAAGGCCCACGCCCGTGTTGCCGGCGGTGGGCTCGATGATGGTGGAGACGCCGGGCTTGATCTTCCCCGCCTTCTCCGCCCGGCGGATCATGCCCACACCGATGCGGTCCTTCACGCTCCCGCCGGGGTTCAGGTATTCCAGCTTCGCAAAGAGCTCGGCTTCCGGCGCGAACTTCTTCAGATGAAGCAGGGGCGTGTTCCCCACGAGGTCGAGGACGCTCTCGACGGTCATCAGCGGACGGACGGCACCGGCAGGCATGGCTTCTCCCAACCCTTCGATTCTAGCGGGCCGGGGCCCGGTCAAGGATCACGAAGGCCGTGACGCAAGACCCTCGATGAACGCGGCGGCCAGGAAGGCCGCGAGCTTGGCGGTCTGGCCATCCCGATCCAGGGCCGGGGCCAGCTCCATGAGGTCGAAGGTGGCGACGGCCGGGCAGGCGCCACAGGCCTGGGCGATCCTCAACGCGAGGCTGGCATCCAGCCCCCAGGGCGCGAGGGCGCTGACGCCGGGCGCGTCCGCCGCCCGGATCGCGTCCAGGTCGAAGGTGACTTGAATGCGTCGCCCTTTCGCCGCGAAGGCCGAGAGCGCGCCCATGGAGGCTTCCAGGGCCTGGGCCTCGTGGCCCGGCTCCAGGAACTGGAGAGAGGCCCCCTTGAGGCGCAGCCAAGTTTCGTGCTCCGCCGAGTTGGCGAAGCGCTGCAGGCCCACCTGGGCGAGGTCGCCGCCGGGCAGGCCCGCCTCGATCATGCGGAAGAAGGGGTTCCCGCTGCTGGGCTCATGGGTCGGCCGCACATCCAGGTGGGCGTCCACGGCGAGGACGACGGTGGGGCCTTCCTTCGCGAGGCCCTGGTAGACACCGAAGGCGCAATCGTGGCCACCCCCAATCACAAGGGGCGTCGCGCCCGCCTTCACACAGGCAGCCACTACGGCTTCCGCGCCCTCCAGGAAGGCCGCGTAGGGCGCGGTGGCCGGGATGTCGCCCGCGTCCAGAAAGCGTTTGCCCTGGAGCACCCGCGCGGGCATCCGCCCGAAGGCGGCGCGAAAGGCGGAAGGACCCTCTGCCGCGCCGGGGCGGCCGCCATTGGCGATCACGCCCACCTCGTTGCACAGGCCGAGCAAGACGACATCGCCCTCGCGGATCGCCCCGCCGATGTGGACCACCTCGGCCACGCAGCCTTCGCGCCCGGTCGCCCAAGCGGTAGAGGGAACGAGGCCCGGATGCATCACCGCTTCTTGGCCGCGATCATCGCCGCGAGGCGGGCATCGCCTTCCCCGGCGATGGAGGCGAGCAGCGCCTCGCCTTCCTGGAGCAGTGCCGCGCAGCGGGCCTGGTGCTCGGTGACAAATCCCGCGTCCTCGATGTCCTTGAGGTTGATGAGCACATTCCAAAGGCCGCCGCGCAGGCCCGCGAAGCCCATCTGCGCCCCCACGAGCGCGTCCGTGAGTGACGCCGGGTTGCCGCTTTGGGCCGCGCGGCCCGCAGCTTTCATCGCGGCGAGACTCTGCTCCGCCGTGGCGAGGGGTACGGCGACGGCCGCCTTAAGGCCCGCCTGCATCGCCGCCTTGCGCGCGGTCTTCTCGTCGGCCGAATTCTTGGGAAGGCGCAGCGCCTCCATGTAGCCGTTGAACGCCTCCGTGTCCGCGTCCACGGCCCGGAGGAGATCGTCCTTCAGCACTTGGGCCTCCATCGCGATGGCGAGGAGTTCCAATTCGTGGGCCTCATCCTTCGCCTTGGGCTGGGTGAGGTTCGCCACCATGCTCGTGAGCCCCGCGCCCAGGCTCCCGGCCAGAGCCGCGATGGACCCACCGCCCGGCGCCGGGGTGTCGCGGCTCACCTCGTCCGTGAAGGCGTCCACCTTCATGGAGACGAGGGGGCCCGAAACAGGAAGGCCCAGCACCTTCTTGTCCACCTCGAAGGGCGCCACATCCGCGAGGCCCATGCTATGGATGGCGGTTTGAACGAGATCACTTGCAGGCACGAAGGGCGAACGGCCCATGGCGCGGAGGTAGTGGCGGCCGCTCTCCGCCAGGGCCGCGAAGGGCACGAGGCCGACGATCTCGCTGCCCGTCACGACGAGGCCGCGCTCGGTAGCTAGTTCCCGGGCCGCGTCCAACACCTCGTGGGCGCTCGTCACCTTGTAGTCCGTGAGGTTCACGCTGATCTGGGCACGACCGTAGGCCTCCACCACCCAACCGATGGCCTTGCAGTGGGCGAAGATCCCCGCGCGGTAGGCCCGTTCGCCGACAGGATGGGACGCGTCCACCCCGTTCAGCGCCAGGAGATGACGCAGGTCGTAGCCATGTTCGTCGCGGCAATGCTGGACGAGCGCTTCGAAAGTCGTCTCGTCGTGCTCCTCGCAATTGCCGCAGGGGAAGCGGCCCTCTTCGTACTTCAGCTCTTCGCCGGAACTGTAGAGCGCCGTCTTCTGATGTCGGCGGGCCACGCGGCCTTTCTCCCGCAGCTCGAAGGCGATGTCGGTCGCGTGAGCCTTGTCTCTGCTGTTGAGGGTGATGTTGTAGGCGATGAGGAATTCCCGGGCGCCGATGACCGTCGCGCCCGCCTTGGCGTTGAACGCGTGGGGCCCGAAGTCCGGCTTCCACGCGGGGTCCTGGGCCTTGCGGGGCAGGGCCTCGTATTCACCTTCCCGGACGAAGGCGAGGTTCTTGCGCTCAGGCTTCGACGCGGCGGCTTCGTAGAGGTAGACCGGGATGCCCAACTCGTCGCCGACGCGTTTCCCAAGCCGCCGCGCGAGTTCGGCGCAGTCTTCCATCGTGAGGCCATCCACGGGAATGAAGGGGCACACATCCGTCGCGCCCATGCGCGGGTGGGATCCGTGGTGCTGGCTCATGTCGAGAACTTGCGCGGCCTTCGCGATGGCTTGGAAGGCCGCCTCCAACGCCACTTCGGGCTCGGCGACGAAGGTGACCACCGTGCGGTTCGTGTCCGCGCCGGGGTCCACATCCATCAGCTTCGCGCCCGCCACCGCTTCGATGGCATCCGTGATCTGCTTGATCTTGGCGAGGTCGCGCCCCTCGCTGAAATTGGGGACGCATTCGACGAGCGGCATCGGGAACTCCGAATTAAAACTGCATCCACAGATTCCACAGATTTCAAATCGGTGAAATCTGTGGAATCTGTGGATGGCTGTTAGTTTTTCACCACGACATTCACGAGCTTGCCGCCGGGTGGCACGACGACTTTCAGGATCTCCTTGCCATCCAGCCACGGCTTCACTTCGGCGGAAGTGAGTGCGGCTTCGCGGCGGTCTTCCTCTGAAGCGCTACTCGGCACGGTGACGCGGCCGCGGAGTTTGCCGTTCACCTGGACGATGACGAGGGCCTCGTCGGCTTCGAGGAAGGAAGCGTCGGCCTCGGGCCAGGTCGCGTGCATGGCGAAGCCCTTGCCGCCGAGCTGCGTCCACATCGCCTCGGCGGCGTGGGGCGCGACGGGGGAGAGCATGAGCACGAAGCGCGAAAGAGCGTGCTGCATCACGGCGGGCCGGTGGGGTGCGTCTGCTGGTAGCTCGCCGATAGCGTTGCTCAGCTCCATGAGGCCGGAGACGACGGTGTTGAAGCTGTAGCGGGTTTCCAGATCGCCGGTGAGGCGCTGGATGGTCTGGTGCAGTTTGAGAAGCAGCGCCTTTTCATCCTTCGTGAGCGCGTCCTTGGCGGGCAGCGCGTCGGTGGTGACGGCGTGGTCGTCCACGAGCTTGGCGACGCGCTTGAGAAAACGGGTGGCGCCCTCGATGCCTTCGAAGCCGGTCCAGTCCAGCTCCTTCTCGATGGGCGCGGCGAAGGTCATGAACAAGCGCAGCGCGTCCGCGCCATAGTCGGCGAGCACTTCGTCCGGGTCCACGATGTTGCCCTTGGACTTGGACATCTTCGAGCCGTCCTTCAGCACCATGCCCTGGCAGATGAGCTTGGTGAAGGGCTCATCGCCCGACACCATGCCCAGGTCGCGCAGCACCTTGTGGAAATAGCGCGCGTAGATGAGGTGCATGGTCGCGTGCTCGATGCCGCCGATGTAGAGGTCCACCGGAAGGTAAGCGTCGGCTTCGGCCTTGGCAAAGGGAAGCGCGGCGTTCTTCGGATCGAGGTAGCGCATCCAGTACCAGGATGAATCCACGAAGGTGTCCATGGTGTCCGTCTCGCGGCGGCTGGGCTTGCCGCACGCGGGGCAGGCGCAGTCGAGGAAGGCCTTGGAGGTCGTGAGGGGGGAAGGGCCGACGCCTTTGAATGCCACATCCTCGGGCAACCGCACGGGGAGGTTCTCCTCCTTCTCGGGCACGACGCCGCAATCGGGGCAATGCACCGTCGGGATGGGCGTGCCCCAGTAGCGCTGACGGCTGAGGCCCCAATCCTTCAGCTTGAAGGTCGTCGCCTTTACAGCGCGATCTCCGAGCTTGGCGAGCATCGCGTCCACCGCGGCTTCGCTGCCGAGGCCCGTGAACTCTCCAGAGTTGATGAGCGTCCCGTGCTCGAAGGCTTCTTCTCCTTCGATGACCGGAAGGATCTCCAGCCCGTACTTCTCCGCGAACGCTTGGTCGCGCTCATCGTGGGCCGGCACACCCATGACGGCGCCGGTGCCGTAGTCCATGAGGACATAGTTCGCGGCGTAGACGGGGATCTTCGCGCCCGTGAAAGGATGGATGGCTTCGAGCTTGGAGCGGCAGCCCAGCTTCACATCGCTGGTGAGGCGTTCTTCGCGGCTCACGGCGGCCACTTGATCGCAGAAGGCCTGGAGCGCGGCGTCGGCTTTCGCCGCAGCCTCGATGAGCGGATGCTCGGTGGAAAGCGCGAGAAAGCTCACGCCGAAGAGCGTGTCCAGGCGCGTCGTGAAGACCTCCACCTGCTCTTTTCCTTCGACCTCGAACTTCAACCGCGCGCCCACCGACTTGCCGATCCAGTGGCGCTGCATGGTCTTCACATTCTCGGGCCAGTCAATCTGGTCGAGGCCCGAGAGCAGCTCCTCGGCGTACTTCGTCGTCTGGAAGAAGTACTGCTCCAGGGGCTTCTGAACTACGGGATGGCCCGTGCGCTCGTCCTTCCCATCCACCACCTGCTCGTTGGCGAGCACGGTGCCGAGCGCCTCGCACCAGTTCACCATCCGCTCGGCGCGGAAGACATCACCCCGTTTCCACATCTGGAGGAAGAACCATTGATTCCACCGGTAGTACTCGGGCAAGTAGGAGGCGATCTCCCGATCCCAGTCGTAGCTGATGCCGAGGCGCTGGATCTGGGCCTTCATGTCCGCGATGTTCTGGCGCGTCCAGATCGCGGGATGGATGCCGTGCTTGATGGCCGCGTTCTCCGCCGGGAGGCCGAAGCTATCCCACCCGAGCGGATTCATCACCTCAAACCCGCGCATGCGACGGAAGCGCGCCACCAGATCGCCCAGGGTGTAGTTCCGCACATGGCCCATGTGGATGCGGCCCGAAGGGTAGGGCAGCATCACGAGCATGTAGAAGGTCCTGGAATCCGGAAGCAGCTCGGCGGCCGTCTTGGCGCGAAACGCGCCCGTCTCCATCCAGCGCTGCTGGATGGACGGTTCCTGACTCAGGGGCTCGAAGGGCATGGGGGCTCCGGACCCTCCAGCTTATCGGCGGGGGTTCCCGGTTGGCTTGGGTGATCCTAGGGACACGCCCGAGGTGTCCATGCGATGGATCATTCTGATTTAACTGAATATAGACTAATTCACAATAATTAACATTGAAAAAACAGGCATGAAACCTTGAGTGCGCGCGATAATTCCAGCCTCACTCCATCCCCCGGGCCGAGGGGTTCGGCCCCATTTTCCTAGAGGTGCTTCATGCCTTCGTTCACCCTCCGTGCCCGTCTTGGGCTTGGCTTCGGCCTTTCCGGGCTCGCGCTTGCCCTTGCCTGCGGCGGCGGCACATCTTCCTCCACCTCCTCTTCGTCAGCCCCACCCCCCGCGCCGCCAACGGCCCAGGCGGTCCAGGGGCCGGATCCGTTCTGGTCCGACGACAGTCCGAGTCGCCCCCATCGCGCCCATCCGCTTCACACCCCGGGAGCACCTGGTTCCGTCATCTCCCTTTCGGGCACGCAGCTAGCCGAACTTCACGCCTCCAGCGACCCGGGACCCAGCGTATCCCGTCCCCTCGCCACACCCGCGGCCGCCTCCACAGTGCCTCTCCGCGTGGTCACCGGGCTCTACAGCTTCACCTACCACCAAGACAGCGCCACCACCCTCCAGCCCCGCGACCTCACCACCACGCCCATCCAGGTGCTCGTGCCCAACTCTGGCGGCGGTTTCGACACCCTTACAGGCCAGGGCAACAGCGACGGCACCTTCAGCATTTCGAATGTTCCCGTGGGGTATTACTGGCTCAAATTTGGGCGCTCCTACCTTTGGACCAATGTGGACCATGTGCAATGGGTTCTCGACACCTATGGACGGCCTGATGTGGTTTACCCAGGCACCTCTCCGACCAACCTTCAGATGACCGTGACGGACCTCAATGCTTGGCAAGGGACGGACGAGCTGTTCTGGGCGGTACCCAACCAAGGGTATTCCTATTCCACCTTTGGGCTTTCTGGCATTACCAACGCGCCCAATCCCGGCGACATAGCGCTCACCAATTACACGATGGACTTCGTCCAGGTGGGACTCCCGCTTCTAGATGCCACCAAGGGCGATCAGGGTTATGTGACCCAACTCACGAGCCGCGTGGCGTCGGGCCAAACTTACCGAGCCCTTGGCAAAGTGTTCACGCTTCCGGCCACCACGATGACCGATGGCGCCGCGGCTGTCGCGAACGGCGGGTTCCTTGATATCACTCAGTCTTCCACCGTGCGCCTCAACTGGAAGCGTTCCGCGTTGGCCGCCATGACCTCCTCCGTGAACCCCAACGCCACAGTGGGCACGACGGAATTCGGGCTCTGGGTTTCGCCCCTCGGCACGAGCGTCGGCGTTCCTCTGGAAGCCTTCCAGATCTTCACCTATGACAGCGGGGATGTGGGCGCGACGACGGATCTGGACCTCGGCGACCTCGCCTATGGAAACCCCTTCCCTTCGGCCTGGACCACCCTCGCAGAAACCTACTTCATCTGGAATGTGTCCTACCTCGCGCCTGGTGCCACCACGCCGGTCGTCATGGGCCGCTCGGCCTACACCGCGACGACGACCCTGCCCACGGCTTCGACCCCGATCGCCCCCCTCCTCAGCCCCATCCAGAACCCGAAGATCAACGGCAAATCCCTCTTCGAGAATCAGGTCGGCGTGGGGCTCACGCCCTCGATTTCCTGGGACGCGCCCTCGACCGGTGCTCCCACGGGATATGTGGTGAGCGTCTATCCCCTGGTGAACACCGGAGGCGTCAGCTCCTTCCAGGCCCGGACCACCTTCCGTACCGTCGCCCGGAGTTTCACGCTGCCTCCCGGCGTGCTCGCGAGCGGATCCACCTATGTCATCACCATTAGCGCGGTGAGGAATCCGGGCTACAGCTATGCGTCCAACCCTTTCCAGAGCGCCTTCCCCTATGCCACCTCGCCCATGGCGAGTGCCATCGTCGCTCCCTAGGATCAACCCACCCTTTGCCGACGCCGGAGCGAACCCGCTCCGGCGTCGCGCATTTAGGGCTCACCCTCCTCCCCATCCTCTTCACTCCAGCCTTCGCCTTGCTCCTCCTGGGGCTTGGTGGGAATGCGGTAAGACTCCTCGGACCAGGCGCCCAGGTCCTTCGTTTGGCAACGCTCGGAGCAGAAGGGCTTGAAGGGGTTGCCTTCCCAGGCGGTGGGTTTCCGGCAAAGGGGACAGGGGCGGACCATCATGGAGCCAGCCTGCCATAAATTGAATTGGAAGAAAATATGAGTGAAATATTGAAGATTTGATTGACACCCGCTTCCCAGGCCCTATCCTTGGGCTTGGGGCTCCCTTCGGCGCCCTCCTGGAGGACGGATATGAGCAAGATCATCGGCATTGACCTGGGCACCACCAATAGCTGCGTGGCCGTGATGGAAGGCGGCCAGCCCAAGGTCATCCCCAACCCCGAAGGCGCGGACACGACGCCCTCCGTGGTCGGTTTCAACCCTAAGACCCACGAGCGGCTCGTCGGTGCCTCGGCCAAGCGCCAGGCCGTTGCCCAGCCCAAGAGCACCATCTATTCCATCAAGCGCTTCATGGGCCTGCCCTTCGCGGACAGCGACAAGGAGCAGAAGCTCGTGCCCTACGCCGTCGAGCGCGGCGACAAGGGCGGCTGCGTCGTCAATGTGGATGGCAAGCACCTCACGCCCGAGGAGATCTCCGCCGTCATCCTCACCAAGATGAAGGAGGCCGCGGAAGCCTACCTGGGCCAGAAGGTGACCGAGGCCGTCGTCACGGTCCCCGCCTACTTCAACGACGCCCAGCGCCAGGCCACCAAGGACGCCGGCGCCATCGCGGGGCTGGATGTGAAGCGCATCATCAACGAACCCACGGCGGCGGCGCTCGCCTATGGCCTGGACAAGAAGAAGGACGGCACCATCGCCGTCTTCGACTTCGGCGGCGGCACCTTTGACATCTCCATCCTGGAGGTGAGCGAAGGCGTGGTCGAAGTGAAGTCCACCAACGGCGACACCCACCTGGGCGGCGACAATGTGGACCAGCTCATCATTGACTGGCTCGTGGAGGAG
>JAFDVN010000150.1 GCA_018269025.1 Acidobacteriota bacterium | reverse complement strand
TCCAGATCCTTGGGCAGTTGACCCAGCGGATCAAGGAAGACCTTGGCGATGGAATCCTCCTTCACCATGCCCTTCACCTGGGCGATGACCTCCTCCGTGATGAGCTTGGGCAGGGTGATGCCGTCCTTGATCCCGGCGCGCATGTTCACGATCGTGTCATCCACCACCTTCGGGAAAGCCCTGAGGCGCGCGAGGTAGTTCTGGAAGTCCTTCGCGGTCTTGAAGGGCTGGACGGAGACGAGCTGGGGGAGGCTCGTTTGAACCCCGCCCATCTGGTTCAGAGGCATCTCCCAGGGCTTGAAGCGCTCCCCTTCCAAGTTGATCTTGAGCTGATAGGCGAGCAGTTCCTTATCGAGGCGGTGATCCGCGTCCAGATCTGCGTCCTTGAAGGCGAGGGTCTTGGCGAGGAAGTCCCGCTGTTTCGCGTAGTCCTTGAGCGTGGCCGCCCGGGACACATCCTGGAGCCGGTCGTTGTAGCGGGCGTCGCCGAGGTAGGTCGCCAGTTCGGGCTGGGTGCGGAGGACATATTGCCAATACCCATCCATGAAGGTGTCCAGGCGGGCGTTGGCGTCCGGCTTGGGCGCAGCCGCGCAGGGAACGGAGGCGGCAAGCAGGAGAGAAATCGGACGGAGCTTCATGGCAGCCTCGATAGAAGGTCTTCGGCGACCCGGGCGGCGGCGCCGGGTTCCCCCAGGTGGGGGCGGACGGTGGCGAGGAGGGCGCGACGGCGCGCGGCTTCCTCGGGATCGAGCAGCTTCGTGAGCACGGCGGATAGATTCGCAGGGTTCACCGCGCCCTGGAGCAACTCCGGCGCGACCTCTTGCCCGGCGACGATGTTGGCGAGGCCCACGCGGGGCAGCTTCACGAGGCGCTTCGCAGCGAAGGCGGTCAAGGCGTTCAGCCGGTAGACGATGGCGAAGGGCGTGCCCAGCAGGGCCGTCTCCAAGGTCGCCGTGCCGCTGGCGACGAGGGCCGCGTCCGCGAAGGCCCGGGCCGCGTAGCTGTGGCGAACCAGCTTCACGGGCAGGCCGGGGAGGAACGACGCGATGAACGCCTCATCCAGCGTGGGCGCGATGGGCAGGACCCACTGAACTTCGGGTCGCGCCTTCGTCCATTCGGACACGAGGCCCGCCATCGGGGGGAGAAGGCGCGCGACTTCCGAGGTGCGGCTTCCCGGCAACAACGCGACGAGCGGCCGCGAAGGATCGAGCCCCGATTCCGCGAAGAAGGTGGCCCGGTCCACTTCGGGCTTCACGGTTTCCACGAGCGGGTTGCCCACCCACCTCGCGTCCACGGGAAAGCCCTTGAAGAGCGCGGGCTCGAAATCGAAGAGGCAGTAGAGCGCGTCCAGCGTCGTCCCCAGCTCCGGGATGCGGCCCTTCTTCCAGGCCCACACTTGAGGGCACACATACTGCGTGAGCTTCATGCCCGGACGGCGTTTCCGCAGCGCCTTGGCGAGACGCAAGTTCAGGCCGGGGTAATCAATGAAGAGCGCCACGACCGCGTTCTCCTCGTCCGCCGCGGCGAGGATGGCCTTGAAGAGCCGGTTCAGCGCGGGAAGGTGCTTAATGACTTCGATGAAACCCACCACGCCGATGTCTTTCACATGGGCGAGCATGCGGTCCATGTGCGGGGCCATGCGGTCGCCGCCGATGCCGACTATCCGCAGATCGGGGTGGCGCGCCTTGAGGGCTTCCAACAGCTCCGCGCCGTGAAGGTCGCCGCTGGCCTCCCCCGCGATGACGAGGAGGGTCGTCACGGCTTCTCCCCGCGATTTTCCGGTCGCGCGAAACGGACTTCAGGATCGGGAACGACAGGCCGACCCATCACCTGGGTCGGCAATTCGGAAGGAAAGAGCACGGCGGGGAAGCGGGCTTCGAGACTGGCCTTTGACGCCGCGAAGGCCAACGGATCGGAACTCGGAATCGCGAAGTTCCAGCGGTAACCCAGGGCGCGCAGGGGGTCGAGGTCGTCCGTGTCTGAGCCCACCGCACAAAAAAGGCGGTCCTCAATGGATGCCAGATCCTTCACGCCGCCGTGCCAGCAGAATCCCACGGCTTCGCCGCGCGAATCCTTGAGCAGCTTCGCCAGCTCCGTCTCCGCGCCCGCGCCGGGCTTCAGCGCGACCTTGATCCCCTTGGGGGCGAGGGCCTCCAGCAAGGCTTCCACGAGGCCAAGGACGGCGAAGCCGGCTTTGCGGTTCTTTGGAGCTTCCACGGGCACCACGAGAAAATCGAAGCCCAGCGGCAGGCATCGGGCCAAGGCTTCCTGGGCATCTTCCAGGGAATCGCCTTCCCGAAGATGAAGGGCATGCACGCCCCCCCGGCGGGCGAAGGCGGGCCAAGCGCCGTGCAGACGCCCCGACCAGGCCAGCTCCACATCCGGGAAGGCCGCCCAAGGGGCGGGGTCGGCGCCGGATGGCAGCAGAGGAAGCACGCGCATCGGACTATCATGGAGCATTGGAGATCGAATGGCTCGCACCTTCAGCCTTGAGGAAGCCCAGGCCCGGATGCCCGAGGTCAAGCGCCTCACGGAGCCGGTCTATCTCCTCGCGGCGAGCCTCGCCCGGGAAACCCAGGATGCGGAAAAGGACGGGGACGCGAGCCGGGTCGAGGATCTGAAGGCCCGCATCCAAACCCTCATCGAAGCCTGGTCCGAATCCATGCAGGCCCTCGGCGCGGATGTGAAGGGGCTCTGGCTCGTGGACTTCGATAGCGGCGATGGCTACTGGTGTTGGGCTTGGCCCGAAACGGACCTGAGCCACTGGCACAGCTACGAGGGCGGCTTCCGCTCCCGGGTGCCCGCGACCGAACGGCCGGTCCACGGGTCCGTCGAGGGGTCCGTCGAGGGGTCCGTTGAAGGTCCCGTCGAGGCATGACGCGGCCCGCTCCGGAGCCGGACCAGTCCTTCCGCGAGGCAGTCCTGGCGGTCGTCGCGGACATCCCCAAGGGCCGCCTCACGACCTACGGGCAGGTGGCGCTGCTCGCGGGGTTCCCAGGCCGGGCGCGGCAGGTCGGTTGGGTGCTGTCGGGGCTGCCTTCCGGCACCCGGCTGCCCTGGCACCGCGTCGTGAACGCGGCCGGCTACATCCCCAGCAAGGGCCGTGAGATCAGCGCGGTAGAACAGATCCGCCGCTTGCGAAAAGAGCGGATCGAAGTGGATGACCGCGGCACCATCCGCGACCTTGGAAGCCACCTGTGGCGTCCTGAATGACGATAGGAGACCTGATGAACCGCACCCTGCTCGCTCCCCTCGCCCTCCTGCTCGCGGCACATCCCGCCATCGCCCAGGACGCCACGCCCAAGGTGGGCGGCCTCTTCCAGATCTGGCTCACCCAGATGATGGACAGCAAGCTGCGGAACGACGCGCTCGCCACCACCAACGGCAACAAGTACTACGACCTCTCCTCCAACTACACGGAGAACGGCCTCAACCTCCGCCGCGCGGAGATCTATGTCTCAGGCGAGGTGCCCAGCGTCGCGGGCCTCACCTACTTCATCAACTTCGACCCAAGCGTCTCCACAAGCCCGGCCAATCCCTCCATCCTCCAGGACGCCTACCTCGCCTATGTTCGCGGCGCCTTCAGCGCCCGGGCTGGCCAGATGAAGAACCTCCGCACCTATGAGGCCTTCACCAGCTCCGCCTCCCTGATCTTTGCCGAGCGAAGCCAGCTCGCCCGCCGCCTGGGCGACAAGCGGGACCGAGGGCTCATCGGCGCCTACACCTTCGGGGACGAGGCCTTCGGCGCGAAGGTGAGCGCGGGCATCTTCAACGGCATGAACGACGCCACCTCCGGCAAGACCGGAGACACGAACGCCCAGAAAGACTTCTCCGCCCGGGTGGACTTCAACCTGGGTAAGGTCCAGAAATTCGGCGTGTGGGCCTTCCAGGGCGGCACGGATCAGGCGGACAAGGGCAACCTCACGGCCCTCACCTTCTCGGGCCCGAACGCGCCTTCCAGCGCCGAGGTCCTGGACAAGAAGGATCGCGCCTTCCAGGCGGGTGCCTACTACGCCTACGACCAGAACGGCTGGCACTTCGATGGGGAAGTGGCCACCGGCAAGCTCGGACGCCTCGCGCCCTCCCTGGGGCAAGCGGCGGGCCCCGCCAAGCGCGAGGCCCTGGACCAGAAGTTCCTCGGCTACTACGCCACGGCGGCCTACATCTCGGGCGCTCACACCTTCGCCCTCCGCTACGACACGATGAACTACAACTCCGGCGGCGACTGGACCACGGCCTACGATCCCTACACCGAAAGCGCCCCGGGCGTCTCCCGGGGCGGGGATTATTCGCCCAAGTACACGGAAGTGACCGTCGGCTACACCTACGCCTTCAACCCCAAGGTCATCAAGGCCGCCAACCTGAAAGCGAACTACCTCCACCGCTCCAGGAACTTCCTCGCCCCGGGCCCCGGTCAGACCGGGGAGCAGGGCGGCGACAGCGTGGTGATCGCCTTCCAGATTGCCTTTTGATTGGAAATTTTCGCAAAGTATGACTTTGACAACAGGGGCTCCACGCGGCTTTGATGGAGCCACGAGGAGCCCCGATGAAACGCGTGCTCGCGGTATCCGAGGATGCCGACTTCCACGAGTTTTTCGGCGACGCCTGCCGGTCCTGGGTGGGGGTCCAATTCGTGGAGGCGCGGAACGGCTGGGAAGCCATGGCGGAGTTGAGGTTGCGTCCGGCCGCATTGGCCGTTTTGGACCTGGACGCCACCACCTGGGACTCCTACCAACTCCTCGGGGAGATCACCGGAGAATTCCCGGATATCCCCATGATTGGGCTCACCCGGACGCTCAGCATGGCGATTGAACGCCGGATGAAGGTGGCCGGAACGGTTCGCATGCTCCACCGGAGTATCCATCCGGAGGCCTTGCTCGAAGAAGTTGAACGCCTCCTCCAATCCAGAACGGCAGGACACATCGAAGGCATCCAGCTCTCAAGCCTGCTCCAGGTGCTCGACTGGGAGCGAAAAAACTGCCTCGTGCGCGTCCAAGACCTGGGTCGGGATGGCTACCTTCATTTCCAACGGGGCCTTCTCCTCCATGCCGAAACAGGGGTCTTGAGAGGGGAGTCCGCTGCGCTCGAAATCCTGTCGTGGGAGGAGGCCAAACTGGACTTCTTTCCAGCCAGCGAGGTCGAGCGGACCATCCATCTTCCCCTTAAGGAGCTGCTCCTCATGGCCGCAGAACAACGGGATGTGGCGGCGCGCAAGGGTTCGGACCCCGGTCCTGCGGCCTGAAGAGGGCGACGCTCCGTAAACTGGGCGGGAAATCGGCCCTCATTGCCTTTAAAATGGGGCTTTGGAGGACTCCATGAAGGTTCGCGTCGCGGTGCAGCTCAAGGGCGGCATTCTGGATCCTCAAGGCAAGGCGGTGGAGCAGGGTCTTCACGGATTCGGCTTCAGCGTGGACAAGGTGCGCGTGGGCCGCCTCATCGAGTTCGAAGTGCCCGCTTCCGATGCCGAAACCGCCAAGGCCCAGGCCCAGGCCATGTGCGACAAGCTCCTCGTGAATCCGGTCATGGAAAAGGCCGTCATTGAGGTGGTGAGCTGATGCGGGTCGCCGTCCCGGTCTTCCCCGGTTCCAACTGCGACCACGACGCGCTGCACGCCTGCGGCGCGGTGATGGGCTGGGACGCGGTGCCCGTGTGGCACCAGGAGACAGCCTTGCCCGTGGGCACCGATCTCGTCCTCATCCCCGGCGGCTTCAGCTACGGCGACTACCTGCGCTGCGGTGCCATCGCGGCGCTTTCTCCGGTGATGGCCGACATCAAGCGCCACGCAGAGAACGGCGGCCTTGTTCTCGGCATCTGCAACGGCTTCCAGATCCTGTGCGAAGCCCAGCTCCTGCCGGGCGCGCTGCTGAAGAACCAGACGCTGCGCTTCATCCACAAGGAGGTCTACCTCCGCGTGGAGCGGACGGACCTGCCCTTCACCAAGGCCCTGAAGCCCGGGCAAGTGCTCCGCATTCCGGAAGCCCACGGCGATGGCAACTACACCCTGGACGCCGCGGGGCTCGAAGCCCTGGAAGCCCGGGGCGGGGTCGCCTTCCGCTACTGCCACGCCGATGGTCAGGTGGGCGAGACCTCCGCCGACAACGGCGCCATGAACGCCATCGCGGGCCTCGTGAACGACAAGGGCAATGTGCTCGGGATGATGCCCCACCCGGAACGGGCGGTGGAAAAGCTGCTGGGCAACGACGATGGCCTGGGCATCTTCCGTAGCCTGGCCCTGGCCTTGGCCCCCGCCTGAGCCTTTTTCCAAGCGGAGTCCTGGCAAAATTTGGGTTCTGGATGTAAATTTTGGCATCCGGACGGGGTTTTTCCTTTTATCCTTGCGGGTGAGGGTGCGGGGCGTCCCGCTTTTCTCCGAGCCATGAGCGACCAGGAAACCAAGAACCTGCTGATCCAAACCAGCGGCCCCCTGAAGATGGTGGCCCTGAAGAAGGATCCTGTTCCCGCCAAGGCCCAGCCCACGCGGGATGCCTGGGTGCTCATCCAACCCTCCAGCGCGGTGCGCGTCTGCACCGGCGACGACAACCATGAAGAAGGCGTCATCCGCCGCGGCGACCTCGCGCTCCTGCTGCCCGGCTTCGGCCACAGCCTGCACCGCCACCAGCCTGCGGTGCCCTTCGGATTCAACGCGCTCCACCTGGAAGGTCCCTTCCCCGAGCCGCTCCTGAGCTCCCTCCAGAACCCGCCGCGCAAATGGCAGGAGGCCAGCTTCGCGGTGCTGCGGAGCCAGAGCCTGAAACAGCTCTTCCACATCTTCACCACCGAGATCCAGGATCCCGATGGCATCCAGCTCATGACCCGGGAGCTGTTCCTTATCCTGCTGGGCGCGGAGCTGTCCCGCCTGACCGAGAAAGAGGACCGGGGCCGCTTCCCCTACCGCCTGAACCGCTCCACGCTCCAACTCGTGCTGGATCATATGGAAGGCCACCTCGGCGGCAAGAACTCCGTGCCCGAGTTGGCCCAGATGGCCCGCTGCACACCGGACCACTTCATCCGCCTCTTCCGCGAAGCGACGGGAACCACGCCTCACCAGCACCTCATCGAGCGCCGCCTCCAGCGCGCCGTCACGATGCTCTCCAACGGCGAGCGCCCCAGCGATGTGGCGAAGCTCCTCGGCTTCTACGACGCGAGCGCCTTCACCCGCGCCTTCAAGCGCCGCTTCGGCGTACCCCCCAGCGAATACGCCGAGGAAGCCTACCGGCGGCAGTTCCCGAAGCGGGGCGAGTAGGGTTCAGAACACCCGGTAGATCTGTCCGGTCTGCCTTCCTTCGACGCTGCGGCTGAAAGCCAACGCGGCCCGCGCGACGGGTATCGCCTCGAAGCCCCGGAAGAAGGGACCGTAGTCCCCCATGGATTCCTGGAACACAGTGGGGCTGACGGCGTTGATGCGCAGGCGCCGGGGCAGCTCGATGGCCGCCGCGCGCACGAAGGCCTCGATGGCGCCATTCACCATGGAGGCGGAGGAACCCGCGACGATGGGTTGCTCCGCGAGGATGCCGCTCGTGAGCGTGATGGAGCCACCATCTTGCAAGCATTCGCGCGCCGCCAGCGCGAGGTTCACCTGTCCCATGAGCTTGTCGCGAAGGCCGAGGCCATAGCCTGAGTCGGCGATCGGTGCCGCCTGAAAGGCCTCCAGCGGCGCGAACTTCACATGTCCCGCCGCCGAGATCACCGCGTCCAAAGGGCCGATGTTCGCGAAGGCTTCAACGAGGCTCGGGGCATCCGTGAGGTCCAGCTTCACATCGGTGCCCGAGCGCCCTGCGCGGATCAGATCGTGACGCTCGCCCAGCTCGGCCGCAATGGCTCGCCCCAGCGTGCCGCTGGCACCGACGAGAAGGATGCGGAGTCGTGGTTCAGCCATGGGCGTCTCTTTCGCCGCAAAGTCCGCGCTTCATCCTACTTCGTCACTTGTTCGACTTTGGCTTTGGCCTTGTCCGCGCCCTTGCCGGCCTTCGCGTGGGAGGCGTGGGTCGCGGCGGAGGTGCCGGACTTGGTCTTGCCTTCGGTGGCTTCCGCGGCGCTGTTCACCTTGGCTTCGGCGCGGGTGCCCTTGGCCTTGCGCTTCACCTTGGATTTGGCCGTGGCCACCTTGGCATCGGCCTTGGCGTGGCCTTCCTCGGCCTTCTGATCCGCCTTGGCCTTGCCGCTGTCCACCACCTGGTTGGCCTTGTCCTTGGCCTGGGCCTTCAGCGCGTCCACGGACTGAGCCGCGAGCGTGGCACCTGTGGCCACAAGGACGAGCGCGAGCAGCTTCTTCATGGGAGCCTCCGAAATCGGAACTCCTATCCTAGCGCCTCTCACATCTTCACCGGCAGAGTGGGCAGGAAGCGCGGCACGCGGCGGGCCTTGGTCGCCTGCTCGAAGGCGTAGCCGTAGCCGAGCAGTTTCGCCTCGCTCCAGGCTCGGCCCATGAAGGACAGCGACACCGGCAGCGCGCTCAGGAAGCCCGCGGGCACGGTGAGGTGCGGGTAGCCGGCGACCGCAGCCGGGGTGGAGGCGCAGAAGCCCGTGTATTCGCCGAAGACCGGGTCCGTGATCCAGGCGGGCATGCCCGTGGGGGCGATGAGCGCGTCGAGATGGTTCGCATCCATTGCCTTGTCCATGCCCTCGGCCCGGGTGAGGCGCAGGCAGTTGGCGCGGGCTTTTTGATAGGCCTCATCGGTGAGCGGACCCTTCGCGTTGGCCTGCTCGACGATCTCCTGCCCGAAGAAACGCATCTCCTGTTCCTTGTGGGCCTGGTCGAAGGCGATGAGATCGCCGAGATCTTTCACCGCGCCGCCGCGCTTGCGGAAGTAGGCCGAGAGGTCGGTCTTGTACTCGTAGAGCAGCACCGTCAGCTCGTCGTTCTCGTAGCCCGTGGGCAGCTCCACTTCCACCAGCTCCGCGCCCAGGCGCTTGAGGGTGGCGAAGGCTGTCGCCATCACCGCGTCCAGTCCGGGATGCTGACCCATGTAGTTCTTCAGAATCCCGAGCCGCGCGCCCTTGAGCGCGCCCGCGTCGAGGCCCTTGGTGTAGTCGGGGAGGATGTGGCCCTTTGCTTCCATCGTCGCCGCGTCCTCCGGGTCCACCCCGGCCATGGCTGACAGCATCAAGGCCGCGTCCCGCACCGTGCGAGTCATGGGGCCTGCGGTGTCCTGGCTATGGGCGATGGGAATGATGCCCGCGCGGCTGAGGAGGCCCAGTGTCGGCTTGAGGCCCACGATGCCGCAGATGGAAGACGGGCTCACGATGGACCCATCCGTCTCCGATCCCACCGCCGCCGCGCAGAGGTTGGCCGACACCGCCGCGCCGGAACCCGAGCTGGATCCGCTGCAATTGCGGTCCAGCACATAGGGGTTGCGGGTGAGGCCGCCGCGCCCGGTCCAGCCACTGATGGAATGGGTGGAACGGAAATTCGCCCACTCGCTCAAGTTGGCCTTGCCCAGCAGCACGGCCCCCGCCTCGCGCAGCTTCGCCGCCACAAAGGCATCCTGCTTAGGCGCGGGCGCGTCGTACAAGGCCCAGGAGCCCGCCGTCGTGTGCATGCGGTCCGCCGTGTCGAGGTTGTCTTTGAGAAGGATGGGCAGGCCGTGGAGCGGGCCGCGCACCTTGCCTGCCTTGCGCTCCGCGTCCAATTCGGCGGCGATCTTCGCGGCATCGGGATTGAGTTCCAGGACGCTGTGGAGCTTCGGATCGAGGGCCCGGATGCGCGCCTCGTAAGCCTTCACGAGACCGAGGGCGCTGGTCCGTCCCGAACCCATTGCGCCTTGAAGATCCGCGAAGGTCGCCTCCTCCACCCGAAAGGCCCCCTTCGAGGTCGGCGCGGCCTTCAGCGTGGCGGCCGCCCCAGCGGCTAGGGTCGCGCCCAGGAAGGATCGGCGGTCCAAGGTCATGGGACACCTCGTGATGTGAGGAAGGTGCCCCCAGCCTACCGCATTCAACCTGCGACCCTTTGAAGTATCCAAGGATGAAACCCTCTTCGTGGAGAGCCGATGAAAGCCTGGACCGCCCTTCCCGTCCTCGGCCTCGCACT
>JAFDVN010000014.1 GCA_018269025.1 Acidobacteriota bacterium | reverse complement strand
TCTCCGGGGTTCAGCGCAGTCATGTCCGGCGCGGGAATCCTCGGCATCCCGAAGGCACCGGTCTGCTCATCCAGGTTCTCGATGAGGAAATCGTCCCCTTCGTGGAGGTGGGCGGGGCATTGCCAAAGGTCCTGCAGCTCCTTCGTCGCGCCCACATGGTCGAAGTGGGCATGGGTGTGGAGGATCACCTCGACCTTGAAACCGGTTGCCTCCACGCGCCTCCGGATCTTCGCCGCGTCACCGCCGGGGTCCACGACAAGGCCCCGCCCCGTCTCAGGATCCCAGAGAAGTGAGCAGTTGCAGCCCAGCGGGCCCACGGGGAAGGATTCCAGCTTCAGCATCCTTCCATTCTCGCAGCGTCTAAACTCGCTCGCATGGACGAAGCTCGCACCCGCCTCTTCTCGCCTTGGGACCTACTGCCCTTGGCCACCCTGGGAGGGGCTTGGCTCTGGCTCCAGCACTGGATCCCGCTTCTGCCGGAGCGCATCCCCGCCCACTGGAACGCGGCGGGCGTGGTGGATAGCTGGATGGATAAGCACGGTTCCTTCTCTGTCGCGGCTTGGCCGAGCGTGGGCCTCTGGATTCTTCTTTTTCTGTTTTCGCTGGCCCTTCGCGGCGATACGCCCGGGAAGATCCTGGGATTGAAAGCGCTGGTGGCTCTCCGTGCCTTCTTGCCCACGGGATTCATCGCCCTCATGGGTTTCTGCGCGCCGCTGGCGGGGCTTTACGGCGGCAAGGCCATTGGATGGGGCGTTGGGATCATGGGGCTGTCCCTCGTCCTCGCGCTCATCCCCGTGATCCGCCTGTCGCGACTCGCGCCACCCATCGAGGGATCCCGAGATTCCGATTATCGCTGGGGCGGCCTGCTCTACTGGAACGCTGCCGACCCGCGCCTGTTCGTGCCCAAGCGCATCGGCGTCGGACTCACTTTCAATTTCGGAAGACCCATGGCGTGGGTTCTGATGACAGCCTTGCTCGCTCCCGTGGTGATCGTCGTGGTGATGCTGGCGCTGCGCTGAGCCATACTGGGTCCGTGGCCGCGATCCGCACGAACCTCGACAAGAGCCCCTTTCTCAAACGCAAGCTGGGCGACCTGCCCACGCGGCCAGGGGTCTACCTCTACCGAGACAAGGAGGGCGCGCTGCTCTATGTGGGCAAGGCCAAGGTGCTTCGCAACCGGGTGCGCTCCTACTTCCAGAGCAAGCAGCTCGACGCCAAGACCCGTCGCCTCGTGGCCCGCATTTGGGACCTGGAATTCATCGTCTGCGAAACGGAGCTGGAAGCCCTCGTCCTGGAGAACAACCTCATCAAAGAACACTTCCCGCCCTTCAACATCCTGCTGCGGGACGACAAGACCTACCCCTTCGTGAAGCTCACCAAGGAGCCCTTCCCGAAGGTCTTTGTGACCCGCAAGGTGCTGAAGGACAAGGCCTGGTACTTTGGGCCCTTCTTCCCCGCGAGCACGGCCTACAAGGCGGCGGAGCTGGTGGAGCGCTTCTTTCAAATAAGAGATTGCGACATCGAGATTGATGGCAAGCGCGGCCGAGCCTGCATGAAGTACCAGCTCCACCGCTGCACGGCGCCCTGCATCGGCGCCGTGTCCCACGAGGCCTACGGCGAGCAGGCGAAGGAGGCCAAGCTCTTCCTGGAAGGCAAGCGCGACGAATTGAAAGCTCGGCTCGAAGCGGCAATGTGGGCGGCTTCGGAAGTGGATGCCTTCGAGCAGGCCGCCCATCATCGGGACACCCTCGACCAACTGGATGCCTGGTTCTCCCGGCAGAAGGCCGCTGTGGCGGACCAGGAGGACATGGACATCTTCGGCGCGGCGGTGCTGGATGGCCGCGCCTGCGTCCACCGCGTGCTCATGCGCGGCGGGCGGATGCTGGACCGGCGCGAATTCGTCCTGGAGGACTGCGAAGCCTTCGATGGCGAGGCGCTCGGCCAGGTGCTTCAGCGCGTCTACGCCGAGGAAGCGCCGCCGGGGCGTTTGCTGCTTGAACTGGAGCCTGCGGAGCCGGACTTGTTGCGCGAATGGCTAGGCCAAGCCCGTGGCGGCAAGGTCGCGTTCGTCATCCCGCAAAAAGGACAAAAACTCGATCTGCTCACCATGGCCCAGGAAAACGCGCGCCTCGCCCTGGAGCGAAAATTCGAACCCGCCAAGCTGAACGAGGCGGTGCTGAGCGGACTCCAGGCCTTTCTGGGCCTGGCTCGCCTTCCCCGCCACATCGAATGCTTCGACATCAGCCACGGTCAGGGCCGGGAGGTCGTCGCGAGTTGCGTCGTCTTCAAGGACGGCTTCCCCGACAAGGGCAGCTACCGCCGCTTCAAGATGTCCAACGAGCAGAACGATGACTTCGCCAATATGCGCGAGGCCGTCTTCCGGCGCTACAAACGCGTGAAGGACGAGGCCAGGGGCTTTCCCGACCTCATCCTCATTGATGGTGGCCTAGGCCAGCTTCACGCGGCGGAGGCGGCGCTGGCGGACTTGGACCTCATGGATCTGGAACGCGCTTCCCTTGCGAAAAAGGAAGAGCTCGTCATCCGCCCCGGGGCGCCGGAGCCCTTGCGCATCCCCAAGTCGAGCCCCGTGCTCCAACTGCTCCAGCGGGTGCGGGACGAGGCCCACCGCTTCGCCATCACCTATCACCGCAAATTGCGGGAGAGGCGCACCCTCCAAACCGAACTCACGAAGATCCCCGGCGTCGGCGCCGCTACGGCGAAGAAGCTCCTCGCCGTCTTTGGCAGCGTGGAGGCGGTTCGAACCGCTGACGAATCCGCCCTGCAAAGCGCGGTGGGTTCCGCCGCGAAGAAGGTCGTGGCCTGGCGGTCGCGCTAGGATTCTTCGTGGTGAGCTCGACTATCCGATGGAGCTTGATCGCGCTCTATCATGCCGTAGTCCCGCATCACTCCCGCGACTCGCAGACGATAATTCTCGAAGATGCCTGCACGGCCGCGCGCCTGGGCCTCCCGGTGGGCCTCATCCTTCCTCCAGGCCATCACGGCGGCTTCGTCCCTCCAAAAGGAGAGCGACAGGAGCTTCCCAGGAGTTGAAAGGCTGTCGAACCGTTCGATGGAGATGAAACCTTCCGTGGCCGCCAGGCGCGTGGCTAAACGAGCCGCATGCTCCAGGTAACCCGCATGGTCCCTGGGCCATACCTCGAAGATCACAGCGATCAAGGTCGCCCCTCCTGATCGAGGACCGCTTGCAAGCGTGGCCTCAAATCATCCACCAATCGCTTTCGGCTGCTGATTGGATACTCCGCCGGGGAAAAGGGCATGCAGGCTTCGGAGTAAGCCTCCAATAGCTCCAGAAGGCCTTGAGCCGTAGCCGGATCCAACGGCTCCGGCGGGTGGCCATTGGCACTCTGCTTCACCAGGCGTTTTTGGAGCCATTCCTTGCGGATGATGCCCATCTCGCTCGCAGGATCTGTGGCGCAAAGTCCATAAGTGCCATCCAGAAAGTCGCCCCAGACCTCGTGAAAATCCAGGGTGGCGCCAAGGGAAGCCGCAGCTTCTCGGCATCGCTCCTGGAAGCGTGATTCCAAGTTCGCACGGGCCTGATCGGGGCTCTTCTCCTTCACTTCATCAAGGGCGAGTCGGGCCCAGGCAACATGCTCGGGCCGGTGGTAGCGACCGGGCTCCGCACCTGGCGCGGGCATGTCACCAAAGACCGCCGAATGGATGCGCCCGTCCTTCACGGTGTAGGACGGTCGTGGAATGAGGCCTTCCCGCTGGAGTCGTTCAATCGTCTCGATGGAGACGCCGCAGTGTCGTGCGAAGGCCGCCTCCTCCAGGAAATGATCGGAGAGATAGTTCGCGAGCGTTGAATGCACGGGTTCGGTCGGTCCCGGTTTCATCTAGACTCCTTTTCAGCGAGGTTCCAGCTTCGGGCCTCAATCCTTCGGTTTGCATCGAAATGCGCGCAGATCCTGATCTTGCCGCCGCCGCGGCCCTCCTCGCCGATCCCTCCCGGGCCGCCATGCTGACGCGCCTCTTGGACGGCCGAGGATGGACGGCGACGGAACTTGCCAAGGTTGCGGCGATTCGCCCTTCCACGGCCAGCGCCCATCTCTCCCGTATGTTGGACCTGGGATGGATCACGGTGCATCCCCAAGGCCGCCATCGCTATTTCCAATTGGCCGGCCCCCCGATCGCCGCGTTCCTGGAATCCATCGCCCTAGCGTCCCCAGGCATGAAGGCGCGGACGCCCGGGGAGATCCGGGCCTCGGCGGCCCTGCGCCACTGCCGCCTCTGCTACGACCACCTCGCGGGCCGTGTGGGCGTTGCGATCTCAGAGCATTTGATTCAACGCGGATGGATCACGGAGGCCTTCCACCTCACCCATGAAGGTCGCCAAGCGCTTGGTGAGCTCGGCTTCCATTCCCTTGCCGATGAAGGCCGCGGATGCATGGACTGGAGCGAGCGCCGACTCCACCTCGCCGGGCCGCTGGGACGCTCTCTGGCGGAAGGCGCGCTGGCTTCGGGATGGTTTCTTCGTGATCCTGCCAGTCGGATTCTCCGCCCGACGCCCCTCGGACTGGAGCGGATGGCAGGATGGCTTCACCACGATTGGGCTGGGGCAAGCTAACCTTTCCCCATGCTCGACTCCTTGCTCGCGCAGTTCGTCCTCTTCTGGGCCGTCATTGACCCCATCGGGACCGTGCCCATCTTCTTGCGGGAAGCGCGGAACCTGGATGCCGCATCGGGACGCAAGTTGGCGAGCCAGGCTGTGGCCTTCGCCGCCCTGGTGCTGCTCTTCTTCGTGGTGGCCGGGCAGATGTTGTTGGAAGCCATGGGCGTCACGCTGGAAGCTTTCCAGGTGGCGGGCGGCATCCTGCTCTTCCTCTTCTCCCTCAGCATGGTCTTCGGCGAAAGCAAGCCCAGCCAGGAATTGAAACTCGCCAAGGCCGCAGGGCCGGGGCGCGCGATCTACCCGCTCGCCATGCCTTCCATCGCGTCCCCCGGCGCGCTGCTGGCGGCGGTGCTTCTCACGGACAACCACCGGCACGCCTGGGGTAGCCAGGTGGGGACGACCCTCGTGATCCTCGCCGTGCTCTTCGCGACCTGGGTTCTGCTCCTCGTCGCGCGCCCCCTGCAAAAATTGCTGGGCATCGCGGGTACGGAGATCATCAGCCGCATCATGGGCCTGCTCCTGGCGAGTCTCGCCGCCCAGCAGATCCTCGTGGGCATCGCCCGGTTCTACCACCTGAAGCCGATGCTGCCTTAGGGCTACTTCCGCCCTTCCAGGGCCTTCACCTCGGCGACGGCGGCAGGGTCGCCCGCGTCTGCGGCTTTGCGGTACCAGGCGAGGCCTTGAGCCTTATTCACGGGCACGCCGAGGCCGTAGGTGTAGCTCGCGCCCAGCATGCGCATGGCCTTGGCGTCGCCGAGCTTCGCGGCGTCCACATAGCCCTGGAGAGGAAGCGGCACCTTGTCCGGGAGAGGTTCTTGAATCGGAGCCGGGGGCCTGAGGAACCACCAGGTCATGCCCGCCGTGAGCAGAATGACGGCGGCGGCACTGCCCGCGATGGCCTTCCAGGGCCGCTTGGCCTGGACTGGAACCGGTTGCGTGGGCTTGGGTTGATCGGGAGGCAGGACGAGCGTGGCTTCCGCGGGCAGTTCGGGGACACCGGGAATGATCTTCGTCTGATCGAAGGGATCCACCCGGGGTTCGCTCATGCGTCCTCCCGCTCCAGGGCCAGCTTCCAGGCGTGGAGACGCGGCACGAAGAGGAAGAACATGAGGGGCGTGAGCGCCATGAAGGTGCCCACGAAACGCGCGGCGTTCTGGCCCACCATCATCCAGTAGAGGAGCCCCCAGAGGCTGCTCGTCTCGAAGATGGCCGCGTAGATCACGCTCTCGCGCATCACCACCCGGGGGCGTTCCTCGGCGGGGAGCTCGCGAAAACCCTTCAGCACTTTGCCGCTGCGCCAGGTGACCCAGGCGGCGGCGATGCAGACCAGGGCCGTGAAGGTGTAGCCGATCTGCTTGGCGGGTCCAACGAGCGGCGCGGTGCCAGGCTTCACCGTTCCCGTGGCGACCATCACCATCAGCAGCAGCGGCCACGCCACGCAGATGATGAGGCCCACGAGCCGCGCGCGCTTGTAGGCAGGCAGAAGGGCCAAAAGTTCCGGAGCATCGTTGGCAAGTTCAGGCATGGTTCAGGCGGCCTTGACCCGGATCTCGCCAAAGGATTCCGTCTGCACGAGGGCGATGCGGGCCGTGCGCACCAACTCCAGCAGGGCGAGGAAGGTCAGCACCATTTCTTCGCGGGTGCGGATGGCCGCGATGAGCTGGTCGAAGGGCTTCCAAAGCCCGTCCTGCAAGTCGCCCAGCACTTCCTCGATGCGCTGATCCAGCGTCTTAGGCTGGGCGCGCACCTCCACCGGCGGCGGCGGAAGGAGCTTCTTGAGCGCCTCGCGGTACGCGCCGAGCAGGTCGAAGAGCGTGGCCTTGATGGGCTCTTCCTCGACCTTCGCGTGTTCTTCGATGTCGAGAGGCTTCGTGTAGACGACCTGGGCGGCGTCCTGCTCGCGAGTGCGGAGGATCTCGGCGGCTTCCTTGACCTGCTGGTAGTCGAGGAGCTTCTGGACCAGTTCCTCGCGGGGATCTTCGATGCCCTCTTCCGCCGGCGGGCGGGGCAGCATGAGCCGGGACTTGATCTGGAGCAGGTGCGCGGCCATCGCGACGAACTCCGCCGCGATTTCCAGGTTCAGTTCCTCCATGAGGTGGAGGTAGTCCATGTACTGCCGGGTCACCTCGGCCATGGGCAAATCCATGATGCTGAGCTTCTGCTCCCGGATCAGGTGCAGGAGCAGGTCCAGCGGGCCCTCGAAGGCGGTCAGATGCAGGGGTAGGCCACGGAATTTCGTCTCGAAACCCTTAGGGGGCTCGAAACTGCGAACCGGCTCCGGGGTCTGGGCCGGGGAATCCGCTTCGGAAGGCGCGGGATGGAGTGGCATCTCGTCGGTCATGGTCCCATCATTCTAGCCGACCTCCCCCAGGAGCCCCCATGAGAGCGACAACCCTCGCCTTGGCACTGTCTACGGTCCCCTGTCTGATGGCCGCCTCCGCGGATTCGGCCCTTTCGGGCACCTGGCGCATCACCAACGCCGCGCCCACCAAGGGAAAGCTCCCAGAGCTCGGCGAACTGAAAGTGGACGCGGGCGGCAATTACCAATGGAGCGAGAACCGCCAATTGGCGGGCCTCGGCGTGCTCCAGCCCCACCGTCCCGCCAGCGGCCCCCGCGCGGGCCAGGACTGCTGGCTCTTCCACCGGGGCAAGGGCGACTACTACGCCTTCCGGGACGGGGACGCGCTGGAGGTCTATGACGCCGCCTCGAACACCCTGGTCGGCAACGGGAAGAAAGTCGGCGCGAAGCGCAAATAGGGCCTCGGGCCTCCGGCCTCTGGCCTTGTTGGGTAGACCACCCCCCAGGGTTTGGAGTCTGGGCCCAGTAGACTGGATGGATGGCCCGCCCGCCCGTCCTCCCCGGCCCCCGCCCCGATTGGCTGAAGATCCGCATCCCCGCCCCCGAGGTGGTGGAGGAGGTCCATGGCCTCATGCGGGAGAAGAAGCTCGTGACGGTCTGCGAGGAAGCCCGCTGCCCCAACCTCAACGAATGCTGGGGCGTCCACCGCACCGCAACCTTCATGCTCATGGGCGAGATCTGCACGCGGCATTGCAGTTTTTGCAGCGTGGGCAAGGGCAAGCCCGGACAGCTCGATCCGGAAGAACCCCAGCGTGTGGCGGAAGCCGTCGCCTCCCTGAAGCTGAAGTTCGCCGTCGTGACGAGCGTGAACCGGGATGACCTTCCGGACGGCGGCGCGGCCCACTTCGCCCAGACCATCCGCTGGATCCGCACGCTGAACGCGGGCTGCGGCGTGGAGGTGCTCATCCCGGACTTCCGGGGCATGGAGGACGCCCTCCAGCAAGTACTTGAGGCCGAGCCCGAAGTGCTCAACCACAATGTGGAAACCGTGCCGCGCCTCTACAAACGCGTGCGGCCCGATGCCAACTACGAGCAGTCCATGACCGTCCTCAGCCGCGCCGCGGCTTACCGGGATCGCGTCGCGCCGGAGATGCGGACGAAGAGCGGCATCATGGTGGGCCTCGGCGAAACCGAGGACGAAATCCTCGACCTGATGAAGGATTGGCGCGCCGCGAGCGTCAACATCGCCACCCTTGGTCAGTACCTTCCGCCCACAGGGAACCACCTGCCGCTGGAACGCTTCGTCACTCCGGCCGAATTCGAGATGTACCGACGCAAAGGCGAAGAGATGGGCTTCCAGCGCGTGGAAAGCGGCCCCCTCGTGCGAAGCAGCTATCACGCGGCGGATGGGTACGCCGCCATGGGCGGGTAAAGGACGATACACTCCAGCAGTCTCGTCCCGGACAACCCGAATTCCCGGAGGACCTCATGGTCTCGCTCGCGCATCTTTGGCTGCCGATCCTGTTGTCGGCGGTCTTCGTGTTCATCGCCAGCAGCCTCATCCACATGGCGCTCAAGTGGCACAACTCGGACTACCACGGCTTCTCCAACGAAGACGAAGTCCGCGCCGCCATCACCAAGGGCTCGCCGACGCCGGGGCAGTACACCCTGCCCTACTGCGCCGATCACAAGGACTTCGGCACGGAGGCCATGAAGACCAAGCTGAAGGAAGGTCCGGTGGGCTTCATGATCCTCCGCGCCCCTGGCCCCATGACCATGGGACCGATGCTCTTCCAGTGGTTCCTCTACATCCTGCTCGTGAGCGTCTTCGCGGCGCTCGTCTTGGTCCATGTCTTCGCGCCCGGTGCGGATTACAAGCACATCTTCCATGTGACCGCGCTGGTCTGCTTCATGACCTACGCCTTCGGCCTCATCCCCATGGGCATCTGGTGGGGCCAGCCCTGGCGTTCGGTGATGAAGGGCATGGTGGACGGCCTCATCTACGCCTGCGTAACCGCCGGCACCTTCGGCTGGCTCTGGCCGAGGTGAAATGGGCCCCTGGCCTCGGGCTACGGGACAAGCCTCATCACCCAGTCGTTGATGCAATCCCATATCGAGGCGTCCATCGTAGGCTGACGAACCGCACCGATGGATCTCGCCCAACCGCGTAGCCTGTAGCCTGAAGCCGGTAGCCTGAACATGAAGAAGGCCCCGCTCGGCGGGGCCTTCTTCATGACGAAACCCAGAGCTTACTTGCTCTCGGCCTTGTGCTCGTCCTTGGCTTTTTCCTTGGCGGCGCGGTCGGCGCAGGCCTT
>JAFDVN010000149.1 GCA_018269025.1 Acidobacteriota bacterium | reverse complement strand
GCGGGTCGTCATGGGTCGGCCATCAAAGCGACTACGCGGAGTGAAGCGGAGGGGCGGAGAGCAACAGAGAAAACCAGGAGGTCACCCATGCTCGCTTTTTTCCGCTGCCCTCCGCTTCTCCGCTGCCCTCCGCGTGGTTCCTTCTTCATTCGCCCCTCAATTCCGCCGCCGTGAAGTGCTTTCGGAACATCCACCCGCTCCCCTTCCATTCGATGACCGTGCAGCTCGCCTGTTTGATGTCGAGGAAGCGGCCCGTCATGCGGGCGATGAGCGTCCCGAGCAGGGGCTGGTGGCTCGTGAAGGCGAGGACTTCATCCTCCCCCGCGCCGCGCATGAGGGTGAGCAGCCAGGCTTCCGCGTCCGCGGGGTCTTCTTCGGGCGTGAAGAGTTCCGAGTAGCCCACGGGAAACGCCCCGGCGGCTTCCTTCAGGCAGGCCATGGTTTCCAGCGCCCTGCGGTAAGGGCTGCTGATGCCCCGCGATGGCGTGAAGCCCTTGCCGACGAGCGCCTTCATCGCCGCCCGCGCTCCCTCCCAGCCTTCTTCCGTCAACGCTCGCTCGGAATCGGGAGCGCCAGGTCGGAAGTCCTCGGCGAGGCCATGGCGGATGAATAGCAAGCAAGTCATGAACCGCAGATTACGCCGATTACGCCGATTGAAAAACGCAAAGCCAATCCTGCATTTGAATCTGCGAAATCTGCGTTTAAACCTATGGTTTCCCGGCAGTCTTCCACGCCAGATAGGCCGCGCGGCGCCGGTGGGCGGCGAGGAAGGCCGCGTCCTCGCGGTAGGTGGCGGGGTGGACCTGGGGCACGGGGCAAGGGCGCAGGTCATCGTCCACATTCACGAAGGTGAAGACGCAGGTGTTGGACAGCGCCGCGCGGCCTCGATCCAGACCCACGCGGAGAATGTCGGCTTCCACGCAGAGGCTGTTGCCTGCGCTGTGCACGACCCGGGTCTGAAAGTGGAGTTTGTCGCCCATGCGAACGGGTTGCGGGAAATTGATGCGGTTGACGCTCACGATGACGGGGCGCTGGGGGGCGACGAGTTCGGCGCAGATGGCGCTCTGCTCGTAGGCCTTGCGGATGAGGTAGCCGCCGAAGATCTTCTTCGGCACATTCTCCTGCTCGGGGTACATGCGCTCCCAGCCGCTCGTGACGAGGTCGCCCACGCGGAGGCCCGAAAATCCCAGATCTTCCTGAGCCGTATGAAGCGCTTGGAGCAGGTCGAATTCGATTCGGCTGGGCGGTTCCGCGGCGGCGATGAGGTCGCGCTTGCGACCTTCGCGGCGCTCGATGGCCTTATTCCATCGCGCCTGGGATAGCGCGTCGCTTGGCTCGAAACCGCCAATCTCCAGACTCGCGACCTCGGCCTCATCCCGCGCCACCATCGTGAAGTAGCAGGAGGCGATGTGGGCGGCGGGTTTCGCCCCATCCTCCGGGTGCTCCACGCGGATACCCACCTCCAGGCTCGTGCGGCCGACGAAATTGATGCGGGCGCGAAAGACGAGATCCCGGTCAATGTCCGCGGGGGCGAGCACCTGGATCTCATCCACCGCCGCCGTGACGACCCGGGCGCTCGGGTGCTGGCGGCGCACATAGGCGAGGGCCTGTTCTTCCGCCAGCTTGTCCAGCACCTCCAGCAGCTTGCCGAAGCGGATGTTTCCCCGCACGGGCGCATCCAGGAGCATGAAGCTCCGCCGTATCGCGGCGTCCGTGGCGAAAGGCAGCGTGGTGGTGAGGGAAATCTCGTCCATCGGAGCCCAGTGTGACAAGCCTGGAAGCTCATTCACCACGGAGATCACGGAGAATTTTCGTTACTGCTCCGTGATCTCCGTGCCCTCCGTGGTGAAATTCCCTAGCAATGACAGCCATTCAATGAGACACTACTCGTTTGGGCCATCCCCGCAGGCGACGACGCCACCCATGCCGGGAACGCCTACGGGAGATTCAGATGACCACCACCTTCGCGGCCCTCGGCTGCCGCGAGCCCTTCCTTGCCGCCCTTGAGAAGCGCGGCTTCACCACGCCTACGCCTGTCCAGGCCGCCTGCTTCACCCCGGGTCTCGAAGGTCGCGACCTGCTCGTGCAGAGCCGCACCGGATCAGGCAAAACGCTGGCCTTCGGCCTGCCCCTACTCCACCGCCTCACAGAGGATCGCCACCCACAGGCGCTCATCCTCGCTCCCACACGCGAGCTCGCGCAGCAGGTGGGTACGGAGTTGCACGGCGTCATGCCCAAGCTGCACATGGCTTCCCTCGTGGGAGGCTCCAGCTACGCGCCCCAGCTCAAATCCCTGTCCTACGGCTCCCAGGTCGTGGTGGGCACGCCGGGCCGCGTCATGGATCACCTGGAACGCGGCACCCTGGATCTCTCCAAGGTCTCGATGATCGTGCTCGATGAGTGCGACGAAATGCTCAACATGGGCTTCCTGGAGGACGTGGAGACGATCCTCGCGAAGGTCCCAGGCAAAGCCCAGACCTACCTCTTCAGCGCCACCCTGCCCGCGCCCATCGCGCGCCTGACCCAGCGCTTCCTCAAGAACCCCGAGCGCATCGAGCTGTCCAACGCCGGGGGCAACGCGGGCCACGCGGACATCGCCCACACGCCCGTGATGGTGTCCGAGCACCTCCATGTGAAAGCGCTCGTGAACCTTCTGCTCATGGAAGAGCCCAGCGCCGCGCTCATCTTCACCAAGATGAAGGCCCAGGCCGAAGAGGTCGCCGAGATGCTCACCGCCGCCGGGCTTCCGGCCGCGTACCTGCACGGCGATCTCGTCCAGTCCAGCCGCACCCGCACGCTTTCGATGTTCAAGGAAGGCCGCCTGCGCTACCTCGTCGCGACGGATGTGGCCGCCCGCGGCATTGACATCGGGGGCCTTCCCCTCGTCGTCCACATGGGCATCCCCACGCAGATGGAAGGCTATGTTCACCGCAGCGGGCGCACGGGCCGCGCCGGTGCGAAGGGCACGAGCATGGCGCTCGTGGGTTGGAAGGAAAGCCGCATCCTCCTCGCCTGGAGCCGCCGTGGCGGTCTCAAGCTGGATTGGTGCTCCGTGCCCACGCCCGCGGAGATCTCCGCCGCCCAGGACACCCGCGTCCTCGCCCGCGCCAAGGAAGCGCTCAGCCCCGCGCTCATCGAGGAAGCCAAGACCCTCATGGCCTCCGGCGACGCGGTGAAGCTGGTGGCGGGCCTGCTGGGCCTCGCCCGGGATGGCCGCTCCCACGGCTACGAGCTGCCCAACGATCCGCCGAAGCCCACCGGC
>JAFDVN010000148.1 GCA_018269025.1 Acidobacteriota bacterium | reverse complement strand
TGGGCCGACACCGGACCCCGGGGCTTGGAACGCGCGCTCTCCGGCAAATTCCAGGTGCTCCTCGTGGATGTGATGCTGCCGGGCATGTCCGGCCTCGAGCTTGTACGGAAAGTCCGAGAGGCGAGCTTCCCGACCCCTGTGCTCTTCCTCTCCGCCAAAGGCGAACCCAGCGATCGCATCCGCGGCCTGGAAGAGGGCGGGGACGACTACCTGCCCAAGCCGTACTCCTTCCCGGAAGTCCTCGCCCGCATCCAGGCGCTGTTGCGTCGAGCCTCCATGGAAACGCCAGTCACGCGGGTGGAGATCGGGGATCTGGTCTGGGAGCCGGAGGGCTACCGCATCACCCGGGGTGGCCAGCGTGTGGAGCTGAGCCCGAAGGAATATCAGCTCGCCGCGCTGCTTCTGGAGAATCGGGGCCAGGTGGTGGCCCGTCGCCAGATCATGGAACGGGTCTGGGGACTCGACCTTCCGACGGATGGCAACGCGCTGGATGTGCAGGTGCGGCGCCTGCGAAGCAAGTTGGATGACCCCTTCGAGAAGAAACTCGTCCACACCGTCAGGGGCATCGGCGTGATTCTCGAAGACCGTGGCTAGGAGCCTCCTTCGGGATCTTCGCCTGGCGCTTTCCCTGGCCGTGCTGGGCCTTGGTGCGACCACGGCCGTGTTCACCGACCTGGCCCTGCGTCACGCCATGGAGACCGAAGATGGGCGCGTTCTTAGGTCCGAAGGCCAGAAGATCCTTCACCTGTTGGAGTCTCAGGGCCCTTTGAATCCGTCCGCCCCCGAATCCCCGCAGGTGGATTGGTGGCTCTTCGATCTGAATGGGCGACGCATCGCCGGGAGCGCGGGGGCCACCTACCTCACCTCAGTTCCGTGGGACGCCGTGGGTTCCTCGCCCTCCACATTCCAGGTTGAACATCGGCTGTACTCGGCGCTCGTGATGCGGACCTCCCGGGGCGCCCTCTGGGTCGCGATGGATCGCACTCCCGAAATCCAGGTCGTCAATCACCTGCGCAGGGACCTGGCGATGCTGGTGTTCGCTATCACGCTATTGGCCGGAATCCTCGGTCATCTCATCGCCAAGCGGGGCTTGCGCCCGCTTCGCAAGATCCGGGATGAGACGGCACGCATCGAGGCCCAGGGTCTTCATCACCGCCTCGACGCAGCCAACTTCCCCGCAGAGCTCGCGGATCTGGTGGCCGCGCTGAACGGCGCGTTGGGTCGCCTGGAAGCCGCCTTCGCACGGCTGGAAGCCTTCAGCTCCGACCTCGCCCACGAGCTGCGAACGCCCCTCCAAAACCTCCGATCCGAACTGGAAGGCCGCGTCTTGCGTCCGCCGAAGGATGCCAACCTCCCAGAAATTCTGGGCAGCCTCCTGGAAGAGCTGGACCGGTTGGACGGCATGGTGGAGCAGATGCTCTTTTTGGCCCGGGGCGCGGCTCCGGGTTCCGCCGTCGTGCCTCAACCGCTTTCCGCCCCCGCCCTGCTTCAGAAGGCCGTGGAGTTCTTCGGTCCCCAGGCGGAGGACGCGGGCATCTCCCTCACCATCCAATCCACTCCGGATTGCCTGATCCATGCGGATCCCCGTCTGCTCCACCGCGCGGTCGTCAACCTCATCTCAAACGCCCTGCGCCACACGCCTGCCGGAGGCCGCGTCGTCCTTTCCACCATTCAGGAGGACCGAAGAACTCGGCTCCTCGTCACCGACACCGGGGAAGGCATTCCCTCCGATCTCATCTCTCGCCTCGGCGACCGCTTTCTCCGGGTGGATGAGGGCCGCGCCCGCGCCACGGGCGGGGCGGGGCTCGGTCTCGCCATCGTGAAAGGCATCATGGAACTCCACCGAGGTACCTTCCAGGTGGAGAGCCGCGTGGGGCAGGGCACCACCGTCACCTTGGGATTCCCCGATCCCGCGTGATTCAGGCCAGCAAGAGCTTGGCGTGTTCAAGCGCCTCGGGCCGATCGGGATGACCCGAGAGCAGGCGCGCCAACTCGCGCACCCGGGCCTCACCCGCGACCCAGATAGCGCCGCTGCGGGTGCGGCCCGCCTGGACTTCCTTCGCGAGGGAGAGGTGCGACGAGGCCCGCGCGGCTACCTGCGCGAGGTGCGTCACGCAGAACACCTGATGGCGCGCAGACAACTCGGCAATCGCCCGGCCCACGGCCAGCGCGGCTTCGCCGCCGATGCCCGCGTCCACTTCGTCCAGCACCAGGGTGAGTGAAGCCGATTCGATCTTCTTCTGCAAGGCGAGTCCAGCTCCCATGAGGGCAAGCATCACCCGGCTCAACTCGCCGCCGGACGCGATCTTGGCGAGGGGACGGAAGCCTTCCCCAGGGTTGGATTCGATCCACAGCGCGACGGAAGAGAAGCCCTCCGTCGCCACGCGGACGGCTTTGCCATTTTGAAGCACGGGGCTTGAAGCTTCCTCGCTAAGTCCGAGGCGGATCTGGAGCCGCGCGCCCTTCATGCCCAGGTTGGAGAGGCGCCGATGGACCTCGGATTCCAGGTCCTGCAACGCGGCCTCGCGCTCGCGATGCACCTTTTCCGCCTGGGATCGGTAGGCTTCCGCGGCCTTGGCCAGCGCGCGTTCCAGATCTTCCAGGGAAGCGTTCCCACCAAGAAGGTCCTTCTGCTCCAAGCGAAGTGCAGCCCAAGTTTCAGACAACTCGCCCGGCTCGCAACGGTGGCGACGCGCCTGCTTCTCAAAGGCCGCGAGGCGCGTTTCAAGTTTTTCAAGCCGGGCCTCGCCACCTTCCGCCCAATGGCGAGCATGCTGCTGGGCCAGTGCCGCGAGATCCTCGATTTCCAGCAGCGCCGAACGAAGGCGATCTTGCTCCGGCGCGGCATCGGCCCACACCGTCGCCGCCTTGGCGAGGGCTCGCTGAGCGGCTTCGAGTTCAGGAAGGGCGCGATCCAGGGCGGACGCGCCCTCGGCGTAGGCGTGCTCCAGCGCCGTCGCGTGGCGGAGAGGTTCCCGTTCGGCGCGGAGCTGATCCCACTCGCCGGGTTTCGGTGAGAGTTTCTCCAACTCCGCGAGCGCCTCCGCGAGTTGGGCGAGGCGTGTCTCCCGCTCGGCCTCACTCCGCTTGCGGGCCTTGAGGGACGCGGCCGCGGCGCGGACTCCCTCGGCCTGGGCGGACAGGTCCGGCACGAGGCCAATCACCTCATCCAACAACCCGAGGTGCCGCTCCTCACCCAACAGGCTTTGATGATCGTGCTGACTGGCGAGGCGCATCCAGATGCGGCCCGCCTCCTTCAAATCGCCCACGGCACAGGGCGCGCCATTGATCCAAGCCCGCGCCCGTCCGCCGATCTCGCGGCGCAGCACGACGGGGTGTTCCCCGGGAAGACCCCGTTCTTCTAGAAAGGCGCGCCAGGCGGTGTCCTCGCCCTCCACGATGCCTTCCACCACCGCGCGATCCGCGCCGCGCCGCACCAGTTCCCCATCCGCCCGAGCGCCCACGAGGAGGCTCAGCGCGTCTACCAGCAAGCTCTTGCCCGCGCCCGTCTCGCCCGTGAGCACGGTGAAGCCCTGTCCCAGTTCGAGGGTCAGGTCTTCCACGAGGGCTAGATTCTGAATGCGGAGCGAGACGAGCATTCCGTCCAGAGTAGCGGAGGGGCTAATTCATCGAGAGGTACCTTTGGCGTGTGGAAAAGCCCGAAGCTTGCGCGCTCGTCCATTGTGACTACACTTTACAAATGTAGTCACATCGAGACCCCATGCGCCCCGACCCTCCCGCTCCCGTTTCCATCCGTGACCTCAAGGCTCGTCTATCCGCGCACCTGGAGCGCGTCGCGCTTCAGCACGAAACGCTGACGATCACCAACCATGGCGAGCCTGTCGCGATTCTCCATCCGGTGCCATCCTCCGAGAAGGACGCGCTCTCCGCCCTGCGCACCACCCCTGGGGTGTCCTGGTCGGGGAAGTGCCCGCACCTACCTGTGCCCTACGCGCTGCCAAGCCGCCCCCCCACCACCGCGTCGGACAAGGTGATCGAGGACCGCCGGTGATCCTCTACCTGGACACCTCCGCACTCATCAAGCTGTTCATTGATGAAGCCCATTCCAGAGAGGTCCGGGATCTGGCCAAATCCGCCAAAGGACTCGCGTGCAGTTCCCTCGGCTTTGTCGAGACTCACGCCGCCTTCGCGCGACTCGCCCGTGAAGGACTCCTCCCCATCCAGCCCGTGAATCGGCATCAGGAGCTTGCGGCCGCCTTCAACCTCGCTTGGAAGGATTTCATCGTGGTGGACGCTTCATCGCGCCTCATCGAACAGGCGGCACGGCTCGTGGTTCCCCACGCGCTCCGGGGCTTCGACGCCGTTCATCTCGCGAGCGCGCTCGAAATCTTCCATGCGGTGCCGAGGATGCGCTTCGCGTGCTACGACGAGCGCTTGCGGACGGCAGCGATCAACTTGGGCTTGGACGCGCCCCAGGAAGGCGCATGACCCATTTCTCCGGCACCTACCTCGACGCGATCCGCGCCGCGCTCCATGACGCCATGGAGGCGGATGAGTCCGTCTTCTGTCTGGGCGAGGACATCGGTGCCTACGGCGGAGCCTTTGGCGCGACGGCGGGGTTGTTGGAGAGGTTCGGCGAAGCCAGGGTCCTCGACACCCCCATCGCCGAACAGGCCATCGCGGGCGCAGCCATCGGCGCGGCGCTCATGGGACGGAAAGCCGTCGCGGAATTCCAGTTCATGGATTTCGCGCTGCTCGCCTCCGACCTCATCTGCAACTTCGCCGCGGGCACCCACTGGCGTTGGGGCGCTCCCTGCCCCGTCGTGTTCCGCGGCCCCAGCGGCGCGGGCGTCCACGGCGGCCCCTTCCATAGTCAAAACCCGGAAGGCCACTTCCTCGGACGCCCCGGCCTCAAAATCGTCGCCCCTGGCACCGTGTCGGACGCCTACGCCCTGCTCCGCGCCAGCATCGAGGATCCCGACCCCGTGCTCTTCCTCGAACACAAGGCGCTTTACCGCCGCCTCAAGGATCAGTGGGACTCCCCTCCCGTGGCGAAGCTCGGCGAAGCCGCGCTTCGCAAGGACGGAGCCAAAGCCGCCATCTTCACCTACGGCGCAGCCCAGCACCTCGCCTTGGAGGCCACGGCGGATCTCGATGTGGCCGTCCTGGACCTGCGGACGCTCCAGCCCCTGGACCTGGACGCCATCACCGCCCTGGCCAAGCGCACCCACCGCGTCCTCGTGCTCACCGAAGCCAGCCTGTCCTCCGGTCCTTCCGCCGAACTCACCGCCCGCATCCAGGACGCCTGCTTCCCCTGGCTCGACGCGCCGGTCCTGCGAGTCGGGGCCGAGGACACCTTCACCCCCGCGAGCCCGCCGTTGGAGACGGCGTTTCTGCCATCGAAGGACGAGGTCCGAGCCACCACCCAGCGCCTCCTGGCTTGGTAAAGACTTGGCACCAACCTGGCTTCATACTTGAGTTTCGAGCCCTACCTGCCGTTGGGTTCCAGGAAGGAGGCCCGCATGAGCCTGTGGAACCGCATCATGGGGCCCGTGTTGTTGGCAGGTTTGGCTTTGTCGGCCCAGACACCCACCGTGACCATCCAATCCAACATGGATGTGGGCGAATGGGTCATCCAGGCCAATGGCGCAAGCGTTTCTCAGAATTCCGTCACAGGCGTCATCACCGACACCAACGCCATCAGCACGGGGGCTGTCCCTGTCCTCTTCTGCTCTCTGCTCTGCACCGGGACTGTCGGGCACACCTTTCACTTTCAATACGCCGGAAGCCAGCCCGCAACCTTCACCCTCACGGGCCAGAGCACCGGCCAGACCATCACCGTCAATACCAGCAACATCGCCTCCAGCGCGAAAGTGTCCGGCACCAATCCGACCTTCGTCGCCGGAGGAACGATCGCCCACGAAGGCGGGACGATCGGCCCCCTAGCCACCAATTTGCCCAGCGATACCTACATCGGGAGCTTCCCGGCGCTTCAGATCGTTGACGACACAACGGGCGCGACCTCGGCCAACTTCATCTTCACCATCTCCATCCACATCCAAAACGGCATCGCCATCACCAAGAGCTCGGACCTGGACTTCGGGGAGATCGTGACTTCTCCCTCGAGTGGCCAGGTGTCCCTGGCTCCATCACCCGGGCGTACCTTCTCCGGTGGTGTCACTGGAGGCCCAAGGGGACCTACCCTGGCTTCCTTCAATGTGATGGGCAAGACCGGAGGCAGCTCTGCCAGCCGCCGGTATCAGATCACTTTCCTTGGCAGTGGCACACCCGGCCAGGGTTCCGTAACGCTCACCTCGGGGTCCAACTCCATGAACGCGAGCCTCCAGGCCTATATTGGCAATGCGATTCCGGCGAACGGTCGGGGGGTCTTGAACTCCAGCACGGGAACCCAATCCTTCGAAGTTGGTGGGACGCTCACGGTCGGTGCCAATCAACCCGATGGCGACTACTCAGGAATCTTCACCGTCGTCGTCACTTATAACTGAAAGGGGGCGGTCCCCACCGCCCCCTCTCTTCCCCTGCTTCATCCCCGTTTATCCCTGAGCCGCCTCCTGCATCGGAACGCCCTGCGCGTCGCGGAGCCGGATTTCCTTCGAATCGCTTACCACCACCCGGGCCAGCAAATGCTGGTTCCCGTTCTGCATCACCTTCGAAGCCACCACCTCCAGGGACTGGCCGATGCGAAGAACCAGATTCCGACCCGCCTGCCCCAGTTCCACCCTCACCGAACCAAAGGGCATCCGCAGGTGAAGAACGCCACCCGTGGCTAGCTCCACCACTCCCTTCAGCCGCACTTCGGTCGCCAAGTCATACCCGCCCAGCTTCGCCCACTGATCCGCTTTCAAGATCCGCACCGTCACCTGGGCCAGCGATCCGGCCCGGGTTCCCTGCGCGAACAGTGGTGCCGCGAGCAACAAGCTGGCGATGATCCGCGCGGTCGTGGCCATGGCTTCCTCCGTGAATGAGGAAGCGCAAGGCAGGTGCCGGAATCCCAACAACGACAACCATTCATTTGAATGGAGTTAGGAAATACGCAAATCCATGGCCTCGGGCCGTTTTCTAGATCCTGGACGGATTTTCTAGAATCGGGACGAAAGGCCGAAGGTTTTGAGCTTCTGGTAGAGGGTGCTGCGGGGGATGCCCAGCCGCTTCGCCGCGGCCTCCACTTTGCCGCCTTCCTCCTTCATCACCCGCTCGATGTGGAAGCGCTCCAGGGCCTGGAGGGACAGGCCGACCGTGGGATCGGGGCCCGGGGCGG
>JAFDVN010000147.1 GCA_018269025.1 Acidobacteriota bacterium | reverse complement strand
GATCCGGCTATCCAGGTGACGATCACCGATCCCGATTCCGGCAAGTCCGAAACCCATTGGCTCGCCGCGAAGAGCCCAGATGGCTCGCCGTCGCAAGGCACGACCTACTTCGACAACCGCATCGGTCTCAGCTACCACGCCAAGGATGCCGAGCCGAAGGATTTCCGCAGCGTGCTCGTCATCGAGGACAAGGACGGGCATGAACTGGCCCGGAAGGAAGTCAGCGTGAACGACCCGCTCGTCTTCCGGGGCCACTGGTTCTACCAGAGCAACTACGACCCGAAGGATTCCACCGTGAGCGGCATCATGGTCGTCTACGAACCGGGGCTTTGGCTCACCTACCTGGGCTTCATCTGCCTCATCGGCGGCGCGCTGTGGATGTTCTACTTGAAGCCCTGGTTGAAGAAACGGGCCGGTCATAAGACGGAAGGGGGCGCGTGATGTTCGAGATGTATTCGCACTTCGCCAAGGCCGAATGGCCCTTCAAACTCACCCTCATCGCCTACACCCTGGCTTTTCTCGCCTATCTGGCGAGCCTGTGGGCTCCGAAGCTCAAGGACGAGAAGGATCGCATCTACCAGGCGGCCCGCGTTCTCTTTCTCGCCGCGTGGGTGCTGAACGCCTACACTCTCATCGGCCGTGGCATCGAGGCCGGGAGACCGCCCTTCAAGACCTTCTATGAAAGCCTCATCTACTTCGGCTTCATCTTTGGCGGCCTGATGGTGGCGGTCGAGTGGATCAAGAAAGTGCGCTTCCTGGGCGTGATCGCCAACCTGCTCATCCTGGGAGCACTGGGTTACGCGCTTCACAAGCAGGACATCGAGATCATTCAGTTGCCGCCCGCCCTCAACAGCGGCTGGTTCCTGCCCCATGTGACCATCTACTTCTGCGGCTACTCCTGCGTGACCGTGGCTTTCGTGCTGGGCATCCTCGCCCTGATCAAGCCGGGCGCGCGCGCGATGGAGCCGGGTTCCTTCTGGGCCCGCGCCCTGGGCGCGACGGAGATTGATTTCGAAGCGCTCACCATCAAGTGGATCCGTGCGGGCTTCGTCTTCCTCGCCGCCGGGCTGATCACCGGCGGCACTTGGGCCAAGTTCGCCTGGAGCGACTATTGGAGCTGGGATCCCAAGGAGAACTGGGGCCTCATCACCTGGCTCATCTACGCCGGTGTGCTCCACATGCAGCACACGAAGTGGAAGGGACGGCCCGCCATCAAGCTGAGCCTCGTGGCCTGGGGTTTCATCGCCTTCACCTACTTCGGCATGGGCTACCTGCCCACCAAGAGCCAGTCCATGCATGTCTACACCGAGCCGCCCCCGACGGACCAAGGGGATGTGAACGGCGTGAACAAGCAGATGTATTGATCCGCCTGGGAGTGCTACCTTGGGGGCCCAATCAACCCCAAGGAGCCTCCCCATGCGCAAGTTCGCTTCATCCCTCCTCCTCGCCAGCGCCTTCTTCGGCGCCTCCGTCCTTGCCGCCGCGGGCGCCAAGACCTACCAGGTGACGGGCCCTGTCACGGAAGTGCAGGGCGATGTGGTCACGGTTCAGAAGGGCAAGGACCTCTGGCAGATCAATGTCCCTGCGGGCACCGCCGTCAAGAAGGGCGACAAGGTGACCATCACCTACACCATGACCGCCACGAAGGTCGAGGTGAAGGGTGGCGCGAAGGCGGAGAAGGCCGAGAAGCCCGCCAAGGCCGCGAAGAAGAAGTAGGCCACCTACTTCCCCGAAGGGCCCCGCGAGGGGCCCTTCCTGTTTTAGGCTGGAACGATGGACACGCGACCCTGGATTCTCGTCACCGGCTGTTCCAGCGGCATCGGACAGGCCCTTGTGGGCGAACTTCGGAAGCGGGGTTACGGCGTGGTGGCCACGGCGCGGAAGGTGGAAGCGCTGGACCCGCTTCATCCCGGGGCGGACCTGCGATGCATTTCCTTGGATGTGGTGGACCCGGACTCCATCACCGCCGCCGTGGAGGCCTGTCGCGACCTGCGCCTCATTGGCCTCGTGAACAACGCGGGCTATGGACAGGTGGGTCCGCTGGAGCTCCTGACGCCGGATGAACTGCGCGCCCAATTCGAAACGAATGTGATCGGGCTCCACGAGGTGACGCGGGCGTTTGTGCCGGTCATTCGGGCGAATGCCGCCAAGGGTGAAGGCCGCATCGTCCAGGTCGCCTCCCTGTTGGGTCGGCTTTCGATTCCCCTCGCCGGGGCCTACAACGCGAGCAAGCATGCGGTGGTGGCCCTCGCCGAAACGCTCCGGTTGGAGATCGGCGACGAGATCCCGGTGATCCTCGTGGAGCCGGGCGCCATCCGCACCGAGTTCCGCACTACGCTGGTGAAGGTCTGGGGCGACCTGCCCGAACGGGCGAAAGGCACCCGTTACGAACAAATCCTGAAACGCTCCATGAACGCCCGACAGGCCATGGGCGAGCGCCACGCCATTTCCGCCGCGGCCTGCGCCGAGAAGATCGCCCGGGCCCTCGCGAAGAAGCACCCGCCCCGCCGCGTCGTCATCGGCAAGGATGCCTTCTGGGCCGCCAAGGCCAAGGCGCTTCTTCCCTCAGCATGGTGGGAGCGCATCCTGCGTAAAGCCTACAAGCTGGATCAGGCGTAGCGCAGCTCCCGCTGGAACAAGTAGGCCTCCAGGCTACGGGGTCCGCACCCATGTAAAGGTCCCGTCGCTATGGGTGCACCCTCCCGGAGGAAGGCCATCGCTGCGGCGATGACGCCTGGATCGCGCAGGATGCGCCGGTGGCCCAGGCCCTCGGTGCGCATCAGCTTCGCGCCGGGCCACGCGGCCGCGTAGGCCTCGCCGTGATGGAAGGGCACTTCGCGATCCCCCGTGTCGTGGATGACGAGGCCCGGGATGCGGATATCCGCCGCGCGGGTGGGACCGTGGATGTCCACGAGTCGGAGTCCGTAATCCCGCTCCATGGCGCGAAGGCAGGCCTCTTGCCGCGACTCGGAAAAACCGAGGGCGGTGAGCAGCTCCCGATAGAAGCCTTCCGGCCCCTCCGGCGCGGCGATGAGCACGGCGCGGGAGGCGGGCAAGCCGTGGCTCAGGGCGTAGGTCGCCGTCGCCCCACCGAAGCTGTGGGCGAGGACGGCGTGGAAAGGGCCCTGGATCGCCGCGAGATCCTGCATGGCCCGGGCGAACATCGGGACGCTGGCCGTATGGCCTTCGGACCGGCCATGGCCCGGTCCATCGAAGGCGAGAACCGAATAACCTTCTTCCACCAAGGGCTCGACGAAGGCGTGCATCTGCCCACCGCGCCCACCCCATCCGTGGGCGAGCAGCACCCGGGGACCTTCGCCCCAGGCGCAGCCGCGCAGCTTCAGACCTCCGCTCTGGAAGGAGAAGGGCTCGCCTCGTCGCAGCGCGGCGCGTTCTTGAGTCGGTGGCGCATGGCGGGGAGGCCTCGTGAATAATCTCTGCGCGCCTCGTCGAGCGAGTTCCGGCGCGAGGGCATCCGTGGCGCGAAAGGCGGCGCGGAGGAGGCGGAGTTTCAGGTTCATGGCAGCCTCCACTACAGCGGCGCGAGCCGGGTTCCAGGGGCGGTGAAGGCGCGGAGCCGGTCCTTGATGGCCCGGCGACTCATGGCGAATGCTGAAGGATCGCCGAAGAGCTGGTAGGCCCCATTTGCTCCAAGGGCGAGGGCGTGAAACTCGTAGGCGAGCTGTTCCGGGTCGGCGTCCTTGGAGAGTTCACCACTGGCCTTGGCTTCGCGGATCAGGCGGGCGAGGGTCTGGCGCAGCTCCGCCATGCACTCTGCCGTGTAGTCCTTCACGGGCCCGGGCCGCCCATCGAATTCGGCGCTCGCGGCGGCGATGGGACAGCCGCCCCGGAAGACTTCCGATTCGGCGTAGGCGAGCCAGCGATCGCACACCGCCACGAGGCGCTTGAGGCCCCTCGGCGCTTTGAAGGCGGGGATGAACACCTCCAGCGCCACCCTGTCCCGGGCGGCCTTGAGGGTGGCGAGTTGAAGCTCCTCCTTGGAGCCGAAATGGGCGAAGAGCCCCGCCTTGCTCAGCCCCGTCACCTCCGCCAGCCTGCCGATGCTCAGGCCTTCCAGGCCCAGTTCGGAGGCCATCTGCATGGCTTCCTGGAGGATGGCCTCCCGGGTGGTGGCGCCTTTGGAGGAGGTAGTGGTGTGCATGACATTCCCTCGATCCTTCAAAATAGAACGATCGTTCGTAATGTCAAGGGGGGCGAACCCCCTCTGGCCGACCCCACCCTAGCCGCGCTTGCGGAGCCGAAGGTGGGTGGCGCGCTCGCCGGGCAGCGTCTCCACGACCTCAAAGCCCAGGGCATGGAGGTCGAGGCCTTGAAAAAGCGGCTCTCCGCCTCCCATCAGGACCGGACGGAGCGCGAGATGCAGCTCATCCACGAGGCGAGCCTGGAGGTACTGGCGGACGGACGCAACGCCTCCACCGAGGCGCACATCTTTTCCGCCTGCTGCTTCGAAGGCCCGGCCATAGGCCTCCTGGATGCCGCCGGTGACGAAATGGAAGGTCGTCCCGCCCGCCATCTCCAGCGGCTTCCGCGGATGATGCGTCAGCACGAAGACCGGCACGCGGTAGGGCGGTTCTTCGCCCCACCATCCCTTCCAACTCTCGTCGGGCCAGGGCCCGCGCACGGGGCCAAACATGTTGCGCCCCAGGATCCACGCGCCGATGTTCTCGAAACCTCGTTTAGCCTGGGCATTGTCCACGCCCGTCTCGCCGCGTTCGCCACCGCCGCCGTGCATCGCCTTGAAATACCGTGTGGGGAACACCCATTCCATGAGCTCCGGCCCCCGGACGCCAAGCGGGTTCTCCAGGCTCTGGTCTGGCCCGGCGCTGAAGCCATCGAGCGAGATGGAGAAGCATTCGACCCTGAGTTTCGGCATGGCGCTTCTCCTCGCATGGACGAGACAATCCAACCATGGAATTCGAGGCGCTGGAACGGGAAGGGTGGTGGCATTGGCCCCAGGCGGTGGAGAACTCGTCCCTCGCGGCCCTGGAGGCTGCGCTGCCGTGGATCACCACGCCTTCGCGCCGACCGGTTCCGCTCGCGCCGTTGAACGCGTGGCTCGCCGCGACGGACCTTGCGACACGAATGGGGGAATGCCTCGGCCCCGGCTCACGCGTCGTGCGGGCCCTGCTCATGGCGAAAGGCGAAGGACAGGCGTGGGACATTGGCTGGCACCGGGACACGACCTTCGCGGTGAAGACGCCGAAGGCCGTGGTGGGGTTTGACGGCTGGGTGGATAAAGGCCCGTTTTGGCAGGTTCAGGCGCCGCTGGATTTCGTCGCGAAAGTGCGAAGCCTGCGCCTTCATCTGGATGATTCAGGCTCGGATACAGGCCCGCTTCTCGTGAAACCCGGCAGCCATCGGGGCGAGGAACGAGATCCCGTCGCCCTCCACGCCCAACGCGGCGACGCGATCCTCATGAACCCGCTCCTCCTCCACGCCTCCGAACGACCACGCACCCGCGCGCCCCGCCGCGTCCTGCACCTCGAATGGGCGGACTTCGATCTACCGGGTGGGCTCGAATGGGCGTGGTTCTGATAAAGAGCAATGGGTCCGCAGATTACGCCGATGACGCCGATTCAACTGCTGAGTGCTTTAAGTCCTTCATCTGCGTAATCGGCGGAATCTGCGGATAAACCCTGGTCTCATTTCCTTCCATACTGTCCCCATGCCCGAAGAACGCCTCTACCTCCTCGACACCTTCGCCTTCATTTTTCGAAGCTACTTCGCCAATCCGAGGCTGAAGAACGGCGCGGCGTACACCTTCGCGCGAATCGCGCTCCAGTTGTTGGAGAAGCACAAGCCCACTCACATCGCGGCGGTGTTCGACACGCCGGAGCCCACTTTCCGTCACGAGATCTATCCAGACTACAAGGCCAACCGCGACGCCATGCCCGAGGACCTGCGCCCGCAGATTCCCCTCATCCGCCAACTCATCGAGGCCATGAACATCCCCATCGTCGAACTGCCAGGTTTTGAGGCGGACGATGTGATGGGCACGCTGGCCAAACGGGCTGCCGCTGATGGGCTCGGCGCGGTGATCGTGAGTCCGGACAAGGATCTGCTCCAGCTCGTGGATGACGCGGCGGGCATCACCGTGCTCAACACGAAGGATGGCGAGGTCTGGCATGACAACGAAGGCGTAAAGGCGCGCATGGGGGTCTACCCAAATCAGGTGGTGGACTACCTATCCCTATTGGGCGACGCCTCGGACAATGTGAAGGGCGTGCCGGGCATCGGCGAGAAGGGCGCGGCCCAGTTGTTGGAGAAGTACGGCAGTCTGGAGGGCGTCCTCGCGGCCAAGGCCGAACTCAAGCCCAAGCAGCGGGAAGGGCTTGAAACCGCGTCCGAATGGCTGGATCTGACGAAGCGTCTCGTCACCGTCGTGACGGACCTTGATCTGCCGACTTCCCCCGCGAAGCTCCAGTACGCGGGCCTGGACGCGGAGAAGGCCCGCGCGGCCTTCAAGGATCTCGGTTTCCAGACGCTCACGAAGGAATTCACGGCGACCACCGTCAGCAGCGGCGCGTCGCGCACCTATCATCGCGCGGCCACCCTCGCCGATCTCGAAGCCGCCATTGCAGAGATTCGCGCGACGGGCCGCTTCGGGCTGGATACGGAGACGACGAGCATAGACGCGACGCGCGGACACATGGTGGGCCTGTCCCTCGCGTGGAAAGCGAATGAAGGGCTCTATGTGCCCCTGGCGCATTTGAAACCCGCCGCGAAGGATACAGATGGCGCATTGCCGGGCCTGCTCCCGGACTCTGGCCTCCCGGAATCGCTGCTGGACCTTCAAGGTGACGCGGCGGCGTTCTGGGCGCAGCTCCAGCCCCACCTTGATGCGCGCAACCTGCCGTTTGCCGGAGCCCGCACGCTTCTCGCGCCGCTCTTCGCGGACGCGTCCGTGAAGAAGGTCGGCCAGAACTTGAAGTACGACCTGGAGGTGCTCGCGCGGCATGGGCTTCCGGTGATGGGGCTCGCCGATGACAGCATGGTGCTGAGTTATGTACTCGATTCCAGCTTCCGCCACAACCTGGATGACCTGAGTTCCCGCTGGCTGGATATCAAGCCCATCGCCTTCGAGGAGGTAGTCGGCAAGGGCAAAGCCATGAAGCGCTTCGACGAGGCCGACTTCGACCAGGCCGTGCAGTACGCCGCCGAAGACGCGGACTTGGCCTTGCGCCTGTGCGACGCGATCAAGGCGAAGCTCACCGATGCCCAGCTTCAGCGCCTCTACGCGGAAGTGGATCTCCCGCTCGTGGAGGTGCTGGCGCAAGTGGAATTGAACGGCGTCCGTCTCGATACTTCCGTGCTGGATGCGCTCGGTGTCCAGATGCGCGCGGAGCGCGATGCGGCTGTGGCCCGGGCGACAGAGTTGGCGGGTGAAGGCTTCAACCTGAACAGCCCCACTCAGCTCGGCAAGATTCTCTACGAGAAGTTGGGCCTGCCGGTCCTCAAGCGCACCGGCAAGACCAAAGCTCCGAGCACGGATGAGGATGTGCTCCAGGAATTGGCGGAGGATCACGGAGCGGAGATCGCCGTCGCGCTGCTCAAGCACCGGCAGATGCAAAAGCTGCTCGGCACTTATGTGGAAGCGCTGCCCCTGATGGTCAACCCCGTCACGGGCCGCGTCCACACCAAGCTCCACGCCGCCGCCGTGCCCACGGGGAGGCTCGCGTCGAATGATCCGAACCTCCAGAACATCCCCGTGCGCACGCCGGAGGGCCGGGCGATCCGCGGGGCCTTCGTTCCCGAGCAAGGCTGGCTGCTGTTGGATGCGGACTACAGCCAGATCGAGCTGCGCGTCGTCGCGGCGCTGGCGGACGATCCGATCCTGCTCGGGGCCTTCGAGCGGGGCGAGGACATTCATCGCCGCACGGCCGCCGAGGTCTATGGCATCCCGCTCGAAGAAGTCACCTCCGATCAGCGCAGCGCCTCTAAGGCCGTGAACTTCGGCCTCCTCTATGGTCAAGGTGCCTTCGCGTTGGCGGCCTCCCTGGGGATCACCCAGAAGGAGGCCAAGGCCTTCATCGAACGGTACTTCGAGCGCATGCCGAAGGTCGCCGCCTGGATCGAGGCGACGAAGGAGAAGGCCCTCGCCGAGGGCCTCGTCCGCACCCACTGGGGCCGCATCCGTCGCATCCCGGAGCTGGATAGCCAGAATCAGGGACTCCGCGCCCAAGGGCTTCGAGAGGCCGTCAACACCGTCGTGCAAGGCACCGCCGCCGACCTCATGCGTCGCGCCATGGTGCGCTTCCACGCCGCGCTGAAGCGCGAGGGATTGAAGTCCCGCCTCCTGCTCCAGGTCCACGACGAACTCCTCGTGGAAGCGCCACCGGAAGAGGCCGAGCGCGCCTCCACCCAGCTCAAGGAAGCCATGGAAGGCGCCGGAGACATCGGTCCGCTGAAGGTGAAGCTCGCCGCCGAAGTGCGCAGCGGAAAGAGCTGGCTGGAGGCGAAGTAGCGGCGGATCTACACTGGGTCCCCTGGAGGTTCCATGCGCGCCCCTTCCTTCCTTCCGATGCTGCTCGCGCCGGCCCTGGTCGCGGCTCCGCCCCAGAAGGCTCCGGCCAAGACCCAGCCCATCACGGTAACTTGGCTGGGTCACGCGGCCTTCGAGGTCGTGTCCTCCGGCGGCACGAAGGTGCTGCTCGATCCCTTCCTGACCCAGGACCCGAGCACCCCGGCGGCCTTCAAGGACCTGTCCCGCTACAAGCCGGACGCGATCCTCGTGACGCACAGCCACGGCGACCACCTGGGCGACACGGCGGCCCTCGCCAAGGCGAGCGGCGCGCCGGTGATCACGACCTACGAGCTCGCCTCGACCCTCGGCCTTCCGGAGAAGCAGACGATGGGCGGCAATGTGGGCGGCATCTTCCACATCGGCGACATCACCATTCATATCGTCCCGGCCATGCACAGCAGCAGTCCCGCCGGGCGGCCTGTAGGCTTCGTCCTCACCTTCAAGGATGGCCGTAGCCTCTACCACACGGGCGACACCTGGATCTTCGGCGACATGAGCCTCATCCAGGAGCTCTACCATCCCAGCATCCTGCTGCTCTGCGTGGGCGGCGGGCCCTACACGGAAGATCCCGCGACGGCGGCCTTGGCGGTGAAGAAGTACTTCCACCCGACCACCATCGTGCCCATGCACTACGCGACCTTCCCGGGCCTCGCCACCACGGCCCAGGTGGAGCAGGCCTTCAAGGGCGACAAGCGCCTGCGCGTGATGAAGCCCGGCGAGACGGTGAAATTCTAGGCGAACCTACCAGACTCGACTCGCCACAATGACCAACGCGATGAGGCCCCCCGCCACGAGGCCCGTGGCGAGGGTGCGCTTGCCGTCCAATTGGGTCCATAACAGGATTCCACTGAGGGTGAGGAAGACGAGGGATCCTGCGAAGGCATCCGCCAGGAGGATCCAGGGCGCGTCTCCCGCCTCGGCCTTGTGAAGCCGCTCCACGGCCCCGATGAATCCCGTTCGGCCGACTTCGAGGTCCACCACGCGCCCACCTGGGACATAGGTGGCCTTCAGGAAGCGGGCGTGGCCGGGAAGGGTGACCATCCACTTCTCCGCATCTACCACCTCCGCGCCCTGGAACCGGCTGGGCTTCGCCGCCTGCACCTTCGACCGCGCGCGCGAGGCGTCATAGCCATAACGCGCGGCGAGGTCGGATGCGAGCGCTTCGATGGACGCGGGAGCTTCGGCCAGCTCCATTTGCACGCGCTGGATCTCGGGGCGCGGCGTCGAGATCTTCATCACCGCGCGATGGTTCATCAGGAAGCCGGAGATGCCGAACAGGAGGCCGACGGCCGAACCCGCCAGACCGATCCACGCGTGGAGCTTGCGGAGCTTTTGAAGGAAGGAGGCCCGGGCGGGCGTCATGGCTCGCTCCACATGCGAAGGAGGTTGTGGTAGCACGCCGTGAGTTGGACCAGGGAAGGGTGATCCGGATCACCTTCCCTCACCCGTTGGATGGATTGGTCGAGGTCGAAGAGCAGCGTCCGCTGTTCATCGCTGCGGACCATGCTCTGGATCCAGAAAAAGCTCGCGAGGCGCTCGCCTTCCGTGACTGGAGCCACGCGGTGCAGGCTGCTGGAGGGGTAGAGCACCATGGAGCCCGCAGTCAGCTTCACCTCGTGAACACCGTAGGTGTCTTCCACGATGAGCTGGCCGCCCGAATAGGCCTCTGGGTCACTGAGGAAGAGCGTGGCGGAAAGATCCGTCCGGATGCGGTGCGCGGACCCGGGAAGCTGACGGATGGCGTTGTCCACATGGTTTCCGAAATCCATCCCCTCCGTGTAGCGGTTGAACAGGGGGGGGAAGACGACCTTGGGCAGAGCCGCGCTGAGAAAGAGCGGGTGGGACTCCAACTGGGCGAGGATGCGCTCCCCCAACTCCCGGGCGATGGGATCATGGTCCGGAAGTTGGAGGTTGCGTTTCACCCGCGCGGACTGGTGCCCGGCGGTGATCCTTCCATCACTCCATCCCGCGCGCGCCAACTGGTCGCGAGCGCGGAGGACTTCCTCGCGGGTCAGGACTTCTGGAAGGGTCAGCAGCATTAGGGCCTCAGAACCGGGCCGCGAGGCTGATCGTGAGGGATCGCCCCGCACCCGGAACCACATGGCCGGGATGGAGGAGATCGAAATAGGCACGGTTGCCCAGGTTCGCGAGGTTGGCCTGAAGGTCGAAGCGCGGGGAGAGCCGGTATTTCGCCATGGCGTTGAACACGGTGTAGCCCGGCGCGGTCTTCAATCGCATCGTCGCCGCGTCCAAGGTGCTGCTCGCGGCGCGCTCGGAGACGAAGGAGGCCCCACCGCCCAGGGTTAAGGACTCGGTGAGTTCGTAGGTCGTCCAGAGATTGAAGGTGTGCTTAGGGGCGTTGGCGAGGGGGTTGCCCTGGGTGTTCACCAGGGTCGTGGACACCACCTCCGTGTCAGCGAAGGCATAGCCGGTATAGATCTGCCATCGGTCCGTGACGGCCCCCGCCATCTCGATCTCGGCGCCATCCACCCGTTGATCGCCGCCGAGGATGTTCAGCGCGGAATTGGTGGGATCGGGAACTCGCGCGTTGAGTTTCTCCAGGCGATAGAGCGCGCCGCGAAGGGTGAGCTTGCCCCCCGCCCATTCCCACTTGGTTCCCACCTCAAAGGTGCGATTCTTCTCGGGTGCGAGATCCGAAGTCTTGGCGGACAAGGAGAGGGATTCCGCCGAGGGGTTGAAGGAAGTTCCATAGGAGAGGTAAAGGCTCCCGGACGGGACGGGCTTGTAGACCAGCGCCGCGCGCACGCTCGTCATCTCGTCCGTTCGGTCCAGGCTCACCGCCGGGGCCACGGATTGGACGTAATCCGCCTTGAAGCGATCCCAGCGCAAGCCGCCGGTGAGATCCAAGTGTTCTCCTAGCGACAGGGTGTCCATGGCATAGAAGGCGAGGGAATCCGCCGTCGTCTGGACCCGGGATCGCACCGCGCTGGTGCCCGCGAAGGGCTGGTTCTCATCCGGGTCCATCAGGCTCGTCCCAGGAACGCCAGTCCAGGTGTAGCGGATCGGATCGGAGGTCTCGCGTCCGCCTTCAATCCCCGCGACGAGGGTGTTGCGGACTCGGTCGGCTCCGATCTTCCAAGTGACATCCAGTTGATTCCAGAGCATCGTCTCGGTGCTGGCCACGGCAATTTGGTTCCGGGTCACCTGCATGGCGTCCACCGGCGTGGCGGGTGTGTAGGAGGTGAGGATCTTCGCTTCGGTGATTTGAGCGTTCCGGGTCGCGCGGGCGTAACGAGCCTGATCGCGCACCGTGACATTCGCGCTAATGTCGTGTTCCACCTTGGCGGTCCACTGATCCACGGTGGCGCGGAGGAAGTTCGCGTCCTGGAATCCGTAGTACGCGTTTCGGTTCACGGGAGCCGGGCGGTTGAAGACCCAAGGTAGGCCATAGTCGGGAATGTCGTTTTCCTGCAGGTGGAAGTAGTCGAAGCGGAGGCGAGTATCGGTGCCCAGGCCGAAGGCGAGGGAGGGCGCGAAGCCGGAGCGGTGATTCTCGGCGAGGTCTCGCCCCGCCACGCCGCCATCCTGGGTGACCGCGTTGAGGCGCAGGGCAGAATGAGGCGCGATGGGAAGGTTCAGATCGGCCGCCATGCGGCGGGTGTCATCGCTGCCGCCCATGAGCTCGGCTTCCGCCGCCTGCTTGAGGCTGGGGGATTTGGTGACCTGGTTGACGACGCCTCCGGTAGAGCCCCGGCCGAACATCATGGAGGAAGGGCCTTTCAGGACTTCGACCTGGTCGTAGTCAAAGGCATCCCGGTAATAGCTGCCAAAGTCGCGCATGCCATCCAGGTAGATGTCGTTGCGGGCCGTGAAGCCGCGAAGGGTGAGATTGTCGCCCTGGGAGCCGCCCTCTCCCGCCGCGAGGCTGATCCCCGCCACATTGCGCAGCGTGTCCCTCAGGGTCGTCACGCCCTGGTCTTCGATCACGGCCTTGGGCACGACGGTGATGGACTGGGGTGTGTCCAGCAACGACTGGGTGATCTTGGGAGAGGGAGCGGCTTCAGGCTTGTAGTCCTGTTTCTTCGCCTTGACCTTCACCTCGGGCAGAGCCTGGTCTTGAGTGTCTGGCGCGGGCGCAGATTGGGCGAGGGCGGAGAGACTTGCCAGGCAGAGGGCGAGGCGGGGCGCGAGGGTGGGCATGGGACTCCGGGATGGAGACGCGCTCAGGCGTCGAGGTGGAAGGAAATGGGGACGAGCACCCAGGCTTGGATCGCCGAGTCTCCCTGGCGGGCCGGCTCGAAGCGCCAGCGCTTCACCGCGGAGAGGGCCGCTTGATCGAGGCGGGAAGAACCGCTACTGGTGCGGACTTCGACCTGCTCGGCCTGCCCCAGCGCTGAGACGAGCACGCGGAGGATCACGCGGCCTTCTTCGCCGATGCGCCGCGAGGCCACCGGATAAGCGGGGTCTGGGTTGTTCAGATAGGCCGCGTCGAACCGTGGGGCGGTGGCAGGTGCGTGATCGCTCCCGGAACCGGAAGGCGCGGGCGGAGCGGGTTGGGCGGGAGCAAGGGTCGAGGGGAGAGGTGCGAAGCCTGCTTCAACCGGCGGGGCGGGGGCCTCCAGGGGCAGGGGGAGCGGCGTTGTCTGCGAGGGAAGCTGGACGGATGATTTCCCTGGAGAAGAGTCACGGGGAGCGGAGTCCGTAGAAGCTTCAAAGAGCGTCACCGTGCCCGCGAGCTTGGGGAGAACGATCGGGGGCGCGGCCGACGGAGCTCCAATCGCCAGAGCCAGGGCGATGGCCGCATAGGCGCAAACGCTCCAACCCAGGGCCAGGGAACGGCGGGTGGGCTCCTTGCCTGGCGCGGCCACCTGCGCCCGATAGACGAGATCGGCCAGGGATTCGGCGGTGGGCGAGGTGGATGTAGGAGGGGTCATCGCCGTTTGATTCTATGAGAATGAGACGGAGTCGCAATAGCAAAAAATGAAATTCTTTCCGCCTCGTCGGATACTGGTTCCTGGAGGCTTCATGAAGATCCTGCTCCTCGGCTCCGGTGGCCGTGAACACGCCCTGGCGCTCAAGCTCAAGGAGAGGTCGGGTGTGGATCTCGTCTCCGCCCCGGGGAGCGATGCCCTGGCGGAACTTGGAGCCCGGGTCGCGATGGATGCGGCGGACCCCAAGGCGGTCGCCGGTTGGTGCGCGGCCAATCGCCCGGATCTCGTCGTCATCGGTCCGGAGGCCCCGCTGGTGGCGGGCGTGGCGGATGCCGTGCGCGCCCTTGGCATTCCGGTTTTCGGTCACGGTGCGGCCACGGCACGGCTCGAAGGCTCCAAGGCCTTCGCAAAGGACTTCATGGAACGCCACGACCTTCCAACCGCGGCCTCCGTGACCGTGGGCGATTGGGCCTCGGGGGAAGCGGTGATCCGGAACTGGGCCTGGGGCCTGCCCATCGTCCTCAAGGCCGATGGCCTCGCCGCCGGCAAAGGCGTGGTCCTGGCCGAAACCGAAGCCGAGGCCCTCGATACCCTTCGGGCTTTCCTGGATGGCGCCTTCGGGGAGGCTTCGAAGACGGTCGTCCTGGAAGCACCGCTCCTGGGCATGGAGCTGAGCCTCCATGTACTCGTGGATGTGGACGCGGATCACGCTTCCTACCTGATGCTGCCCGCCTGCCAGGACCACAAGCGCATCTTCGAAGGCGACAAAGGCCCGAACACCGGCGGCATGGGTGTATTCGGTCCGATTCCATTCGTGCGAGCCGAGGACACGGAGCGCATGCGTAAGGAACTGGTGGAGCCCACCGTGCGCGGCCTGCAGAAGGATGGCCTCGTGGGGCGCGGGGTCCTCTTTCTCGGCGTCATGTGGACGGCGGAGGGGCCCAAGCTCCTGGAATACAACTGCCGCTTCGGCGATCCAGAAACCCAGGTGCTCATGCAGCTCTTGGATGAGGATCTCGCGGCGCTCCTGCTGGCGGTCGCCAAGGGGAGCCTTGATCAGAATGCGGTGAAGGTGAAGCCTGGCTGCGCCATCACCGTGGTGCTCGCGGCCGAAGGCTACCCGGATCGCCCGAAGACCGGCGTGCCCATCGAGATCAAGGCACCGAAGTGCGCGATCATCCACGCGGGGACGAAGAAGGTCGAAGGTCGGTGGACGGTGAACGGTGGCCGGGTGCTGAACCTCGCCACCAGCGCGCCTACCTTGGCGGAGGCGCGGAAGAAGGCGGAAGGCGATCTCGCGGAGGTCGCCTGGCCCGGCATGCAGGCCCGGAAGGACATCGGCCTCAAGGCGCTTCAGCACGCGGAAGCCGGCAAGACCGTCCAGGACCGGTGGTGAGATGGCCTTCCCGACGCGGGTGACGATCGTGGATGTGGGCCCCCGGGATGGGCTCCAGAACGAAGCGATCCAGGTTTCGACTTCGGACAAGCTTCGTCTCATCCACGGCCTCGCGGACGCGGGCTTGCCCGTGGTGGAGGCGGCGAGCTTCGTCTCCCCGAAATGGGTGCCCCAGATGGCGGATGCCGCCGAAGTGATGGCGGGGCTCACGCGCAAGCCGGGCGTTCGCTATCCCGTGCTGACGCCGAACCTCAAGGGCTTCGAGGCCGCGGTGGCCGCGGGCGCGGAGGAGGTGGCCGTCTTCGCGGCAGCCTCCGAAAGCTTCTCCCAGCGCAACATCAACTGCTCCATCGCCGAGAGCCTCGACCGCTTCGCCCCGGTGATGGAGGCGGCGAAGGCCAAGGGCATTCCCGTGCGAGGCTATGTGTCCTGCGTGCTTGGCTGTCCCTACGAAGGCGAGATCGCGCCTTCCGCCGTGGCCGGGGTCGCCTCGGCCCTCCATCGCATGGGGTGCTTTGAGATTTCCCTGGGCGACACCATTGGCACGGGAACCCCGCGGAAGGCCCAAGGGATGGTCGAGGCCGTCGCCAAGGTAGTTCCGCTCGAGAAGCTCGCGGCGCACTTCCACGACACCTACGGCCAGGCCCTCGCCAACCTCCTCGCGGTGCTGGAACTGGGGATCGCCACCGTGGACAGTTCCGTCGCCGGCCTGGGTGGCTGTCCCTACGCGAAGGGCGCCAGCGGCAATGTGGCGACGGAGGATGTGATCTACATGCTGCGCGGCATGGGCATCGAGACCGGCGTGGACCTGAATCGCCTCGTCACCGTTGGCTCTGAAATTTGCGCGGTCCTGGGGAAGAAGCCCGTTTCGAAAGCGGGCCAGGCTTTGGGGGCGAAACCGGGAAAGGGTGCCTGCACCTAGGGCCCGGCTTCAGGGGAACGAGGGACCGATCCGGCTTTCCGCCATCCCATTCACCCCCATCCACGAGGAATTCGCCCCAATCCTGGGCTATTCCACCTTGCTGACCTCAGGTTCTTGCATACGATCTATCCATGATTCGGCGGCAACAGGGATGGATTCTGTATTGGGGCGGATGGCTCCTGATCGGGTTCTATTTCGCCGGGCTCGACGCGACGGTGCTTTCCGAAGGGCCGGTCAACCTGTCGCGTCTCCTGGTGGTGGATGTGCTCCTTCACCTGATCCTGGGGGCCATGGTCCTGGTGGTGATCCAATCCCTCAAGAAGTACCCGCTGGGAGACATCAGCACCTGGCCGAGGTGGATCTATCACTTGGGCATGTGCCTCGTGTTCTCCGTGGTGGGGCTGGCGGTGGTCTTCGGTATCAACCTGGGATTGCGGGGCGCGCCGTATCCCCCCTGGGATGAGATCTGGCCCAAGTTCAGCCACTTCTTCTGGAGGTATTTCCACCTGTCCTTCATGGACTTCCTCATCGCCATGGGCGCGTTCACGGCCGTGGACATGTACCGGCGCTTCAAGGCCCGTGAGTTGCATACCTCCCAGTTGGAGGCCCGTCTTTCCCAGGCCCAGAACCAAGTGCTGCGCATGCAGCTCCAGCCTCATTTCCTCTTCAACACGCTCCACTCGGTATCCGCCCTCATCGAGCGGGACCCCGCGGCTGCGGATCAGATGCTGTCGCGCCTGGGTGATCTGCTTCGGCGAACGCTCGATCTCGGAGGCAAACAGGAAATCACCCTTCGGCAGGAACTGGCGATTCTCCACGATTACCTGGGCATCCAGCGCATCCGCTTCCAGGATCGGCTCAAGGTCGAGGAAGACATTCCCGAAGGCCTGTTGGACGCCATGGTCCCGAGCTTCATGCTTCAGCCCCAGGTGGAGAACGCCCTCAAGCATGGTCTCGTCCGCCGAGCCCACGGGGGGCGGATCATCCTCCGGGCGAGAACGGAGGGTTCGACGCTCCTCCTCGAAGTGGAAGACGATGGCGAGGGGCTCGCTCAGGCCTCCCCACGGCAAGGCATCGGAACTGCCAACACCCTGGCCCGCCTGGAACTGCTCTATGGAACGGAGCAAGGCTTCGAGTTACTGCCGGTCGCCGGCGGTGGCACCCTTGCGCGAATCCGATTGCCGATCCATCACTCGCCGTGCTCGGATTCAGAGTCAAAGGCCGCGAACCATTCCATCGAGGAAGCACCACGCCAGTATCCAACGGGCGAGATGACACCGATCCGCGAATAAGACGACTCCGCGGTGCCTAGCACGCGCCGCAGGTTGATCAAGCGAGGTTCTGCCCGATGCGCCACATGACGCCGGAGGGGTCCACGAGGGCGAAGTCCCGGATGCGCCAGGGTTGATCCTCGGGCTCAGTCATCTTGACCCCATAGGTTTCGGCGATTCCCCTTCTCCGCAGGTCGGCATGCCAGGCGTCCACATCCTCCACGAGGAGATGCATCATGAGGTTGTTTGCCAACCCCTCTTGGTAGTAGTCCTGAAGCAGAAAGCTGCAATCGCCGTGGTGGAAGTAGGCGACGCCTCCGCCGTCCGAGGCCATCGTGAAGCCCAGATCCCCGTAGAACCGCTTCGACAGGGCATGATCCTTGGCGGGCACGAAGGCCTTGATTTCGACCGTCCTCAGGTTGGACACGGATGTTCCTCGGGTTCAGATTGATTCGAAGCCCACAGCCTTGTCACCCTCCCACCGATAGAACCCCGATCCGCTCTTGCGGCCCAGGCGTCCGGCGGCGACGAGTTGCTTCAGGAGGGCGGGGCTCTTGAAGCGGGCTTCGCCGAAGGCGTCGAACATCACGCCCGCCACATGGTCCATGGTGTCGAGGCCGATGTAGTCGCTGAGCAGAAGGGGACCCATGGGGTGGCCGCAGCCGAGCTTCATCCCGGCATCCAGGTCCTCGGTGGTGGCGAGGCCCTGCTCCCTGCACCGGATGGCGTCCAGTAGGTAGGGCACGAGGAGGCGGTTCACGATGAACCCGGGCGCATCCGGCGCGACGATGGGCGTCTTGCGAAGGGCGGTGACGAAGCCGCGCAACGCTTCAATCGTTTCAGTTGAAGTCGGCAGCGCCTTCACGATTTCCACAAGGGGCATGGCGGGCACGGGGTTGAAGAAATGCAGGCCCGCGAGATTGGAAAGGCGAGAAGGGGAGAGGGGCGCGGCGAGGGTGCCGATGGGCAGGCTGGAGGTGTTGGAGCAGAGGATGGCCTCCGCTTTCAACGCCTTTTCAAGTTCCGCGAATGCGGCAAGCTTCAACTCCGGGACCTCCGGCACCGCCTCGATGACGAGGTCGCACAGTTTCAGATCCCGATAGTCGGTGGTGCCGGCGAGGCGCTGCTTCAACTCAGCCATCCGCGACGCGTCCAGCTTGCCCTTGGTGAGGGCGCGATCCCACGCGCCATGGATGCGGGCGAGTCCCTTTTCGAGGAAGGTCGCGTCCATCTCCTTCACCACGACCTTGAAGTCCGCTTCCGCAGCCACCTGCGCGATGCCCGCGCCCATGAGCCCGCACCCGATGACGCCGATGGTTTGGATGGAAGGTGAGCTGGCCATATTCACTCCGCGTTCACGAACCACGCCGCCTGGATCATCCCGCCGCGCACACTGTAGATGACGAGAGAAGCGACGGGCGTCTTCTCAATGCCATCCACCTCCTGGTGTTCGATCACCGTGGTGGGGCCGAGTTGGGCGCGGTAGAGGACGCGCATCTTCGCGGCCTTGTGTTCCCGGAAGAACTTGGCGAAGGTCTTGTAGATCTCATCCCGGCCTGACATGGCGGTGATGCCCGGATGGCGGATGAACTGGCCATCTGGGGCGAAGCAGGTCGCATAGGCCTGGGCGTCGTGGGCGTTGTAGGCGTCGGTCTGGCGCTGGACGAGCAGCTCGATGCCGCTGGGTTGGGCGGGAGGCGCGGTGGGCGCTTGAGCGCTGAGCGCGGTCGCGAAGAGCACGGCGGGAATGGCTCGAAGCATCGGTCACCTCTCCCCCATTCTGCCAACATGGAGCCCGGAGAGCCCATGCTCGATCTCATCCGTGACCTCTATGCGCACCAGGAATGGGCGGATGCCGAGCATTGGAAGGCGATCCTGGCCTCCGATGCGGCCCGGGCGGATGCGGATCTGAAGGCGCGTCTCGTCCACCTCCACGGCGCCCAACAGGTGTGGTTGGGCCGATGGCAGGGGCTTGGGCTCGGCTTCCCGAAGGCGGAAGATCATGCCTCCCTCGAAGACACCTTCCACTTCGCCCGAGCTTGCCACGCCGCGCTTAGGGCCTACCTGAGCCTGCGGGAAGAGGCCGATCTATCGGAGGCCATTACCTACACGAACCTCGCGGGCGAGACCTTCACCCAGCCCCTGTACGAGCTGATGGTCCACCTTGCCTTTCACAGCCAATACCACCGCGGTCAGAACGCCACGCGCCTGCGCGCGTTGGGCACACACGCGCCGGGGACGGACCTTGTGAATTGGCAGCGGGAGGGACACCCCAAGGCGGACTGGGCCTGACCCTCCAGCCCCCGGTCTCCAGCCTGGCCCTACATCTCCAGATAAGTCGTGTTCTGCCGCTCCTGGGCCATGAGGGCGCGGAGCGCTTCGGCGGCGTCGGCCTTGGCGCCGCGGCCTTTGCGGGTCGGGCCCTGGACGAGGGCGGCGGGGTCGTAGTTCACGCTGCGGAGCATGTCATCCACCGTGTCGGCGCGGACCACATGCTGGATCTTGAAGTTCTCGTCCTCGTCCACCTGCACCATGACTTCGTTGGGCGCGCCGAAGAGGTTGTGCCGCATGCCGAGGATGTCCTGGTAGGCGCCAGTGAGGAAGAAGGCCACATAGTAGGGCTCACCGGCCTTGGGCTCGTGGAGCGGAATCTCCTCGCGCACATCCTTCAGGTCCGTGAACTTCTCCATCTTGCCGTCGCTGTCGCAGGTGATGTCGCAGAGCGTAGCCCAAAGCGTGGGCTGCTCCTTGAGGCGGTGCAGGGGCATGACCGGGAAGAGCTGCTCGATGGCCCAGTGGTCCGGCATGGACTGGAAGATGCTGAAGTTGGCGATGAGCTTGTCCGCGAGGCTCGTGTTGAAGTCCTCGAATTCCTCCGGAATGTATTTCACGGACTTGCTGGCGAGGAGCTTGCTCAGTTTGCGGCAGACCTCCCAGTAGAGCGTCTCGCCCTTGGAGCGGTCTTCAAGGGATAGATAGCCCAGGTTGAAGAGGGTAATGAGCTCATCCTTCTGGGTGACGGCATCGTTGTACATCTCGGAGAAGTTCTTCACCGACATGTTGTCGCGGGTGTAGGCCAGCTCCTTGAGAATCTGTGGTTCGCGGCCGGTGAGCTCCACCTTGTACTTCGTGTGGGTGGTGTCAATGAGGCCGATGATGTCCACGACGACGACCTGGTGGTAGGCAACGATGGCGCGGCCACTCTCGCTCACGAGGTCCGGCATGGGCACCTGCTCGTGGGTGCAGATGTCCTTGGTTGTGTACACCACATCTGCCGCGTACTGCTCGATGGAGTAGTTCATCGAAGAACTGAAGGTGGTCTTGGACCCGTCGTAGTCCACGCCGAGGCCGCCACCCACATTGAGGTAGCGGATGGGCACGCCCATCTTGCGGAGCTTGGCGTAGATGCGGGTGGCCTCCTTCATGGCGGCCTTCACCTTGCGGATGTCCGTGATCTGGGAGCCGATGTGGAAGTGCAGCTCGACGATGCTCTCCAGCAGGCCCTTCTTGTCCATGACCTCGACAGCTTCCAGGATCTCCCGGCTGGTGAGGCCGAACTTGGCGTGGTCGCCGGCGCTCGTCTCCCACTTGCCCGAGCCTTGCGCGTTGAGCTTGGCGCGGAGCCCGATCTGGGGCTCGACCTTCAGATCCTTCGCCACCTTCAGGATGAGCGGCAGCTCGGTCATCTTCTCGACGGTGATGACCACATTGCGACCCGCCTTGCGGGCGAGAAGGGCCATGCGGATGAAGGTCTCGTCCTTGTACCCGTTGCAGAGGACGAGAGCGTCCGGATGCAGATCCATGTTGAGCGCGATCATCAGCTCAGGCTTGGACCCCGCTTCCAGTCCGTAGCGGTACTTGTGGCCCGCCTTTACCAGCTCCTCGACCACTTCCTTGGTCTGGTTCGTCTTGACCGGATAGACGCCCTGGTAGGAGCCCTCGTAGCTGAATTCGCGGATGGCCTTCTTGAAGGCCTCGTTCACTTCCTCCACCCGGTCCGCGAGGATCTGGGGGAAACGCAGGGTGAGCGGCGTGCGGATGCCCTTCTTGCGCAGGTGCTGGACGATCTCGTGGACATCGGCCACGAGGTTCTCATCCTGGGTCGGCGCCACTTCGAGATGACCCTTGCTATTGATGCCGAAGTACCCGTTGCCCCATTCTCGAACGCCATAGAGAGTCGCGGCGTCCTGAACTGACCAGTGCTTCATGGGCATCGAAGGGGCCTCCCGCTGAATAAGCCAACGGATTATTAGAGGGAAAAAAGCCAGGCGGTGCTAGGGGAAAATGGGGCTCAGGCATCAGGCGTCAGGCGTCGGGCGTCGGGTCGCTTGGGCCGAGGATTAAATCCACCGTCCGCCGCCAATGGCGGTCCCGGACGCGGCGGAGGGCGGTTCGGCGGGTTCGGACGCGCCATTGGGCTGATCCCAGGTGAAGCGTTTCAGCGGGTTCCCGGTGGAGGCGGTTCGGCTGGCCCCAGAGCTCGGGATCGCCCCAGAGGGGCGCGCGGTTCCAGGGGCAGACTTCCTGGCAGGCGTCGCACCCGGCGGCCCAGCGGGAGTCGCGGATCGCGGTGGCGACCTCCGGCGGCGGCTCCGCCTCGGTCTCGATGGTGTAGGTGGTCAGGCAGCGGTTGGGATCGAGTCGAAAGGGCGACAGGGCCCCGCTGGGGCAGGCCTCCAGGCAGCGCGTACACGAACCGCACTGGTCGGTGGGGAAGGGTGCGTCAGGCGGAAGCTCCTCGGAGAGCAGCAGCACGCCGAGGAAGCCGTAGGAACCGCCCTTGCCCGTGATGAGAAGGGTGTGCTTGCCCTGCCAGCCGAGGCCCGCCCGCACAGCGAGGGGCCGCTCCATCAGCGGTGCCGTGTCTACGCAGACCCGGCCTTCGAGCTCCGGGAGCCGTTCCTGGGCGGAGGCGAGCAGCTTCGCCAGGCGGGGTTTGAGGATCGCGTGATAATCCGGGCCCCACAGGTAGCGGCTCAATTTGAGCGAATCCGGCGCCGCGCCCGGTACGGCCTCAGGCCGCGCGTAAGGGAAGAACCCCACCAGCGCCGTCTTAGCCTGGGGCCAGAGTTTTTGGGGATCCAACATCGTCTCTTGGTCCAGGTAGGGCAGGTGCCGCGCGCCGCCAGCCTCGAACCAAGCCTCCAGTGGTGCGGCCGCGAAGGGTTCGCAGGACGCGAAGCCCACCCGGGCGAACCCCGCCGCCAGCGCCTCGGCCCGGAGCCATTCCTTGAAAGCGAACATGTCCACCCCCATAGGGTAGTGCGCTCTGTGGCCTGGAGCCGGTAGCCGGTAGCCGGTAGCCTGTATCCAGTGATGAATTTCCCGAACCTCCTCACCTTTCTCCGGATCCTCATGGTTCCGGTGCTGGTCGTGGTGCTGCTCACCCGGCTCCCGGCCCACGAGATCATCGGCGTCGTGCTGTTCTGGATTGCCTCTCTCACGGATTGGCTGGATGGCTACCTGGCCCGGCGCTGGAGCCAGGTGACGACGCTGGGCAAGCTGTTGGATCCGCTGGCGGACAAGCTCCTCGTGGCGGGAGCGCTCATTTCCCTCGTGGAGCTGCGCGGTCCCGGCGACCTCGCCCCCCTCGCGCCGGCGTGGATGGTGTTCATCATTCTGGCCCGGGAATTCGCGGTGACGGGCCTGCGGGGCATCGCCTCGGAAGAAGGCATCACCATCGCCGCGGGCACGGTGGGCAAGTGGAAGCTCGGCTTCCAGGTGGCGGCCATCTCGCTGCTCATCCTCGGCCCGCGCCTGGACGCCTGGGGCTACGCCTGGACGAAGAAACCGATCTTCATCCACTTCATCACGATCCGCTATCCCTACAGCTTCTTCTGGGGCCTGGGCGTGCTGCTGCTGTGGGTGGCGGTGTTGCTCGCCATCTGGAGCGCGATCTCTTACTTCCGCGCGTTCTGGAAGGCCGTGGGACCGAGCCTGCTCAGCGGCGAAGGCCGCCTCACCGGCAAGGAGGGGGAATGACCCGGCGCTGGATCATCGCGGGGCTTCTGACCCTGCTACCGCTGGTGGTGACGGTGTGGATCCTGAAGGGGGTCTTCAGCTTTCTCGTGGGGATCTATCAGCTTCCCTTCACCTGGGCGAGCCACCACATGGGCTTCGGCGATCCACCCTTCTGGGTGCTGGCGATTCTGTCCGCGATCACCACGGTGGTGCTGCTCGCCCTGGTGGGCGCGCTCGTCGGCAACTTCGTCGGCCGCCAGCTCCTCACCTGGCTCGATGATGTGATGCTCAATGTGCCCGTGGTGAAGGGCATCTATGGCGCCACCAAGCAGCTCATCAACGCCATCCAGAGCGGCCAGGGCGGACAGGGCGGCGGCTTCAAGGAAGTCGTCCTCGTGGAATGGCCCCACCCGGGTTCGCGGACCCTGGGCTTCGTCGCGCGCCGGGATTGCTCCTGGGCCGTGCCCGGCGGCGAGACGATGGTCGCGGTCTACATTCCCACCGCGCCCAATCCCACGAGCGGCTATGTGGTGATGGTGGACGCGGCGAAGGTGCAACCGGTGGATGTGACGCCGGATCAGGCCCTCACCTGGGCCATCAGCGGCGGCGTCGTCGCGCCCGTCCGAACCGCCACGGGAACCTTCAAATTCCCGGAGGCGTGATGGCCTTCGCGGGCAAGCGCATCCTCATCTCCGGCGCGGGAAGCGGCATCGGGCGGGTGGCGGCGCGGGCCCTGGCGGACCAGGGCGCCGAGGTGATTCTTGTCGGTCGTCGGGAAGGCGCCCTTCGGGAGACGCTGGCAGGCGCGCGGATCGCGGCGCTGGACCACGCGGATGAGGCTTCCGTGACGACCTTCGCCCAGGCTTGTCCGCCGCTGGATGGGATGCTGCTTTGCGCGGGGCAACTGCTCACGGGGAGCGTGGAATCCACGCCGGTCGAGGCCTTCGACCGCATGATCGCCGCCAACCTTCGCGGCCCCTGGCTCCTTTGCCACCACCTGGGGCCAAAGCTGAAGGACGGGGCCTCCGTGGTGCTGATGGGTTCCAACATCGGCCTGCGCGCGATCCCGGATTCCGCAGCCTATTCCGTGTCCAAGGCCGGGCTGCACATGCTCGCCAAGGTGCTGGCGCTGGAATGGGCGCACCGAAAGATTCGGTGCAACGCCATCGCGCCGGGTCCCATCCACACGGACATGGTGGATGCGCGTCTCGCAGCCAGCGCCAACCCGGCGCGGGACCTGTCGGACTTGGCGAAGGTCAATCCGCTCAAGCGCCTCGGCCGGCCGGAAGAAGCCTCCGCCCTCGCCCTGCACCTCTTGTCGGACGAAAGCGCCTGGACCACGGGCACGATCATTCCCCTGGATGGAGGGGCGGACGCGGTGTACTGATTCACCGGCACAGCCCTGCCGTTCACCGATTTCCGAGCCCGAGGCCTGAACGCCTAGGGTTTCCTGCCGTAATCGGATCGGAGGCAGGATCATGAACGACACGGCGAACGGCTTCTTCATCCAGCGCATGGGCCGCGAAGAAGGCCCCTACGGCCTCGGCGAACTCCAGGCCATGGTGCGGGCCGATCAGATCTCCGGGCGCACCCTGGTCCGGCGCGAGGGCGGCTCCTGGTTCAACGCCGACGAGATCCCGGGCCTCATCTCGCGGAAGGACTGGGTCATCGCCCTCCTGTTGAGCGTGTTCCTGGGCACCTTCGGCGTGGACCGCTTCTACCTCGGGCATATTGGGCTCGGGATTCTCAAGCTCATCACCCTCGGCGGCTGCGGCGTGTGGCATATCATTGATGTGATCCTCATCGCCGTGGGCGCGCTCAAGGATGAGCATGGACTCCCCCTCAAACACTAAGCAGGCCGCAGGGACCCTCTCGAAGCTTCTGGGGGCCATCGGCCTCGCCGTCATCGCCCTGAGTTTCGCCCTGGGGCCTTCCTTCTGGCAGGGCCAGGCGGATTTCTGCGCCTTTCACGCGATGACGGGGTTGCCATGTCCCACCTGCGGCATGACCCGCTCCTTCGCCGCCACCGCCCATGGGCAGCTCGGCCTCGCCTTCCACTACCACGCCTTCGGTCCCTTCGCCTTCGTGGGCTTGCTGCTCGCGAGCCTGTGGGCCTTCACCGGGCGACCCTATCCCCGTCTCCGGCCTTGGATGCTGTGGCTGCTCGTCATCGCCCTGGTCCTCTATGGCCTCGCGCGCATGTTCGGCTGGATCGCCCGTCCCTAGCCTTCCTGCTCGACTTCCAGGAAATCCAGATCCCGGTCGAAGCTCTCCTCCATGTGCGCGACGGAGTAGGCGGCTAGGAGCAGAACGATGCCACCGACGGCCGCCGCGGAGCCGAGCAGGCCGAAATGGCCCTTGAGGAAGAGGAATCCGAGGGCCATGGGCGTGAGGGCGCCGCGGATGAAGTTCGGCACGGTCGTCGTGACGGTCGCCCGGAGGTTCGTCCCGAACTGCTCGCTGGCGACGGTGACGAGCAGGGCCCAGTAGCCGAAGGAGAAGCCGAGCATCGCGCAGAGCCCGTAGAAGGCCCCCGCGCTGAAGCCCCGCTGGAGCAGGAAGGCGGCGATGCAGACCGCCGCCATTCCGAGATAGACCGCGATCGCCTTGCGGCGACTGCGGAAGGCCTGGCTCACCGCGCCCGCGAGCACATCCCCCAGCGCGCCGCCGGCATAGCACCACGCCACCGCCATGCCGTTCTCCACTGGGCCGCGAACCCCCAGGGCCGGGGCGAAGCTCTCGGCGTTCACCACGAGGATGCCCACCACGAACCAGATGGGCAGGCCCACCATCACGCAGCGCAGGAAGCGCCCGAACCGATCCATTGAGGTGAAGAGTGAGAGGAAGTTCCCCCGCTGAACCGAGCGGTCCCGGACCTCCTCGAAAAGGTGGCTTTCCTTGAGGCCCATCCGAAGGCCGAGGAGCAGCAGCCCCAGAATGCCTCCCGTAAGATAGGCGTAAGTCCACCCGGAGCCCGGCCAGTGGGTCGCGAAGAGCTTGCCCAGCACCCCGCCCACCACCGCGCCGCAGATGCCCACGCCCGCGACGATAGAGGAACCGTAGCCCCGAGCCTCCTTGGGCAGCGCTTCGCTCACGAGCGTGATGGCCGCGCCTAGCTCGCCCGCGAGCCCGAGCCCAGCGAGGAAGCGGCAGGCCGTGTAGGCGGGGATCCCATGGACGAAGGCGTTGGCGAGGTTGGCGAGGGAGTAGAGCGCGATGCTGCCGAAGAGTACGGAACGCCGTCCTCGCTTGTCGCCGAGCACACCCCACAGGATCCCGCCCAGCAACAACCCGTTCATCTGCCAGTTCAGGAGCCGCGCGCCGACTTCGAGTTGCTGGGCCACCGGGATGCCCAAGGCATGCAGGCTCGGGGTCTTGATGATGGGGAAGAGGAGAAGATCGAAGATGTCCACGAAATAACCCAGCGCCCCCACGAGCACGGGCAGGGTCAAGGCGGCACGGAAGGAGGCGCGGTCGGTCATGGCTGGTTCGGGAAACCGCCATCATACCGCTGGTCGTGGAGGACGCAGAAACGCGCGGAGGGCGCGGAAGAATCCCTTCCGCGCCCTCCGTGTGATCCCGCGACTTCCGTGACCAGGGCCTCGTTACGCGTGATCCGCCGCGTCCAGCTTGTTGATCTCGGGGCTGTCCAGCAGCTCGGATTCCATCCACTTGAAGCGGCCGTCCAACACGCCCCGGGAAACCCTCACCTTCAGGGCGTCGTCGTTGGAGCCCAGGGCCTTAAAGGCGCGGCGGATGCGGCGCTCGGTGTTGCGGCAGAAGAGATCGGCGAGCATCGCGGCGTCGGCGGCATTCGCGGCACCGGCCTTGCGCAGATCCTCGGCCCTCAGCACGGCGGCCACCATGGCGAAGATGTCGGCGCCAATGTCCACCGCGCGGAACAGCGTCACCTGTTTCTTTTCCAGCTTCGGCCCGTTCGTCGCCATCTTGTGGAAGATGCCGCGGCTCAGCTTGCGGGTGAGGCGCTCCGCGGTCCGCAGGTGCTTGCCCAGCTTGCCATAGCCGTGGTGCTTGAAGGGCGTCATCAGGCCGAACCAGCGGGTCGGGTACCACCACGCGTAGAAGAGCCCGACCTTGGGCAGGGCCCCGAGGCGCTGGCCAAAGGTGGACTTGGGGTTCACCAGCGGCCAGGCCAGGGACATGTGGGTGTCCACCGCTTCGCGGGCGATGAACAGGCGCATGATCTCGCTTGAACCTTCAAAGATGAGGTTGATGCGGAAATCGCGCATGATGCGCTCGATGGGGATGGCTGGCTCGCCCCGGTGCCGAAGGCTGTCGGCCGTCTCGTAGCCGCGCCCACCCCGGATCTGGAGGGTGTCGTCCACCATCTTCCAGCCTTCCACCGTCGTCCAGAGCTTGGCCATGGCGGCTTCGAGGCGGATGTCCCGGCCGCCGGTGTCGGCCATGCGGTTGCAGAGCTTGGCCATGGCCTCGATGGCGTAGGTCGTGGAGGCGATGTCCGCCACCATGTGACCCACGGCCTCGTGCTTGCCCACCACCTGACCCCATTGGTAGCGCTTGGAGCCCCAGGCGCGCACGACCTGGGTGAAGCGCTTGCCCGCGCCCATGACGCCGCTGGGAATGGAGAGGCGGCCCGTGTTCAGGGTGACGAGGGCGAGCTTCAGGCCCTTGCCTTCGGGGCCGAGCACGCTCTCCTTGGGAACCTTCACCTGATGGAAGCGGATGATGCCGTTTTCCAGCGCGCGCAGGCCCATGAAGTGGCAGCGGGTGACGACCTCCACGCCCGCCCAGGCCTTCTCCACGATGACGGCGGAGATCTTCTTCGTGTCCGGGTGCTTGGCCATCACGACGAACAGTTCGGCGATGGTGCCGTTGGTGCACCAGAGCTTTTCGCCATCCAAGATGAAGTCACCTTCGGCGGTGCGGGTCAGCGTCGTGTGGACATTGGCGGGGTCGGAACCGACTTCGGACTCGGTCAACGCGAAGGCGGAGACGGCACCCTTGGCGATGCGGGGCAGGTACTTCTGCTTCTGCTCCTCGGTGCCGAAGTGGATGAGCGGGTTGGGGACGCCGATGCTCTGATGGGCAGACAGGAGCGCCAGGACATTCGCATCCTGGGTTCCGATCAGCTCCATGACCCGGCCGTACTCCCACTGGTTGAAGCCAAGGCCGCCGTACTTGGTGGGGATCTTCATTCCGAAGCAGCCCAGCTCCGCGAGACCCTTCACGACCTCGGGCGGGTACTGCCCATCCCGATCAATCTTGTCGCTGTCCACCGTCGCCATGAAGGCGCGGAGCTTGCCCATGAAGGCAGTGAATTCCGGCCGTTCCGGCTTTTCGGCGGGAACGGTGGTGAGGATCTTCAGGTTGAAATTGCCGTTGAAGACTTCCTTGAGAAAGCTGGGCGCCTGCCAGGTTTCCTCGCGGGCTTCTTCCGCGACTTGGCGTGACTGCTCTTCGCTGAGCTGCGCGCCCCCTTGGCCATTCAGGGCCGCCTGCTCGATCTTGGGTTTCTCTTCCGTCGCCTGGGTCATGTCGGCCCCCTCTGTCCGCCAGTGTGGGCCCCTGATGAAGCGGTGACAACTTGACGCTGGGTAGGGGAATTCCGACTCCCGGCTTCCGGCCACCGGCTCCCGAACGGCCTCCCTTCTAGAAGCCGGTGGCCTGAAACCTGACGCCAGACGCCCGTTTCAGGGATTGAAGGGCTCCACCATCGGCGCGCCGCAGGCGAGATCCACCAGCGTTTCGATGAGCACCTTCTCCCCTCGCTCTAGATCGGAGACGGGCACCTTTTCGTCCACATCGTGTCCCGGATAAGGCTTGCCCGGGAACCACATGCCGAAGGCGATGCTGTTGGGCAGGCGCTTGGCGTAGGTGCCGCCACCGCTGATGGCGGGAGCGGGGTGCTCCCCCGTGGCCTTGCCGTAGTCGCCCATGAGGCGCTTCACGAGCTTGCCTTCTGGCTTGAACGCCAGGGGCGTGTCCCGGTAATAGCCGCCTGGATCAAGCTTCGATCCAGTCTTCGTATTGAAGGCGCTCACCTGCGAGATCAAACGGTCTTCCAACACCGAACCGACGAGGGGGGGCGGCGTGCGGATGTTGATGACCAGGGCCCAGGCGCCTGGAGTGGGAGCGCCGAGCGTGACCACCTTGGCACTGGGACCCGCGAGCGCCACATTCACCGCCGCGCGGCCCCACAGCGGATCGGATTCGGTGAGGCCGAGGCCATCGCCATACAGACTCGACCCGGCCTGGCGGGCGAAGGCGAGCAAGTCGTCGGCCCCGCCGGTGGGAAGCTCGCCTTCCAAGACCGAAGCCAACGCCATGAGCGCGTTGCGCCCTCCTTCCAGGTTCACGCCTCCGTGGGCGGCCTTGCCGATGGTCCACACCCGGAGTCGGTCCCCTTCGGCCTTCAAGAAGAGATGGGTTCCCGGAGGCAGCGCCTTCTCGGCGAGGCGATCCATGAGTGGCTTCCAAGCCGGAATCCCTTCTTTCCAGGTCAAGGTGACACTCGCTTGATCGGGCACGATGCTGGGGGCGAGGCCCGCCTCCAGGTCCGAGACGGAATAAGGCTCGACGTGTCCAGGACGCTCGCCCGGGGCGGTCTGAACCCACAGCGCATTCCAGGCCTTTTCACCGACGACGACCGGGAAGGCGCTGTCCAGCACCAGGCTGTAGTCCGGGGCTTTGTGGTCCCTCAGGTAGGCGGTGATGTCGCTGGATCCGCTTTCCTCGTCGCTGCCTACGAGCAGACGGATCGTGTGGGTGCGCTTCAGCCCGCTCCGCTCCAGCGCCTTCATGGCGAGAAGCGCTTGCACCAGCGGGCCTTTGTCGTCGGCGGCTCCCCGGCCGATGATGTCCCCGCCTTTCACGGTTCCGGCGAAGGGCGGAAAGCTCCAGTGAGTGGCGTCCACCGGCTGCACATCCCCATGGACGACAAGTCCAAGTACCGGAGCCCCTTTGGGTCCCGGAAGTTCGATCTCGAAGATTGGCCCGGCGTCCTTGAAGGGGAAGCCCAGCTCCTTGGCCCGCGCCTGTAGCCAAACCTTCTGATCCGCCCATGCCTGGGCGTTGCCCGCGACCGTGGGATAGCGGATCACTTCGGAAAGCCAGGGCAGCAGGTGGGCGCGGCCATGCTGCTCATAGGCTTTCAAGGCTTGAGTCGCGTCCTGGGCTGACAAGGAAAGCGCGAGCAGGGCGACGGCGAGATGGCGCATGAAGGACTCCCTGGTCCACACTGTGCGACGAGTCCATGCCCAGGCGCCACCATGTCTGACACTTCGTCCAATCCTTGGCCCGCTCCGCCCGACACGCCCTGCGCACTGCCCGCGCGGGTGGAGGTGGAGGTCGCCATCCTCGGCGCGGGCATCCACGGCGCGGCGCTGGCGCGGGAGTTGACGCTGCGGGGCGTGAGTTGCGCGGTGGTGGACCGGGGCGCGGTGGGGGGCGGCACGAGCCAGTGGTCCAGTCAGTTGCTCCATGGCGGCATCCGCTACTTGCAGACTGGCGACATCGCCCAGATGAAGGAGGGCCTTCACGAGCGCGCGGCCTGGGCCCGGCTGGCGCCGAGCCGCTGCCGGTGGGAAGCCTTCTGGATGCCCCACCGGGGGATCTGGGAAGGCTTCACCCATCGCGTCGGCATCGGCTTCTATGACCGGTGGGGTTCGGAACGACCGGGTTGGCCCGAGACCCTGGCGCTGGGCGCGGTGCCCAAGGCGGCCTTCTTCGCCGACCCTCGCGCCAAGGGCACGAAGTTCCGCGGGGCGGTCGCCTACACCGATCTCCTCACCCACGACCGGGATCTCGTGCGGGACATGCTGGCCTCCAGCACGGCGGCGCTCCTGGACTTCCATGAGTTGGAGGGCTTCGAGGAAGGCGGGGGCGGCCTGTCCGCCATGAAGCTGCGGGATCGTCGCGATGGCACCGCGCGCACCGTGGCCGCCAAGCGCTTCGTCTTCGCCCTCGGCCCCTGGATGGATGCGTTCATGGCCCAGTGGTTCGGCGAGGCGACAAAACGCCTGCGCCTCTCCAGCGGCATCCACCTGTGGTTCGACCCCAAGGGCACGGCCCTAGAGCATTGCGAGCGACCCTGGGCCATGATGCGGAGCAAGGGCCGCATCCTCTTCGTGATCCCGCGGGATGGCCTCATCCAGGTGGGCACCACCGAGCGCGAAGTGGAGGAGGGCTGGGTGCCCATCGTCGAGGAAGAGCGGGCGGATCTCTTCGGCGTGTTGGGGCGCATTATCCCCGGCATCCCGTGGAAACAGCTTCCGGTGGCCTTTGAGGAACTCGGCGTGCGCCCCCTCGTGGCCGCCAAGGGCGGCACGGACAAGCTCAGCCGCGAAGCCGTGCTGGAGACCCATCCGCGCCTGTCAAACCTGAGCCTCGTCCTCGGCGGCAAGCTCACCACCGCCCGCGCCCTGATGGACCGGCTCGCCACCGAACTCACGGGCCAAGCCTGCCCCGCGTCCCGGACCGAGCCCCTGCGGCTTTGGGATGGACAAGGCAAGGCGTTTTGATAGACTGATCCTTCCGGCACCCGTAGCTCAGCTGGATAGAGCAACAGGCTACGAACCTGTAGGTCGGGCGTTCGAATCGCTCCGGGTGCACCAAGTAAACGACCCCGCCCAGTGCGGGGTTTTTGTTGGGTGTGGGTCGGCGAGTCCCTCGTGGGATACCCGGAGCGGTTCGGACGCCCGAGTGCATTTGAAAAACGCCGCACAGGCGGCGAATTTTCAAATGCGTAGGGACGGCGAAGCCGGACCCGTTCGAATCGCTGCCCGATGTGCCACGATGCCGAGCGAAGCCGCTCCCCCAGCCTCAAAGATGGCCAGGCGTTCCCTCCATCTATCGAAGGCTCCACTGGAGCCTTCTCCCGCTCGCCGCAGCTCGCGGAGATGGAGCCTCTACTCCGGGTGCACTCAATAGGCCAAATGGATCGGTGGAACTAACCCTCGTTCCGCTTTTCTTCCAATTCAAGCCATTCCATCTCGAGGGTCTCAAGCTCGCCCTTCGCGGCATCCCGGTCCTTGAGGGCCTGATGGCCGGGTGCGTCGGCGGTGAGGAAGGCGGCGGGATCGGCGAGGATCGCGTCAAGGGATTCGATGCGGGTGTGGAGCCCGGCCATGGCGGTTTCGACTTCTCCGAGCCGCCGCTGTTCCTTCTGAGATAGGCCGGGTTTTTTGGGCTTTGTCGGGGCGCTCGATTTGATTTCGGTAGCCGGGAGTCGGAAGCCTGTAGCCGCCTGCTCCGCCCCTCTCGCCGCCCTCAGATCCCGCACCGTCGCCGGATTGCCTTCGTAGAGTTCCCAGCGGGGCGTGCCCGCCTGCCAGGCGAGCGTATGGGTCGCCACTTGGTCGAGGAAGAAGCGGTCGTGGCTCACGAGGAGCAGGGTGCCGGGGAAGCTCCGCAGGGCGTCTTCGAGGTTCTGGAGGGTGGGGATGTCCAGGTCGTTGGTGGGCTCGTCCAGCACCAGCAGGTCGGCGGGACTGAGCATGGCTTTGGCGAGCAGCAGGCGGTTCCGCTCGCCGCCGCTCAGGCTCGCTGTGTCGCGCCGCTGGTCAGGCACGGAAAAGCCGAAGCGGGAGAGGTAGACATGGGTCGCCGTGATGGCGCCGCCGAAATTCACCGTCGCCGCGCCTTCACAAAGGTTCCAGGCAAGGTCGCGGCCGCCATCCAGCTCGCCGCGGCCCTGGCTGAGGGTGGTGATCTTGAGCTTGGGATGACGGCTCAACTCCCCACCGGTGGGGTTCAACTCGCCGAGCAGCAGCTTCAGCAGCGTAGACTTTCCGCATCCATTGGGGCCGAGCAGTGCGACGCGCATGCCGCGTTGGAGGACGAGGTCCAGGCCGCCAAGAAGTTCGGGTCCGCCATAGCTGAAAGTCAGGGCCCGGCCGTTGAGAAGCGCGTCACTTCGGTTGCTTCCACTCTGGAAGGCGAGAGCCTGTTTGGCCACGAGCTTCGTGCGGTCGGCCACTTCGTCCTTGAGATCCAACACTTCCTCGATGCGGAGTTTGGATTTTCGGGTGCGGGCCTTCGCGCCGCGCCGCAGCCACGCCAGCTCCGTGCGAAGGCGGTTCTGCATGTGGTCCGTGAGGCGCGCTTCCCGGAACTCCTGGTCGGCCTTCAGGAGCAGGTAGTCGCTGTAGCCGCCGTCGTAGCTCGTGGCCTTGCCGTTCTCCAGCTCCACCATGCGATCCACGACGGCATCGAGAAGCTGGCGATCGTGGGTGATGAGGAGGAGCGCGCCAGGAAAGGTCTGGAGCCAGGCTTGGAGCTTCTCCACCTGATCGGGGTCGAGGTGGTTCGTGGGCTCGTCCAATACGAGCACTTCCGGCTGACGCAGCCACGCTTGGGCGAGGGCCACGCGCTTGCGCCAACCGCCGGATAGGGCGGCGACCTTCGCATTCAGGTCGTCCAGCCCCCAGAAGGTCGCGGCCGCCTGGATGCGCGGCGCGAGATCCCAGCCGAGGTGGTGGAGGCGGTGCTCGATGGCCTCCAACTCTTCGTGAAGCTTGGTGGAGTCCTCCTTCGCCAAGGCGTCGTGGATGGCCGCGTGGCGTTCCAGCAGCGCGCGATGATCCGCCAAGGCCGACTCCAGCGCCTCTCGCACCGTCGCATCCCGCTCGAAGTCCGGCTCCTGGGAAAGCCGCGCGACGCTGAGGCCGCCGGTGAGGATGACCTCCCCCTCGTCTGGATGATCTTCGCCGGAGATGAGCTTGAAGAGCGTGCTCTTGCCCGCGCCGTTGCGGCCAATGAGACCGACCTTCTCGCCTTGCATGAGGCCGAAGGAGAGGCCGTCCAGGATGGCGCGGACGCCGTAGCGCTTGGTGGCTTGAACGAGGCTGAGGGCGATGGCGGGCAAGGCGACTCCAGGACCCTCCAGAATCCCACGAGTGGCCCTTCTGTCCTACTTCCTGTAGCGCTCCGGGAGGAAGGTGAGTTCCTGATTGATCCGGATCGTGAGGCCTTCCGCGGCGTCCGCCAGGGGGTAGACCTGGGTTTCTTCGCGGTGGTTGTGGGCCTGAAGCAGGTCGTGCATGTCGGTGAAGGCGGCGGCGATGGGTGGGAGATCCGCGTCGGGCTTCCGCAGGTCTTGAAGAAAGCGGGCCAGTGCAGTCATGAAGACATCGTGTTCGACCTTGAGGTCCTGGATGAGGGATTGCACTTCCGGCGGAGCGCCCGCGAGGGCGGGAAAGAGGACCTTGTGCTCGGCGCGGATGTGGACGGCGAGGCGCATCCAGAGGTGGTCCAGGGCGACATGGGCGGCGAGGGCATCCTTCCGCGCGAAGGCGGCGAAGGCCTCGGTCGAAAAAGCGTCGAGCTCCCGGTGGTCTCCGGCGAGCAGCGATTCAGCGTCCGGCATCGTGAACCTCCAACGCGTCCAGGGTGAGGAAGGCCTGGGATTCGGTACAGCCATCCATCTGGAGCCAGCGGCGAGCGCCGAGGTCCAGGAAGAGGGTGTGATCCTTGGGCACCCACCACCCCACGCGGCCCTTCGCGCCCTGGAGTTTTCGCGCGCCTTTCAACTCCGCGGGAATGGGGCGGGTGCGCGCGAGCAAGGCGTGACGGCGATGGTCCGGCGTGGCGAGCGTGAGCACGCCCTCCTTGAAGGACCATGCGGCTCCGGGCCAGGTCAGGCGCGTGCCATCCGGGGCGAGCACGCTGTTGCCGGTAAGCGGCGGTGCGGGGATCGGCGCGGTCACGAAGGTGCCGCCGCCCAGGGCCGTCATCAGGTGATCCCAGCCCAGGCTGCCCAGGTCGGCGAGGTCGGTGGAGCCGAGGGCGATGTGGAAGGCGGAGGCTGGAGCCTCGTCCAGCGTGGGATCCACGGGGACCCAGCGGTCCCCGAGCTTCACCTCCACCCAGAAGTGCATGCCCAGCATGCGGTCCAGGGCGACCCACCCAAGCACGCCCCGGGCAGGCACGCCGAGCTTGCGGAGCAGGGCGATGGCGAGGACGCCATGTTCGGTGCAATCCCCTTTGGGGTTACGGCAGACTTCCAGCGCCGAGGCGAAGCCCACGCTGTAGTCCTTCTCGCGGATGAACTGGAAGACGAAATCGGTGACGCTTTGCGCGAGCTGCCAGCGGCTCAGGCCCGGCTTGAGTCCCATTCGGGCCACGAGGCCTTTGAAGGCGGGATCATTGAATTGCAGCAGGGGCGTGGCCGCGAGGAAGGGCGCGTCTTCCTTGCTCGGGGCTCCCTTGATCGGTGGCTCTGTCGCTTCGATCGGAGTCGGTGGTTGCGCCTGGGACAGGGTCCAGGTGTTTGGAGCGACGCGTATCTGGCTTGGCGTCTCCGGAAGATTGGGCGGAGTGCCGCCTTTGTAATGCACGGTGATGGAGGGTCGCCACGCGCGGAAGGGATCAGGAGGAAGCGCCTGCACGGTGCGCTCGAAGAGGCTGGTCTGCTCCGGGCCGGAAGGCGGAGGCAATTCGGCGCGCTGAAGCCAGAGGTCGAGCCCTCCGAGTTGGCTGTGTTCCTTCAACTCGCCCGCGGCAGGCGAAGCCCAGAGCGTCACGGGGGCCGAGGTTTCGCCTTCGGTATCCGTGCCAGTGAATTTCACCGCATCGGGAAAACCGGGAAGCGGATCGGGCCCCGCGGGCGTGAGATCCCGGATGGCCCAGGTGTCCGTGGCGAAACTGTAGCTGCTGTACCGGAGCGGCGCGCGATGCTTGGCGGCGCTCCGCAGGGCGTCGTCCTCATCCTCGGGCCAAAGGAGGGCGTCCTTGGGCACGGCGAGTTCGCGTGCGCTCCCGCCTTTCGGCATCACCCGGAGCGCGCCGGGGCGAACGGGCGACCAGGAGGCCGTTCCTTCGAGGGGCAGATTTGAGAGCTTCACGGACCACGCGAAGGTGAGCGATCCATCCGCGGCCCTGGTCGCGGTCATCGCGAGATCCTGGCGGATCTCCAAGCCGAAACGGTCCAGCTTCACCCATTCGGAATGGTGGAGTGTTCGCTCACCCTTCACGACGCTGGTGGTGTCGGTCGCGCCGCCCACCTCGCGCCCCCCCATCCATTGCCGGTAGTGGACAGTCTGTCCCGAGAGGGCGAGCGCGAAGAAGGCGGCGAGAGCAGTTCGGAGCGGCATCGCTCCAGATTAGCGGGTCGGATTCCCCTGATCCTGGTCCAGGCGGTGCTGAAGCATCTTGATGCGGCGTTCCATGCGAGCGTGGTGGCGTTCGCGGAACTGGGCCTTCATGGCGTCGGCCTTCGCCCGCTGATCCGGCGTGAGGACGGCCCGCACCTCTTGCCGCATGGCGCGCCGCTCCACGAGCATCTGGAACTTCCGCGCGTTCACTTGGTCGAAGGCTTGTCGGAGCTGGGCCTCGCTGGTGTTGGGATCTTCCATCGCGACACGGAAAGCCTGGCGTTGGGACTGGGCCGCCTCGTGGTCGGCCTTGAGGGCGCTCAGGTGCTTTTGGCGGATGGCCTGTATTTGCGTTTGCTGCTCTGGCGAGAGTCCGAGCGCGTTCGCCCTTGGATGAGCGTCGGGCGCGACCGGCGGGGGCGCCTGGGCGAGCATGGGCAGGGTGGCGAGCAGGATGGCGAGGGATCGCATGGTTTCCTCCAAATGACCTCGCCAGATGAGACACGCGAGCTCGGAGGAGGTTGAAGCCCGTAGCCGGAAGCCGGAAGCCGGGTTCTACTGAAGCGTGCTCCGGACCTTCGACGCCCTTGTGCTCCGCCCGACCCTGCTGCCCGATGGCGGCGCGGTGGTGTCCTTCCTCACCGAGCTGGGGGAGCGGGTGACGGGCCTCGCCAAGGGCGCGAAGAAGCCTTCCGCGAAATGGGTCGCCGCCTTCGAACCGCTCGGCTCGGTGAGGGTCACCTTCTTTGGCAAGGAGCAGGCGGACCTTCGGCGCGTGACACGCTGCGAGCTGGCCTTCAGCCCCATCACGCTCGGGCATCTGGAATCCAGCCTCGTCATCGCCTGCCTCGCTGATCTCTTCGATCGCGTGGCGAAGGAGGGCATGGAGGATGAGCGGCTCTATCGCCTCCTCTCCGCGTGCGGACGGGCGTTGAAGCGCGATCCCGACAACGCCCTCGGCATCCTCGCCTACGCCGAGCATTGGTTGCTCCACTGCATAGGCCTGCTGCCCCACCCGCGCGTCTGCGGGCGATGCGGGAATGAGGACGCTCCGCTGGTACTGCTGGATGAACGCGGGTGGGCCTGCGCCGCCTGCACGCCGGTGGATCCATCCGAGGCCTTACCCAAGGGCACGCGGGAGCATCTCAAGCGCCTCCGGTCCGCATCTGGGGAGGCGATTCCAGGGATAGACCCGGGCGATGAAGCCCAGGCCGCCGTGACGGCCCTGTTGCGGAACCGCCTCATGATGGAACTGGGTGGCTCACCGAAGAGCTATGAGGTGCTGTTCCGCACCCTTTGAGTCACGGAAAGGGATGACGAGGCCCGGTCAACGCGTCTCCTCATCACGCTCGCGTCACGGCGCAGGGCGGTTCATCAAGTCCGTGTGACTTTTCGCGTGGGGCGATTGACGCACGCCAAAGGGGCCCCATGATGGGCGCACCTGCTCTTTGGATTCCGTGAAGCGAACGCGAATTTCGCGTCGTCGCCTGCTGTTCCGGAGCACTTTCTCGGAGGTCTTCCATGACCACGCGGTCCCCCCAGCCTAGCCTTCGGCCTGCCCATGCGGCCGCCACCTTGGTCGCGCTTCCGCCCACCCTCCAGCCCCACGCGGTGTTGGCGCTCGCGCCGCCCACGGATCGCGCCCGCAGCGTTTCGGTTTCCGCGGCGATCTATGCGGTGATTGCAGGGGGTGTGCTCTGGGCCGCTCACGCGGCGCCGGAAGTGATCAAGCGGGTGATGCCCACCGGGCCCATCGTGCTCATCGCGCCGATGGCGAACCCGGCTCCGGCCCACCCCTTCGTCAAGCCCGCGACGAAGCCCGTCGCGGACCCCACGGTGAAGCCGCCCGTCACCCAGCAGGTCCCGGATACGCCACCCGTCCTTCCGACCGAGGATCATTCCGGCGATCCACCCGCGCCCCCCGCCCAACCGACCGGGCCCAGCACCACTGGGCAAAACGCCTCGGCGAGCGGGCCCATCTCCTTGTCCGGCGAGTCGGTGCGCATCCTCCACTCGGTGACGCCGGTCTATCCGCCTCTGGCGAAGATGGCCCATCGCCAAGGCGAGGTGGTGGTTCGCATGACCATTGACACCGCGGGCGTGCCGACGGATGTGGAGGCGGTGTCGGGCCAGGATGTGTTCACGATCCCAGCGCTTCAGGCCGCGCGCCAATGGCGTTTCGCGCCCGCCACCCAAAACGGACAGGCCGTGCCTGCCACTTTCCTGCTGACGCTGAAGTTCGTGCTCCGGTGAGGCTGGGGGCTGGGGACTGGAGGCCGGAGGTCAGCGTGGCAGCGGCCGGAGGCCGCGACGAATTGAACCTCCAGCCCCCAGCCTCCATCGGGACACGCATGCGTGTCCCGATATCTAGGGTCAGCCTGATAACCTGAGGGGGTGGACTAGGGCGTCGCTGCTTCACGGCAGAGGAAAGTCCGGGCTCCGCAGGGCAGTGAGCCTGCTAACGGCAGGGCGGGGCGACCCGACGGAAAGTGCAACAGAGAACAAACCGCCGATG
>JAFDVN010000146.1 GCA_018269025.1 Acidobacteriota bacterium | reverse complement strand
TGAGCCGGGGTAGGCGGCGCTCTGGGTCTTAGAGTCACGAACATTGCCCGTGAGGTTCCAGTCAAAGCTGCCTTCGGCCACCAGGAGCTGGCCCTTGGCCAGGTTCTTGGTCTCCTGGGCGATGCTCACCTGCAGGTTGTTCTTGATGGCGGTCTGGATGGCGTCCTGGAGCGTGAGGTTCACGGTGCCGGGCTCGACGGGGGCGGCAGGCGCCTGGGGCGCCGTCTGGGCCACGAGGCTGAAGGGAATCAGCAGGGCCAGAGGATGCAGGGTCCGGGTCATCGCCACTCCTTGCGCGTCATTTGACGAGGGAAAGATCTGCCATCAAGGCATACCTGGGGTTCAGGGTGATCATGCTACGAACAGGGCGGAAAGACGGTTAGGCCTGCGGAAGAAGGATGCCTCGGAACACGAGGATAGGCAACCCTGAACCCTTGGACCACGGCTCAAGCCCCGGGTTGAATCCGGAGTTCCACCTTTTGACCCAACTTGAGGGGCAGAGGGCCCTCCGGGGCGACCTTCACCATGAGCACCCGGATATCCGTGGGGCGGGAAGGGTCCTCGGGCCGGAGCTTGCGGGGTCCGACGGCGCCGGGCAGCTCTTCCACCCGGCCCTGCCAGCGCTGGGAGCTGCCCTCCACCGCGATCTCCACCGGGCTGCCGACCTTGAGGCGGGGCACATCGAACTCGTCCACCTCCGCCTCGATGCGGGTGCGGGAGAGGTCCGCGACCCGGACGACCTTGGCGCCCGGGGACACGGCCTCTCCGGCGTTGGTGTAGCGCTCCAGGACCGTGCCCGAGATGGGGGAGCGGACTTCGCGCTTGGCGAGGAGGGAGCGGAGCTGGCCGGCGTCGCTCTTGGCCTCGTCCACCTTGGCTTCCAGGAGGGCGAGGCGGGTCTGGCCATCCTCCAGGGCCCGGCGGTCCAGGACGCCGCTGCCCACGAGCCGCTGGCGGCGGGCCACTTCGCTGCGCTGGAACCCGATCTCCGCCTCTTGCTCGCGGATGCGGGCCTCCGCCGCCTGGAGGGAGGCCTGCTGCTCTCGGTCATCAATGCGGGCGAGGAGCTGGCCTTTCTTCACGGGCGTGTTCTCCAGCACCGGCAGGTCGGCCACGACGCCCCCCTGGTCCGTGCCGACCACCACATCGGCGCCCGGGTAGGCGGCGAGGCGGCCTTCGCAGCGGATCCAACCGCTGTCGGGGGCGAGGGACGGCGGGGGCGGTTTTGGGGCCGTGCGGGAGGCCGCCACGAAGGCGATGAGGCCCGCGCTGGCGGCGACGGGAATCAGGAGCTTGAAGAGGGACGCAGCTTTCATCGGGGGCTCCTAGGCGTGGACGACGCCATCGAGGATCTTCAGGCCGCGATCGGCGACGGCGCGGACCTTGGGGTCATGGGTGACGATGAGCAGGGCGCGGTTCTCCCGCTTGGCGAGGTCCCGGAAGAGGTCGAGAACTTGGGCTCCTACCGTCGAATCCAGGTTTGCCGTGGGTTCATCCGCCAGCAGCACGGCGGGGTTGGCGGCCATGGCGCGAGCAATGGCGACCCGCTGCTTCTGGCCGCCGGAAAGGTCCTGGGGCAGGTAGTCGAGGCGGTCCCCGAGATCCACCGATTCCAGGAGTCGCCCGGCCTGATCTTTCGCCTCCGCGCCCCGGACGCCCTTGAGGTTCAGGGCGTACTGGACATTCTCCCGGGCGGTGAGGGAGGGGAAGAGGTTGAACTGCTGGAAGACGAAGCCGATGCTCCTGCGCCGCACTGCGGCGAGTTCCGAAGCCCGGCCCTGGATAGGTCGGCCCTCCAGTCTCAGCTCGCCGCCGCTGGGGGAAAGGATGCAGCCCAGGATCTGGAGAAGGGTCGTTTTTCCTGAGCCGGAAGGCCCTTCCAGCGCGACGATTTCGCCGGGCTCCAGGGCCAGGTCCACGCCCTTGAGGACCGGCGTGGCCTGATGGCCCTCCTCGTAGACCTTGGTGATGCCGCGGGCTTCCAGGATCGCCATGGCTAGCTCCGGAACACGAGGCCCGGGTCCAGGCTCGCCACCTTGCGGAAGCTGACCATGGCCGAAGCGAGGCAGAGGACGAAGGTGCCCAGGCAGACCACGCCGATGGTGGACCAGGGAATGATGAGCTTCAGGGCCATCGCCTCAATGGCGGGGGCTTCGGCGAAGGCGAGCCCGAGCCCGAGGGCGAAGCCCAGCGCGGCGGCGATGGAGGCCTGCCGCGCGAGGATTTTGTAAATGTCGGCGTTGGTGCCGCCGATGGCCTTCACCGTGCCGAACTCCTTGATGTGTTCCATGGTGGAGGTGTAGAGGGTCTGGGCCACGACGATGACGCCCACGAGCACGCCGAGGAAGACGGCAAGGAAGGCGTTGAGCCCGATGCCCGTGTTGGCGATCCAGTAGCCCTGGGACTTCGCCGCCCATTCGGCCTTGGTGTAAACATCGTTGTAGGGCAGGCGGCGGGCGATTTCGGCCTTCACCGCGCCCGCGTCCGCGCCTGAGGCCAGCTTCACGAGGATGTAGCTGGTCTTGCCCCGGAGCAGGTCCGGGTTGAGCGCTTGAGCCCTTCGGAAATCCATGAAGGAGACGGGCGTCGTCGTGAAGGACTTCACCTCCTGGGTCAAGCCTGCGATGCGGAAGCGGGTGTGCTGCACCTCGCGGTAATCGCCCACCTTGAAATCGCCAAGGCGCCGCTTCGCGCTTTCGTCCATGAACAGGAAGTCGCCGCGCTTCAGATCGCCAAGGTCGCCGCTTTCCACTTTCCAGGGAAGGTCCCAGGCCGCCAAATCCTCCATCGCGTAGAAGACGCCGCTCTCCTCTGCGCCCGTGGGGAGCTGGATGTTGCTGAAAGTGACGATGAGGTTGTCGGCCCGCTCCACGCCGGGGATGGAACGCACCCGGTTCACATAGTTCTCCGGGAACTGGTGGGCAAAATCCACATTGGGCGTGGCCTTGGAGGTGATCCAGAGATCGGCCTTCGCGTGGCGGATGGTGAGCGTCGCGTTGTCCAGCAGGCCATAGAAGAGGCCGATTTGACTCAAAACCAGGGCCACCGCGAAGGCGACGCCCGCCACGGTGATGAAGAAGCGGAGCCGGTCGTGCAGCAGGATCCGAAGGGCGAGGTCCACCATGTCAGCGCCCTTTCCGGGAAGGATTTGCCGAACCCTCGACGAGGACTTCCACCATGGTCTTCACCCGCTTCGCGATGGGCCGCCACTCCACCCAGGGGTCCGTGCCCTTGGCGAGGTGGAGGGAGATGACGCCATGGACCCCGGCCCAAAGGGTCTGAGCCGCCAACTCGGCGTCCTTGATCGCTAAGAGCCCCTTCGTGATGGCTTCCTGGGCCGTGGCGAGGAGGAAGGCGTAGGCGTCCACCTCCGGATTGCCCTTCCAGGTCTCTTCGCCTTTCCCCTCGTAGTCCAGGGAGTCGGACATGAACATCAGGCGGTAGTGGTTGGGGTTCGCGAGTCCGAATTTGGCGTAGGCGAGGCCGATGGTCTTGATGCGCTCGATGGGGTCCTTGACCCGGCCCGCCTTGGCGAGGTCCGCGCCGAGGCCGAGGAAGTCGTGACGGCACAGTTCGCGGACGAGGTCCTCCTTGTCCGCGAAGTGGAGGTAGATGGTGCGGGGGCTGTACTCGATCCGCTCCGCGATGGCCCGCATGGTGACGGCCTCGAAGCCATCCCGGGCGAAGAGCTCTCGCGCCGCGTCCAGGATCTGGAGCCGAAGCGCCTCCTTTTCCCGCTCCCGCCGATTGGTCGGACCCACGGTGCCTCCATTCCCAACACGGTTCATTTTGTAAACATTGTTTACTTTGTCAACCGTGAATTCTCGATTCAAGATTGATTGAGAAAGGTCATGGGCGAGGAGCGAACCGGGAGTGTAGGCTCGACCGTGATGGACATTCGTATCCAGGTCGAACGGGCGCAACGGTTCCAGACTCTGCACGCCGGAGCTCCGCTTCTGCTTCCCAACGCCTGGGACGCGGGCAGCGCGCGGCTCCTGGAAAGCCTGGGCTATTCGGCCCTCGCCACCACTAGCGGAGGCGTGGCCTGGTCTTTGGGCTATGGCGATGGGGAACGGCTTCCCTTAGGCGAAC
>JAFDVN010000145.1 GCA_018269025.1 Acidobacteriota bacterium | reverse complement strand
TGGTGGTTCCTCTCGGACTCGAACCGAGGACCCGCTGATTAAGAGTCAGCTGCTCTAACCAACTGAGCTAAGGAACCTCAAGGAATCCAGTCTATCCGAGTCCAGGCGGAAGGCAAGGGGAAGGTTCGGGCGAACGGCCTCAAGGCAACTTCATCGCCGCCCGCACTTCACCCATGGTGGAGGATGCGACGGCGCGGGCGCGGGCGCTTCCGTCCTGGAGGATGGCCTCGATGCGCTCCGGCTGGGCGAGGTTGGCTTCGATCTGCTCGCGCACGGGTTCGACCCGGGCGATGATGGCTTCGGCCACCTTCTTCTTGCAGTCGAAACAGCCGATGCCGGCGCGGCGGCATTCGGTGTTGACCATGTCCACGGTCTCCTTCGATGAGAAGAGCTTGTGGAAGTCGAAGACAGGGCAGATGTCCGGATTGCCGGGATCGGTGCGCTTCACGCGAGCGGGATCGCTGGCCATCTCGCGGGTGCACTTGTGGAGGATTTGTTCCGGCGTGTCCCGCAGGAAGATGCAGTTGCCGTAGCTCTTGCTCATCTTCTTTCCATCGAGGCCTGGCACCTTGGGCGTCTGGGTCAGCACGGCCTGGGGCTCGGGGAAGAGCTCGGTCTGGTAAAGGAAGTGGAAACGCCGCGCCACTTCGCGGGTGAGCTCCAGGTGGAAGAGCTGGTCCTCGCCCACGGGCACTTTGGCGGCTTTGTAAATGAGGATGTCGGCGGCCTGAAGCAGCGGGTAGCCGAGGAAGCCGTAACTTCCGAGATCGGCCACCGCGTTCTGGAGCTTCTCCTTGTAAGTCGGCACGCGCTCCAGCCAGGAAAGCGGCGTCATCATGGAGAAAAGCAGGTGCAGCTCCGCGTGTTCCTTCACGAGGCTTTGCACGAAGAGCGTGGAGCTGGCAGGGTCCAGCCCGGCCGCAAGGTAGGTCGCGGTCACTTCCAGCGTCGCGGGCCAGATCTCCTCGACCTTCTCGTACTTAGAGGTGAGCGCGTGCCAGTCCGCGATCATGTAGAAGGACTCGCCCTGCCCCTGCAATCGCGCGAAGTTGTCCAGCACGCCGATGAGATGGCCGATGTGTAGCGAGCCGGAGGGCTGGATGCCGGATAGGACGCGAGACGACATGCCTAGGCTCCGAGGATGAGGTGCGCGACGGGATGAATGATCGCGTTCGCCACCCAGAATACGGGCGCGAAGACGAAGTTGCCCAGGGGCGTCAGCACGAGGATGAGCAACACGACGACCATGTAGGGCTGGAGCTTGTCCCACTTGGGCAGCATCCCCACAGGGAGCAAGCCACGAATCACACCGCCACCATCCAACGGTCCCACCGGAATCATGTTGAAGAAGGCGAGCATCAGATTGATGAGGAAGAGCGATCCAGCGAGGGCCATGAGCACCACCTGCCCCGCGCTTAGTCCGAGTCCGTGGAGCCGCGCCAGATCCGCGTTGAGCCCCGCGTTCAGGATCGCCAGTCCCATCTGGGGCGAACCCTGGGACAGGCCCTTGGCGAGCAACGCGGCGAGGGGCAGGAAGATCAAGGCCTGGATGAGGTTCGAGGCGGGTCCGGCGGCACTCACGAGCGAATAGCCGAAGCGCTTGCTCTGGGTCGAAAGGTTCCGGGGGTCCACGGGCACGGGCTTCGCCCAGCCGATGAAGGGCCACCCGGTCATCAGCCCGAGAAGCGGAAAGACCACCGTGCCCCACAGCGAGATGTGGGCGGCGGGGTTGAGGGTCATGCGCCCCTGGCGCTTGGCGGTGTCGTCCTTCAGCCAGTAGGCGGCGGTGGCGTGGCTGGCCTCGTGAACGCTGAGGCTGAAGAGCAGCGCCACATAGAGGATGAGGACGAGCGGCAGTTTATCAATGAGGCTCATCGAGCTCCGATCAGATGACGATGGTCTCTTTCACGAGCGCGCCTTCGCGGAAGCGGCTCCAGCGCAGGGGCGCGCAGTCAATGGTGCGGTAGGCACCGTGGAGGATCAGCTCGGCGAGGCAGATGCCCACCGCGGGGCTTTCCATGGCACCGTGACCGCTGTAGCCCACTTGGAGCATCAGGCCCTCGTGCTCCGCGTGCCAGCCGACGATGGCATTGTGGTCCGCCGTGTTGGTATCGTAGAGGCCGCCCCAGCCGCTCTTGAGCTTGCACACCGCCGTGCTCGGGATGCGTTCCTGCATAGGCAGGTTCACCTCGTCGCGGTAGTAATCCGGTTCGAAAGTCGTGTCGAAGCTGTCCGGCTCGTCGGGCCGCGCCTTGCCGATCATGAGGTTGCCGCTTTCGTGCTTGAAGTAGATGCCCTGGTCCATGATCGTGAGCGGAATCTTGTGCCAGCGCTCGTCTTCGTTCGGATGGCCGGGGAAGTCCGTGATGAACATCATCCGCTTCTGGGCGATGATCGGGCAGAGGTCCGATTCCGGCAGGCCGGAACGCTTCATCAACTGGTTCACATGGGAGCCGTTGCAGAGCGCGACGAGGCCCGCTTCCACCGTTTCCTCGGCCGATCCTTCCTGTTTGAGGACGACGCCCGTGGCCTTGCCCTTGGCATCGAAGAGCACCTTCACGACTTCAGTGTGGAGCTGAAGCGTGGGTTTCGCCGCGAAGTCCGCCGCCCGCTCGAAGTAGCCGACCGCCGCCTGACTCGGATCGAAGGCACCGCAGTCCTTGCCGAAGACGCCGCCGACGATGGGTTCGAAGCCCAGGAACTCGCGGACCTCTTCATCCATGTGATCTACGCCGCACTTCATGCCGGGGATCTTCGCTTCGATCTGTTCCGGGTTGAGCAACTCGAAATTGACGCCATTGCGGGCCCAGATCTCAGCCGCCGCCGGGATCTTCTCCCACGCCTTGGCGTAGTAGGTGAAGAGGTAGCCGCTCTGGTCGAAGCCGCAGCTCACGCCCATGTCGGACTGGAAGCTCTTCAGTTTCGCGATGCCGAGCGTGCAGAGCTGCTGATTGATCTCCGTCGTCCAGAGGTTGCGGAAGCCGCCGGCGCTGAAGGCGGTGGCGCCAAAGGCGATCTTGTCGCCGCGATCCACCACGAGGATCGAGCCCGTGAAGCCCTGCTTCAACAGGTTGAACACCAGCGACCCCGCGCCGATGCCTGCGCCCACCACCACCAGATCGAACTTGCGCACGCCGATCCCCCGAGCAAAGGGATAGTTTACCCCGGGTCCGCCGTAGCATCCATCACGGAAAGCCCACACGGTGCAAGGCTTTCATGGCCATTGGGAGTTCCACGGGGTATCCTGGAAGGTCCTGGACGGAGGCCCCATGCAGCTCAAACCCAATGCGCCCGAAATGGCCAAGATCGGAAAGACCCTGATCGGATCCAACTGGATCGGCGGCAAGGAAGTGCCCTCCGAGACCGGCCGCACCTTCGAGGCCCGCTCCGCCGTGGATCGCCGCGACCTCGTGGGCACCTTCCCGGATTCCTCCATGAAGGACATCGAGGCCGCCGCCAAGGCCGCGCGAGATGCCTTCGAGAAGTGGAAGAACACGCCCGCCCCCATCCGTGGCGCCATCGTGGGCCGCATTGGCCGCATCCTCGAAGACCAGAAGGCCAAGCTCTCCCACATCGTGACCCGTGAGATCGGCAAGACGCCCCGGGAATCCGAAGGCGAAGTCCAGGAGGCCATTGACACTGCCCAGTTCTTCCAGAGCGAAGGCCGCCGACTCTACGGCCAGACCGTGCCCAGCGAGATGCCCCGCAAGGAACTCTTCACCTACCGCCGTCCCATCGGCGTCGTGGGCATGATCACCGCCGGCAACTTCCCCATGGCCGTGCCGAGTTGGAAAATCCTCCCCGCGATCCTCGCGGGCAACACCGTCGTGTGGAAGCCTTCCGAAGACGCGCCGGTGATCGCCGACCTCTTCCTGCGCGCCATGATGGACGCTGGCCTTCCGGATGGGGTCGTGAACATCGTCCACGGTGGCGGCGCGAACGGCGCGGGCCAGGCCATGATCGAGGGCATTGACAAGGGTCTCTTCCAGAAGTTCAGCTTCACGGGCTCCACCGTCGTCGGCCGCCTCATCGGCGAGGCCTGCGGCCGCCAGCTCCAGATCCCCAGCCTCGAACTGGGCGGCAAGAACCCCATGATCGTCATGGAGGACGCGGACCTGGACAACGCCGTCAGCGGCGCGCTCTGGGCCGCCTACGGCACCGCCGGCCAGCGCTGCACGAGTCTTGGCAACCTGCTCCTTCACAAGCCCATCGCCGAAGCCTTCAAGGCGAAGTTCCTCGAAGGCCTTGCCAAGCTGCCCATGGGCAATCCCATCGAGGAGGGCAACGGCGTCACCTACGGCCCCATGATGAACGCCCGCTTCGGGCAGCGCTTCCTGGAGCACTTCGAGATGGGGAAGAAGGACGGCGCCAAGCTCCTCAGCGGCGGCGCGGCCTGGGACGAGTCCAACCGCGATGCCCGCGTGAAGGGCACCATCGCCCACGGCACCTACATGCAGCCCGCCCTGTGGGATGGCGTCACGCCGGAGATGGGTCTTTTCCAGAACGAGACCTTCGGCCCCACCGTGAATTTCGTGACGGTGGATGATTTCGAGGCCGCCATGAAGGCCGCCAACGGCACGCCCTACGGCCTGTCCTCCAGCATCTACACCGAGAACCGCCAGTGGGTGGACCAGTTCAAGAACCGCATCAGCGCGGGCATGAGCTCCATCAACAACTCCACCACCGGCGCCGAGGCCCACCTGCCCTTCGGCGGCAACGGCTGGAGCGGCAACGG
>JAFDVN010000144.1 GCA_018269025.1 Acidobacteriota bacterium | reverse complement strand
TTCTCGGCGGTGTGGCGCGATAATCGGACGCCATGAGGCACGCGCGCTGGCTCGACCATCTGCCGCTCTGGGCGGTCTACGGGGCCGTGGCGCGCACGGGCATCTTCGAGCCCTGGGAGCTGATCTTCATGGCCGTGCCCCTGGTGGCCGCCTTGGGCGTGGAATACCTGCGCGTGGACCTGTCCCGATGGCGCTTGCCCCTGGAGTTGGCCGTCCTCGGCTGGCTCGGCTTGGATCTCTTGGTGAACCACGGCTTCTTCGGCCAGATGGTGCGGCTGCTCTTTCTGCTCAGCGGACTGAGGCTCGCGCTGCCGCGTCAGTCGGCCCAACGACGGCAGTTGCTGCTCATGGGCTTCCTGCTCTTTCTCACCACAGCCATCAGCAACGCGGATGTTGAGTTCTTCCTTTGGACGCTGGTGTGGATGCTCACCGCGACCCTGGCCCTCCTTCAACTGGCCTGGGAACCGCCCGCCTCCCGGCGCCACGGGCCCGCGCCACGCCCCCCCTTCCGCCTCGTGCCCGCCTGGGCGGCGGGCGCGCTCGCGTTGGCGGGACTCTTCTTCCTGCTGCTGCCGCGCCTCAACACGGGATGGCGACCCTTCCCGTCCTTCGGGGCGGCCCTGGGAAGACTCCAGGCCGGTCTCAGCGACGAGGTGGACCTCAGCCAGTCCGGCGCGATCTCAGCCAATCACGAGGTGGTGATGCGCGTGGTGCCGCCGACGGGCCTCGATGCCGACGCCCGCGCGGCCTTGGGCCATCGGCTCGCCTACTTTCGCGGCGTCACCCTGGAGCGGGTGAAGGGACTCCGGTGGGAGGCCGATGACTACACGCCGACCCATTTCATTCGCCTCGGCACCCAGGCGGAGGCCGCTGGAATCGAGCCCGGAATTCCCCTGGAATTGTTTCTGAACCCCACGCCCCGCGGACTCGTGCCCTTGCCCTACGGCACGGTCTACGCGGGCTCGCCCTTCAACCAGCGCCTACGACGGGGCGAAGGCGGGAGTTGGCGGCTGCCCTTCCCGGTCACCCGGAGTGTGCCCGTGTCCGTTACGCAAGCGGTCCTGGCCCGGGGACCGGACGATGCCCTGCCCTTGGACGATGATCGCCCACCCATCGGCCGCCGCCTCGCGATGCTACTGGATCTCCAGCCTGAGCACGAGGCCGCGCGCAAGGCCAGCCTGGCTTGGGCGCCGGGCACGATGAGCACGCCCGCCCTCGCCGCGACACTGGAGGCCAAGCTCCGCACCTTCCGCTACACCCTCGACAACCCCTGTGGCACGGCTCCCAATCCGCTGGAGGACTTCCTCGACCGTACCCAGGCGGGCCACTGCGAGTATTTCGCATCGGCCCTCGCCCTCATGCTCCGCGCGCGGGGCGTTCCCGCCCGCGTCGTGAACGGTTATCGCCTCGGCGATTGGGTGCCCGAAGGCGGCTACTGGCTCGTCACCCAGGACGAGGCCCATTCCTGGGTGGAGTATTGGGATGCCACGGCCCAGATCTGGCGCGTGGGCGATGGCACGCCCCCCTTCGTCGCCGCGACGGAAAGCGACTGGTCCGAGACTTGGACCCGCATCGCCGACGCGGTCTCCTTCAAATGGGATCGCTATGTGGTGCGCTTCTCCGGGGAGGACCAAGCCACGGGCCTCGCCTCCCTTCAGGGAGTCGCGAAAGGCCTTACCAAAGGCTGGTCCTGGTCCTGGAAGCGGCCCTCACCCTGGGCCATCGGGTCGGTTCTTCTTTTGGCCGCGGCCTGGGCCGCCTGGCGTTTCCGCCCAAGACGACCGGAGCAGGCCTGGCCGGAGCCGAAAGGCCTGAAGGCCCTCGCCCCCCTGGTGCGCCGTGTCCAGAAACTCGCGCCCCCGAGTCCCGGCGAGACCGCCCGGGCCTGGCTCCTGCGCCTCGGCCGCCTCCGCCCGGATCGCGCCGCGCCGCTCACGAGCCTGGCCGAAGCCGTGGACCGCACTCTCTATGGCGGCGCGGGCGAAGGCGCGTTGCGGACCCTCGTCAAATCCGAAGCGAGGGCCTGGAAATGAACTCAGGCTGGGGGCCGGGGACAAAAGCACGGCGCCCGAGAGGGCGCCGCACCGATGGAGGCCTCCAGCCTCCAGTCTCCAACCTGACGCTCAATCCATCTTGCTCGTGTCCAGGGTGCCGTCCAGGAACTGGGTGAACTCCTTGGGGGGCAGGTAGCTGGCGAGAGAGCGCACGGTCTTGCCGTTCTCGTCGAGGATGTACAGGCTCGGGAAACCCGTCACGCCGAACTGCTTTTCGAGGGGCTTGTTCTCCGTGGGCGTGCCGTCCTTGAGCTGGGTGCAGACGGAGAGGGGCACGAAGTTCCGCAGCGCGGCCTGGGCCTCGGGCGTCGGGAAGGTGTCTTTGCGCATCTTCGTGCACCAGCCGCACCAGTCGGTGTAGATGTCCATGAAGATCTGCTTGTGCTCCTTCTTGGCCCGGGCCTTGGCGGCCTCCAGGTTGTGCTCCCAGGTGATGGGGCCTTGGGCGAAGGCGGGAAGCACGGCCGCAGCGAGACCGAGAACGAGGGCGGTGGAAACGAGGCGCTTCATGCGTGGGCTCCAGAAAAGGGCTATTCGCCCGAGATGAACTTGGCGAGGCCGGCGGCATCGAGGGCGCCGGTGTGACGACGGATCACCTTCCCGTCCTCATCCAGGAGGACGAGGGTGGGATAGGCCTGGGTGCCGTACTTTTGATCCACGGCGACCCCGGCGGGAATGGGGGTACGGTCCTTCTTCTCCACCATCACGGACGCCGCGACGACCTTCTTGAGGGCGGCCTGGGCTTGGGGCGTGGGGAAGACATCCTTCCGCATGCGCTGGCAGGGCGGGCACCACTCGGCCCAGATATCCACGAAGACCCGGGCGTGGGTGGCCTTGGCCACCTTCAGAGCGCTGTCCAGGCTCTCGTGCCAGGTGACGCTCTGACTAAGGAGCGGCAGGGCGGCGGATAGCAGAACGGCAGCTAGGGGAAGGCGATTCATGGGCACCTCGGCACCGGGATGAGATGCCCCGGATGGAAGCCTCGTTCCACGATACTCGCCTCCGGGCTAATCCGCCTGGCCCCTGTCCCGTAATCCATGCAGACCCGGCCAACGCAGAACCCGGCAACCCAAAGGAGCTTTCCATGCGTGCCCTCATCGCCCCGCTGGCGCTCGCCGCCAGCCTCGCCCTCCCCCTGTCCGCCCAAGGCGCCACGCGCTACATCAAGGTGGACATCGTCTCCCAGGACGGCCATGGCCGCCACAAGGGCAACGGCCCCACCGAAGTCCACATGCGCACCCCGCTCAGCCTGGCCACCAGCATTCTCGAATGCGCCCAGGACAGCGAGATCCGCGTCAACGGCAAGGACAGCAAACCCCTCAAGGCCGATCAGCTCGTCAAGATGCTGCAGGACTCCAAGCCCGGCGACCTGCTGCTCGAAATCACCACCAACAATGGCGATCACATCACCGTGAAGGTGGAGTAGGCATCAGGCTGGAGACTGGAGGTCTTCCGGCGCGGCGCCCTTCGGGGCGCCGTTCTGATTTTGGTGCGGCCGAAGGCCGCAAAAAAACCTCCAGCCTCCAGCCCCCAGCCTCTAGCCTGATTCCATGGAATCCCTCACCGAGATCCGGGTCCGTTACGCCGAGACCGATGCCATGGGCATCGTCCACCACAGCCATTTCATCGTGTGGATGGAACTGGGGCGCTCGGACTTCCTGCGCCAGCTGGGCATGAGCTACGCGGAGTGGGAAGCCCAAGGCGTGAAGCTTCCGGTGAACGGCATTGGCCTCACTTACCGGGCCCCCGCGCGCTACGACGAGCTGGTGCAGGTCCGCACCACGCTGAAATCTGCGACCCGACGACAGGTGGCCTTCTCGTATCGCATCGAGCGGGATGGGCTCCTGCTCGCGGAAGGGGAGAGTCGGCATTTGGTGGCGGGGAGTGACGGGCGCGCCACGGTGTTGCCCGAGGCCATGCTGAACCTGCTCTCTCGGCCGGTCACTCCACTCTGAGCCTTCGAGCGGGATCGGCCTGAATGGCCAAAGCCAGGGCGGCACCGAGGGTCGCCATGATCTCCCGGCGCGAGGGCGAAAAGGCATCCTTGGGAAAGGACTGGAAGCTCAGCACGCCGAAGGGGCGATCGGGCCACCCCGGGCCCACGCCGAGGGGAATTCCGAACCAGCTTTCAGGGATGAGCCCGGTGATGCGTTCGGCCTCCGTGAAAGCGGCACCAGCCTCTTTTTGAAGATCCAAATTGGGGTAGTAGAGCGGCTGCTTCCCCAGGAGCACCCGGGTGGTGAGCCCTCCGAAGGCACTGAAGACGCGGGTCGCCACTGCCCGGGCCTTGCCGCCTTCGCAGTAGAGCGGAAAGTCCAGGCTGTCCTGCTCATAATCCACTAGGGCGAGGTAGAACGTCGCAAGGCCCAGCGCGGATTCGCAGCCGCTTCGGATGCTTTCGGCCATCGCCCGGGGCTCCAGGCCTGGCTTGAGCGTGTCGAGGATCTCAAGGGTGAGGCGACGGTCCTCATCCCGTTCCCGCAACATGGCTTCCAAGATCGCGAGCTCCGAGACCGCGGCATCCCCCGGGAGGTGCGGGGGGGGAGGGGCCTGTCGCTTGAACCACCCGAACATCATCCGGGATCTCCTTCGGGATGAATCGGTCTCGCCTTGAGGGCGAAGGCCAGGACCTCGCCCAGAGCCTCCATGAGTCGGAGTCGGGAGGCCGTGAAGGCATCGGGCTGGAAGCTCTGGAAGCTCACCAATCCGAAGGGCTTTTCACACCAGGTCGCGCCAAGGGGAACGCCATGCCAGCTGTGGGGCGCGAGCCCACTGTCAATCTCCGCTTGGGAGAGCACGACGCCGCGGGCCCGGCCTTCTTCCAGGGATTTCAGATAGAGGGGACGCCCCAGCTTCAAGGTCTCGCCCGTGAGCCCGGGCGCGCTCGAAAGGCTGCGGGACTGCCGAGGCCGGTCGCGGCCGCCTTCGTAATAGAAGGGGAAGGCGAGTACATCCCTCTCCCAATCCGCCAAGGCCAGATAGAACGATGCGAGGCCCAAGGGGCGATGACACAACCCAAAAAGAGCCGCGCCAAGTTGGACGGGAGACATCCCCGGTTGCAGGTCCCTCAGGGCCGCCATCAGTAGATCCCGATCCTCGTCCACATGGCGGATCAGCTCCTTCAGGTCCTGGATGCGGGCCGCTTCCCGGACCTCGCCTCCCCCCGCGGTGGTCATGGCCGGGCGGTGAGACAGAGGGCGAGGATGGCCGCCATCGCATCCATCAACCGGCGCCTGGATTCGGAGAAGGCATCGGGGTGAAAGCTCTGGAAGCTCACAAGCCCGAAGGCGCGTCCGGTGGCTCCCATCCCCACGCCGAGGGGCACCCCATACCAGCTCTGGGGCACGAGCCCGCTGATGCGCTCGGCTTCGGAGAAGATGGCACCCGCATTCCGGCCTTCCTCCAGAGTCTGGATGTACAGCGGGGCCCCGGCCCGGATCGCCTTTCCGGTGAGACCGCCACCTTGCTCGTTCGTGAAGTCCCGTTCGATCTGGTTCCGGAGCCGTCCCCCCTCGTGATAGATCGGGAAGGAGATGCGATCCCGTTCCCAGTCCACGAGCGCCAGGAACAGGGAAGCCAGCCCGAGGGGCTTGAAGCAGATGTCCAGGAGCACCTCTCCCGCGGCCTTGGGCTCGAGGCCCGGCTTTAGTTCCAGCGCGGCCCGCAGAAGCAGGAGGCGATCCTCATCCAGGTGACGGACGAGCTCATCCAGGGCCTCCAACTGGCCGCTCTTCAGCGCCGCGGTGGCCTCGGCCTGCCGGGCCCGCTCGGCGAGCTCCTCAGGGGTTTCCCCCTTGGCCTTCCCGAAGGTGAAGAGCCCCATGGGGCCTCCTGGTCGGTTTGTGGTGAGATGGTTGGATGCAGAGCATGCACCTTCCGGTCTCGTTGTTCAACACCCTCACCCGGGGGATGGAACCCGTGCGTCCCGGGGAGGATGGCCAGGTCCGCATCTACAACTGCGGTCCGACGGTCTACAACTTCGTCCATATCGGCAATCTGCGCACCTTTCTTTTTCAAGATCTGCTCCGCCGTACTTTGGTGGCATCGGGGCACCCGGTCCGCTTCTGCATGAACCTCACGGATGTGGAGGACAAGATCATCCGGGATTCCCAGAAGGATCTGCCCGAGTCCGCCACGAACGTCGAGCGGCACGGGGCCATGAAGGCCCTCACAGAGCGCTTCACGGCTCTCTTCCTGGAGGATCTGGACGCCCTGCGCATCCTCCGCCCCGATGTGATGCCGAAGGCCACGGACCACATCCCCCACATGATCGCCCTCATCCAGAAGCTGGAGGCGAAGGGCCTCGCCTACGCACGGGAAGGCTCCGTCTACTGCCGCATCGCCGGGCTGCCCCAGTACGGCTGCCTCGCTCACCTGGACCGGGAGGGCATGCGCGCCGGGACCAGCGTGGACTCCGACGAGTACGAGCGGGACACAGTGAACGACTTCGTCCTCTGGAAGGCCGCCAAGGCCGGAGAACCCACCTGGGAGAGCCCCTGGGGGCCCGGCCGCCCCGGCTGGCACATCGAATGCTCCGCCATGGGCATCGAGCACCTGGGCGAACGGGTGGAGATTCACACCGGCGGCGTGGATCTCATCTTCCCCCACCACGAGAATGAGATCGCGCAAAGCGAAGGGGCACTCGGGCACCCCTGGGTCGCGAGTTGGGTCCACGGGGAATTCCTCATGGTCGAAGGGGAGAAGATGTCCAAGTCCCTGGGCAACTTCTTCACCCTGCGGGATCTGCATGAGAAGGGCGTGGACCCCATCGCCTTTCGCTTCGCCATCCAGAGCAACCATTACCGCAAGCTCTACAACTTCTCCTTCGAGGGCCTGAAGGGCGCGGAAAACGCCCTGAAGCGGATCCGCGCCTTCCGCCGTCGCATGGAGGGCGAAGGCGAGGCGGGCGGCGGGGCATGGAAGGAAGCCCTTCAGCCCCTGCCCCGCATCGAGGAGGCCCGGCACACCTTCTGGAAGGCCATGGGGGACGACCTCAACACGCCCGAGGCCCTGGCGGCGCTCTTCACCCTCATCACCGACCTCAACGCCCAGGACGACCGCATCGCCCTGAGCCGCGAGGAGCGCGACGCGGCGCTGGCCTTCCTGGACGAGACGAACGCCATCTTCGCCGCCTGGCCCACCGAGGTCGGTTCAGCCGATGGGGAGGTGGAGGCCCTCCTCGCCGCCCGCAAGGCCGCCAAGGCCGCCAAGGACTGGGCCGAAGCCGACCGCATCCGGGATCAGATCAAGGCCCTCGGCATCGTGATCGAGGATCGGAAAGACGGAACGACGGTCTGGCACCGGGGCTAAGACGCTGCCATCCTTGGGGCCGAAACCACCCAGGAGACTCCCATGGCTGACGCTCCGGTCCCGGCTGCCCCAAAGTCGGGCATGAACCCCATCCTCAAATGGCTGCTCATCGGCTGCGGCACGATCGTGCTGCTCTCGATCCTCGTCATTGGCGGCTGTTCCTACTATGTCTATCACAAGGCCAAGGAAGGCATCGCCAAGGTCAAGGCCGAAGCCGCCGAACAGGGCATCCAGGTGGACACCTCCAATGGTCTCGCGGCTGGCATCATGAGCGCCACCAACCAGGGCATCGTGAAGAGCATGATCCAGGAAGGCCAAGCGGTGATCGTGGCCCTGCCCGCGGATGAGCGCCCCGCCGCAGAAGCGGCATACAAGGCCCTGGACGCCAACAAGGCGAAGTTGAACGCCCAGGACATGGCCGATCTCATAAAGGCCCACGAGGCCTACCAGCAGGCGATGATGGACCACATGCAGAAGGCTCTGGGCGGCAAGCCCGGCCCGATGGATCCCGATGCGTCCCGTGCGCTCGTGAAGGTCATCCAGGAAGTGGCCTTGCGGCACTGATCCTAGAGGCTGTGTAGCACCTGCTCCGGCGCCAGGTCCTCCAGACACTGGCGTCGGCGGCAGGCGCGGTCCCGACAGGGCGAACAGGCGATGCCCGTGCGGAGCAAGTCGCCCGTTCCCTCGGGCAGCCCCGCGATGATGGGATCACTGGGCCCGAAGAGGGCCGTCACCGGTACGCCGCAGACAACGGCCAGATGAAGCAGCCCCGTGTCCCCGGTGATCACACGGTCGGCCTGACGGATGGCGGTAGCGAGCTGCCACCACGGCAGCGATGGCAGCGCGTCCACGCCGCTCGCCTCGGGAAGCCATCCACGCACTTCCTCTTCATCCGGGCCCAGGCTCCAGCGCAGCTCGAAGCGATCCTTCATTCGATGGGCCAATGCGATCCAGTGCTGAAGCGGCCAGCGCTTGTAGGCTCCGGCCCGGGAGGCTCCCGGAACGAGCACCACGCGCGGACGCGCGGTCTGCCAGATGGGTCCCGGATCCGGCAGAGCCGCTTCCTTCAAGACAGGTCGAAGGCGCCCGAGCCCGTTCACTCCACGGCTTTGGCCGAAGGCCTCCGCCAGCCCGAGGGCCTGGGCATAGCGCGACTGCAAGCGGAAGGGCACCCGCTTCGTCTGGAGCAGTCCCGCGCCTTCCTTCGTGACCCCATCGCCCCAGCGCTCCCTGATCTTTGCGAACTTTGGGATGAGCGATGATTTCAGGATGCCGTGGAAGTCGAGGCTTGCGTCCGCACCCTCGATCTGTGCCGCCACGCGCTTCAATTCCGGCAGCGCCTTGAAGGGATCGGACAGCGCCTTGCGACGCACCAGCACCGGCTCCAGCCAGGGAAAGGGTTCCAGCAAGAACGCGTGACGATCCTCCACCACCGCCTGCAACCGCGCTTCGGGAAAGGCCTCATGCAGGTTCGCCCAGGCCGGTAACACCCGCAGGATGTCGCCGAGGGCGGAGAGACGGAGCAGAGCGAGGTGCATCTGGACAGTCTATGCGGCGGCGAGAGGGCCAGAAATAGGCGTCAGGCTTTGGGCTTCGGCCTTCGGGGCTCTTTGCGATTCGGAGCGGATTGTTCCACGCTATCCCGCCGCACAGCGACCCGACGCCTGAAGCCCGACGCCCGACGCCCGATTCTGGCGTAGGCTGACGCCATGCCCGACCCGCCCAGCGCCTTCGCCAACGATCAGCGCAAGAACCCGCCACCCACCGGCTGGCTCGACCGGCTGATGCGCCGCTTCGCACGGGCCAGCTATGGCGCGGCGGTGCTGCTGCTCTATGTGCTGGCGTCTTCGGCGCTGGGACTCGCACTCATGCCCGCCTTCGGCTTCTGGCATCTCGCGGGGCGGCTCGGCGGAGCCTGGAACCCGCCCCTGCACTGGGTCTGGGAAGGCTTCACGCTCTCCTTGTGCTTCTTCATTTTCGGCCTCGCGCTGATGATCGTCGTTCCGGTCTACAACTTCGTCCTGCCCACCCGCTTCAAACCCTTCAAGGGCGGCTACTACACCCTGGCCGCCGTGCCCTGGTTCCTGCACAACGGCCTCTTCTACCTCGTGCGCTTCACCTTCCTGCCCTTCGCGACGCTGACGCCCTTCGGCGTATGGTTCCTCAAAGCCATGGGCATGAAGATCGGCCGCCACGCCTTCATCAACACCGAGCTCATCAGCGATCCGCGTTTCATCGAGATCGGCGACGACGCGGCCCTGGGCGGCTCGGTGCGCATCTTCGCCCACTACGGCGGCGGCGGGAACCTCGTCCTCGCGCCGGTGAAGATCGGGCACCGGGCGACGCTGGGCGCCGGGGTCTGTGTCATGGGCGATGTGGAGGTGGGCGATGGCGCGACCGTGCTGCCCCAAAGCGTCCTCCTCCCCGGCGCCCGCGTCCCGCCGGGCGAAACCTGGGGCGGCGTGCCCGCCCAGCGCATCACCCGAGAAGAGATGGAGCAGATCAAGGCCCACATTCGCGGCTTGGTAGACCTGGGCTGAGATCCGGCTTCCGGCTTCCGACCACCGGCTACCCATGCAGGTCCTGACTCGCCGAAGGCATGGGTCGGTGCCTGTTTTTCCGGTGGCCGGGGGCCTGTAGCCCGTAGCCGAAATTGACTATTATTAACTTCACACTAATACTATGTCCACGACGGCCGTATCCCCTCACATGACGGAGGCCCCATGGACCCTGGATTGCTGGACGACCTGGAGCGCAAGTTCCAGAAGGAGTTGAACGCGGGCACCGTGGCCCTTCTCCTGATGGCCGTGCTGGCGGAGGCCTCCGAGCCCCGCTACGCCTACGACATCGCCAAAGAGCTGGAGGAGCGGGCGCCCATCACCAAACTGGGCACGCTCTATCCCACTCTGCGCTCGCTGGAGGGCCTCGGCCTCCTGGACAGCCGCGTGGAGCCCTCGGTCTCGGGCCCACCCCGCAAGTACTACCGCCTCACCCTGGATGGCCGCGCCGCGCTGGGCGCGTGGGCCAAGCAATGGAAGCAGACCAGCCAAGTCGTGAACGCCGTGTTGAAGGGAGTGGACCATGCCTAATGGGAACGCTGACGCCATCATTGATGCCTACCTCGACGCCTTGAAGGCCGCCCTCAAGGGCTGCGACAAGGCCCTCGTCCAGGACGCGCTCTGGGACGCGGAAAACCACCTGCGCTCCGAAGTGGCGCGGCGGCGCTACCAGGACGCCACCTTTGACGAAGCCCAGGCGCTGCCCGCGATTCTCGCCGCCTATGGCGAGCCCGCCGAAGTGGCCGCGGCTTACAAAGATCGGGAGACCCCCGTGAGCGCGACCCTCACGCCGACGCCTCCGCCGACCCAGGAAGGGGAGCCTCCCCTGCCGACGCTACGCCCGGGTTACTTTGCGGTGGTGAAGGACTACCGCGCCTACACCGCCCTGCTCTACCTGCTCATCTCCATCGGCCCGGGCATTTTCTTCTTCACCTGGGCGGTGACGGGCATTTCGCTTTCGCTCGGGCTATCCATCCTCATCCTCGGACTCCCCTTCGCGATCGCCTTCCTGGGCTCCGTCCGCCTGCTCGCCCTCGCGGAAGGCCGTCTCGTGGAAGCGATGCTGGGCGTCCGCATGCCTCGCAGCCAGCCGCCTTCCGAAGGCGCACAGGGCTGGAAGGCGCGCATCAAGGCCATGGTCCAGGAAGGCCGCACCTGGTCCAGCCTCGGCTACCTGCTGCTCATGCTTCCCCTCGGCGTCACCTACTTCTCGATCATGGTGACGATGCTCTCCTTCAGCCTCCTCCTGCTCGCCACGCCCATCGTCCACTTCGTCTTCCACGAGGTGACCTTCGACGGCTGGAATTGGGGCTATGCCCACGCGAACTTCGTGGCCGTGCTGTGGGGCCTCCTGGGCCTCGTCACGATCCCGCTCACCCTCCACATCGCCCGGGGGCTGGGTCGCCTTCACGGCCGCCTGGCCCGGCACATGCTCGTGCGGATCTGATTCAGGCAAGCCCTTCCCGCGCCGCGAGATCATCCAGGCAGATCTCGACGGCGCGGTTGGGTTCGGGCTTCTGGGCGAGTTGGAGGCGGGCGTAGGCGTTGCCCATGTGGCTGTGGCAGTGGGCTTCGAGATGATCGGCGAGGTTCGCCTGCTGCTGCACGAGCACGGCGCGGAATTCCTTCGCCATGGCCTCGGCGTTGCGGAGCTGGTGCTGGTTGGCGCTGGTGGGAAGCGGAATGAGGATGGAGCCCCGGCCCACGGTCTTCAGTTCGGCGCAGGTGGACGCGCCCGCGCGGCTCACCACGAGGGCGGAGGCTTCCATCGTCCCGGCCATGTCTTCGATGAAGGGCGCGAGGTGGTGGCGGTCGTGCCTCGCCTGATCCTTCAGGCGCTCGAATTCAGCGGGGCCCGTCTGCTGGAGGATCGTCCAGTCGTCGAAGATGTCCAGCAGCGCGGGTGCCGCTTCCATCATGGCGTCGTTGATGGCGCGGGCCCCGCCACTTCCGCCCAGCACGAGCAGTTGGAAGGGGCGGCGCAGTTCCTTGATGGACTTGAAGGGCCGACGAAAAGCATCCCGCACCGGCGTTCCAGCCGTGAGACAGGCCGCGCCGGGAAGCAGCTCCTTCACCGCGTCCATGCCGCACCACACCCGGCGCGCGCCAGAGGCCATCTGCTTCACGAGCGCGCCCGGCGCGGCGTTGCTTTCATGGAGGTAGTAGGGAATGCCCAGCGCCTTTGCGGCCATGAGCGCGGGCGCGGCGCCATAGCCGCCCGTGGCGATGACGGCGAAGGGGCGCCCAGCCTTCCACTGTCGCTTCAGCGCGGCTTTCGCGCGAAAGAGCTTCCAGGCGGAACGCGCGACCCGGAACGGGGACCGGCCGAGGAAGCCTTCCACATCCAGCAGCAGGTGCGGCCACTCCGAGCCCGGCAGCTTCCTCGCCTCGATGCCTCGGGTCGCGCCGACAAAGGCGATCTTCCGTCCAGGCCAACGGGCGCGAGCCCCCTCCGCCAGCGCCACGGCCGGGAAGAAATGTCCTCCCGTGCCCCCGCCTGTGAAAACGATCGCGTCCTGAAAGTCCGGTGCGTTCATGCCTCCAGACTAACGGAGGCGGCGGGTTCTCACGGCTTGGCGGGCTGAGTGGGGGCGGCGGGTGCGGGTGCGGCCGTTCCCGTATGGCCCTGCAGACTGAAGGTTCGCGTGGAGCTGGCGGAGGAACCCGTCTCGCCCTTCACGGTGAGGGTGAAAGAATCCCCATCCTTCAGCGTGGTCGTGGCCTGGATGGGGCTCTGGTCGGAGGAAGCGAGGACTTCGTCTCCCCGGCGGATTTCCGCCTTGCCTCCGCTGAAATCGCCCACCAGGGTGAGGGGCTGACCCACGGCAATGGCGCCGGTGGCGGAGAAGCTCTTCACCTGGGGCGGCGGAACCACCTTCACCGTGAGTGTCTTGGTGGCGACTGTCCCGGCTTCATTCGTGCCCGTGAGCGTATAGGTGGTGGTCTCCTTGGGTTCCACGGTCTTGGCAGGGCCATTCAGGGCCGTCACATCGTCCCCACCGGGCTCCAGGGTCAGCTTGGTGGCGCCCGCCGCATCCCACCCCAGGAAGACCTTCTCACCCGGGTTCACCGCCGGGGGGTTGGCCTCGAAGCGGGCGATGGAGGGTGCCTGGATGATCTTCACCGTGGCCATGGCAACGGTCTTCGCGCCCGCGGCATTGGCCCCGGCGCAGTAGACATGGGCGTAGCCGATGCTTCCGGCGGTCCACAAAATGGAGGACCCGTCCGCCGCGCCCTCGATGGTTCCGTTATCCACATACCAGGTGTAGGTGAGGCCTGGATCGCCGCCCGCCGCCGCCACATGGCCCGGCGTGCCGGAACTGACGAGTCCATCCGCCTGCACCATCACGGAGGGTGCCGCCGCGCTGCCCGCGGGCGTGGTACTCACGACGGAGCTGGGAGCCGTGTGGGTGGTCGGGGCTGGCGCGGCCGGAGCCGCGGCGCTTTCTTTCCGTCCGCAGCCTGTGAGGGCCGCGAGACCGAGCAGAGCGGCGCCCAGGGGGGCCACCGGGAAACCGAGGCGGGAACGCGATGGGGTGCGCATGGTGCCTCCCTTTTACCACGATCAATCCTGGGGGCGGCACCTTTCGCTAGGGGCCGGTCCGGCGCTCCGGTAAAATGAGGCTTTGGCCGCACGGCCCTTCTGGAGTGTCCATGAAGATTCTCGTCTGCCTGAAGCAGGTGCCCGACACGGAGACCAAGATCAAGGTCGCTGGGGATGGCAAGTCGCTGGACCCCACGGATGTGAAGTGGATCACCAGCCCCTACGACGAGTACGCCCTGGAAGAGGGTCTGCGCCTCAAGGAATCCGCCGGGGCGGAAGTGACCGTCGCCACCGTGGGTGATGACAAGGCCAAGGATGTCCTCCGCAACGCCTTCGCCCTGGGCGCCGACCACGCCGTCCTCATCAAGGGCGATGGCCAGGGCGACACCCTCGCCACGGCCTCGATCCTGGCGGGCTTCGCCAAGGACAAGGGCTTCGACCTCGTCCTCTCCGGCAACAAGGGCCTGGGCGGCGACAACTCCGCCGTGGGCCCGATGCTCGCCGAGCTGCTGGGCTACGCTCAGGCCAATGTGGTCGTGAAGTTGGAGATCACCGACGGGAAGTTCCGCGCCGAGCGCGAGATCGAAGGCGGCACCGAGGTGGTCGAGGGCAGCCTGCCCGCCGTCGTCACGGCCCAGAAGGGCCTGAACGAGCCCCGCTACGCCAGCCTCAAGGGCATCATGGCTGCCAAGAAGAAGACCATCGAGGAGACGGAAGTCGCCGGCCACGCACCCGCCACGGGCACCCTCGCCATGACCCTGCCCGCCGCCCGCGCCGAGGGCCGCAAGCTGGAAGGCGATGCCGCCAGCCAAGCCAAGGCCCTCATGGACGCGCTCAAGAACGAAGCCAAGGTCTTCTAGGTTTCAGCCACAGATTCCGCAGATAAAAAAAGGAATGACCATGATTCTCGTGTTCTGTGAATTGAAAGACGGCAAGCTCCGCAAGCCCAGCGCCGAGGCCCTCAGCGAAGGCCGCCGCCTGGCGGACGCCAGCGGCCAGCAGCTTGGCGCGCTCACCGTCGGCGCCTCCGCGGACGGCGCTGCCGACGCCGCCAAGTACGGCGCGGACTCGATCCTCACCTGTGTCGCGCCGTCCCTCGCCTCCTATTCCAGCGACGCCTTCGCCGCCGCCATCGCCTCCGCCGCCAAGGCCAAGGGCGCGACCATCGTGCTCGGAGCCGCCACGGCCATGGGCAAGGACGCCCTTCCCCGCGCCGCCGCGCGCCTGGACGCGGGCTATGCCGGCGATGTGACCGGCCTCTCCATGGAGGGCGGCAAGCTCCAGGCCCAGCGCCCGGTCTACGCCGGCAAGGCCTTTGCCACCACCGGCTTCACCAGCGCCGTGCAGGTCGCGACGACCCGCCCGAATGTCTTCGCCGCCACCGAGAAGACTGGGCCGGGCGCAATGGAATCCGTGGAGGCCCCGGCCGGGGACTTCAAGGCCATCGTGAAGGAGATCCTCGCCAAGGGCGGCGGCAAGGTGGACCTCACCGAAGCCAATGTCATCGTCGCGGGCGGTCGCGGCCTGAAGAGCGGCGAGAACTTCAAAATTCTCGAAGAGCTGGCGGACGCCCTCGGCGGCGTGGTGGGCGCGTCCCGCGCCGCGGTGGACGCCGGCTGGGGCCTCTCCCACGGGATCCAGGTGGGCCAGACCGGCAAGGTCGTGAGCCCCACGCTCTACATCGCCGCCGGCATCAGCGGCGCCATCCAGCACCTCGCGGGCATGAGCAGCTCCAAGTACATCGTCGCCATCAACAAGGACCCCGACGCGCCGATCTTCAAGATCGCGGATTACGGCATTGTGGGCGACCTCTTCGAAGTCGTGCCCGAACTCACGAAGGCCGCGAAGGCGATGGGCATCGGCGCGCATCACTGATCGTCCGCGTTTTGAGCCAAGGGCCCCGCACGGGGCCCTTGGCGTTTAAAGCCCTGTGGCGGGGACCACCGACTTGGGCTCGAAGCCCGTGCTGCGGCTGTTCCAGGCCTGGATCTTGAGCAGATCGTCGCGGGTGATCCGGCCTTCGTGGAAATGGCCGTTCCAGCGCACGAGGATCATGCGCTCGCGTTCGCCGGGCCTCGGGGCGTCGTCCACCGCGAGGATGATGCCACCAGGCGCGACCGCCTCGTGGCCCGTGCCGTCGTGGAAGGCCAGGAGCGCGTACTCGTCCGAGAAGGCCGCGCGCCAGGGGCCATGCCGGGCCGTGTCCAGCTTGAAGAACAGCTTCAGGTTGCGGGCACTCGCGGGCACGGTGCGGAACTGGGCCCAGGCATCCGTCGTGGAAGGAGCGGCGGAGAGGGCCGCGCCCAGCAGGCGGCGGGGTTCCTCCTGGTAGGCATCCACGGGCGGGATGGCGAGGGTGTCCTTGATCCAGGCGTTCTGCTTCATCCGACGGATCCAATCCGCGAGGCCATGGAGGACATAGCCCGCGGGGATCAGGAGAGACAGCGCGGGGAAAAGCCAGCGAGCCGCCGGGACGCCCGGCAGGTCCAGGCGCGGCAAACGGGACGCCTCCAGAAAGGCGATGAAGCCAAGCAGGAGGGCGTTGAGCGGGAAGGCCGCGAGCTCGAGGTGATAGATCGTCTGGGTGCCCTTCGGTGAGACAACGCGCAACAGCCAGGGAAGGATCACGAGTCCCACCCAAAGCCCCGCGTGGGCGGACCAGGACGCGCCCTGGCCTAGGCGCGCCGCGAAGATGGCAAGGATGATCAGGCCGAGAAGCGTGCCCAGGGATGCCCGGCGGACCTCCGCCTCGGCCCGCAGGTAACCGGCGACGAGTCGGGCGCGCTCAAGGCTAGTCATCGTCCACCCCAAGGGATTCGAACCCCTCTTGATGAAGAAAGGCGCGGGCGTCTTCGGCATCCGTGAACCGCGCGATGACGGCGTAGCCTTCCCGGGCATCGCCATCAATCAGGTCGAGGACATTGCGCTCGCGGACGATGCAGCCATCGCCGAAATCCGCCAACTCCCATTCCGAGCCGTGCTCATCCCGCCAGATCTCGAGGATCTGCGAGGCCATGGGTCAGGCCTTCTCGAAGAAGAGCACCACCATGCCGAAACCCACGCGGTCGCCAGGGGCGAGCTCCCGCGCGTCGCCGGGCTGGATGCGGTCGCCCTTCACATAGGTGCCGTTGGCGACACCGGGCTCTTCCAACAGGAAGTAGCGGCCGTGCTCGCACAGGATGCGGGCGTGGCGGCGGCTCACGCTGAGGTTGTGGTCCTCGGTGGTGAGATCCACATCCGGGTGGACGCCGGTGGTGGGGTCGTAGCGGCCCACGAGGGACCCATGGGCGAGGATGGGGTATTTCTTGCCGGTGAGGACGGAGACGAGCTGCGCCACGGGCTGCGCGGTCTTCATCTTCTGGCTCTTGGTGAGGTTCTCTTCCAGCTTGTCGGACATCTCCCGGTTGCGCTGGGCCATGCGCTGCATCATCTTCACGGCCACTTCCGGGTTCTGCTTGATCATCTTGAGGAAGGTGCCGCGGCTGATGGCGATGAGGTCCGAATCCTCCATGGCCACGGCCGTGAGCGCGCGGGGAAGCGCTTCCAGCAGGCTGCCTTCACCGAAGAAGTCGCCCTTGCCGAACTCCTCCGCCCACTCGCCCTTGGCTTCCTCGCCCACATAGAGGCGCACCTTGCCCGTCAGGATGACGAACATCTGCTGACCCATCTCCCCTCGGGTGAAGATGGTCTCGCCTTCCTTGAAGTGGACTTTGCTCTGCTCGATGAAATTGGAGTCGGCCATGGCTCGCTTTGATTTCGTTTCCCACGATACCGGGAGGGCCGAAACCCTGCCTTATTTTTATGTCTTCACATCTGCTTGGACCGAGGGCGTCCAGAGCCTGACGCAAGGCGTCACAACACCCAAGGGCTCGGATCGGAGGCCCACGCTACCTCCCCGCGGAACAGACTCGCCATCAGGGCTTCCAGGCGATCGGCCTCTTCCTGCGAGAACGCATCCAGGCTCGGAGAATCCAGATCCAGCACCGCCCTCAGGGCCCCCCTGCCGTCATGGATGGGAATCACCAATTCGCTTCGGGTGGCGTCGTCGCAGGCGATGTGGCCCGGGAAAGCCTGGACATCCGGCACGCGCTGGGTCGCGCCGGTGCGCGCCGCCGCGCCACATACCCCGCGCGCGAAGGCGATGCGGAGACAGCCCATGCCGCCTTGGTAGGGGCCCACCGCAAGCTCGCCCACGCCCACGCGCCGGTAGAAGCCGCACCAGTTGGTTTGAGGCAGGGTCTCCCAGAGCAGGCAGGCCAGGGTGGCCTGCATCGCGATCTCATCACGCTCGCCGTCCAGAGCGGCGCGGATCTGGGGAAGGGCCTCGTCCAGCCGCGCCAGACGCTCAGGCACGGGCAGGAGGGTGCCCCGGGCCACCTTCGCCAGCAGGATTCCTTCGGACACAGACAACCTCCGCTACTCTTGATGCATGTCCATTTTGCGCTATCTGGCTTCGCCCCTGGCGCCCATCTATGCCATGGCGGTGGCACTCCGGAACCGGGGCTACGCCCAGCATCCGGAACGCGCGGCGAAGACAGGACTCCCCGTCATCAGCGTGGGAAACCTCAGCACCGGCGGGACCGGAAAGACCCCGGTCACCCTCTTCCTCGCCGAAGGCCTGTTCGCGTCGGGATTCAAGACCGCCATCCTCAGCCGCGGCCATGGCGGCAAGCGCGGGACAGATCCCATGCCCGTCACACCCGAGACCAAGGCCGCCACGAGCGGCGATGAGCCGGCCTTGATGGCCCGTAGGCTCGGGCCGGGCCGAGTCTTCGTCGGACGCAAGCGCATCGAAGCCGCGCAGCTCGCCCACGAGACCGAATCCAGCCTCCAGGCCCTCCTCCTGGACGATGGCTTCCAGCACCGCGCCCTGCACCGGGATCTGGATTTGCTGTTGCTGGATGGAACGCGGCTCTGGGGCAACGGCTTCCAGCTTCCCCTAGGGGATCTGCGGGAATCCATGGCGGAGGCGCGCCGGGCTCACGCCCTCGTCGTCACCCGCGCCGCCCGCGTGAAGGATCGCGCCGCGGTGGAAACCTGGTGGCGCGTGCATGGAAGCGGCGGCCCCATCTTCTGGCTGGATTTCCGCCTCTCCCGCCTGCGCCCCGTGGTGGGCGCGGACGCGGTCATCCCCTTGCCCGAAGCTGAACCCACTCCCACCTTCGCCTGGTGCGGGCTCGGCAATCCGGAGGCCTTCTTCGCCGACCTCCGCTCGGCGGGTGTCGCCATGCGTGACGCGGCCCGCTTCAGCGACCATCACGGCCCCTCCGTGGATGAACTCGAAGGCCTGGACGCGGAAGCCGCCCACATCGGCGCGAGCCGACTCATCTGCACCGAGAAGGACGCCGTGAAACTCACCGACGACCACCTCGCCACCCTCACCCTGCCCCTCTATGTCGCCGAGCAGGAAGTGGAAGGCGGCGCAGACCTCCTGGCCTTCGTAAAGGCGAAGCTGGCGGAGCTGCAGGCCTGACCTGATTCAGCTATCCTAGGGATCAGCGCGGGCGTAGTTCAGTGGTAGAACGCAAGCTTCCCAAGCTTGATGTCGTGGGTTCAATCCCCATCGCCCGCTCCAATCACCGGCCCCGAAGGGGCCGGACTTGTAAAGGGCGATGGGGATTGAATCGCCAAAGGCGAGTTCCGCGTGGGCGATGCGGGTCGGTGGAGACAGCGCGGTGCGCTGTCGGAGCCGGGGCCCCGCACGCACAGGCGGAACCGCCATTGGCGCGGCCCGAAGGGAATCCCCATCGCCCGCTCCAATCACCGGCCCCGAAGGGGCCGGACTCGTAAAGGGCGATGGGGATTGAATCGCCAAAGGCGCGGGAGGAAGGGCCGATGCGGGTCGCTGGAGGCCGCCCAGTGGACGGCCGTAGGCGGGGCCCCGCACGCCCCTTCCGACCCGCCATTGGCGCGGTCCGAAGGGAA
>JAFDVN010000143.1 GCA_018269025.1 Acidobacteriota bacterium | reverse complement strand
GGCGTGAGCATCAGGCAGCCAAGGATGTGGCCTTCCTCATCGAAAGCCGCGAGGTGGTGGCTGCCGACTTCCGACGCCAATTGATCCACCGTGAACGCGAGGCCGAGCGGCACCCGAAGCACCTCATGGCGCAGCGCGACGGCAAGGGCGTATTCGGAGGAATCATGCTGAACCCACTTTAGTTCACTTGGTGCCATGGTTGGATTTCCAATCAGCAGAATAGAATTCGCCAAATCCTGAATTCGCCTTCAATGTAAGTGGGTACTCCACCAGATTTTCGGATTCGGTTGTAACGATTATTTCAAACCTATGAGGTTCAAACAGATCGATTGCATCCAGTCCTCGCGGACTCGCATCACGAACTACCAATCCCTTCGGAAGTTTGAAGTAGGGCCCGTCACCGCTGAAATCGCCGACTTCGAAATCGCGAGTGATCCTTCCGAGGCGATCAACAGGTTCACTGGTCCGGAGCACAAGCCAGCGGACTGCGAACAGTAAATTTAGAGTCAGTGACACGCCGATCCCAAGGCGCTTTACCCAAATCCATGTCTTCATCCCGCCCGCTCCTTCCCAAACACCCGGTCCAGCACCAGTCCCGCCGTTTCTTCGATGCTTCTTCCGGTCACATCCAGCACGGGCCAGCGGCGGTGGGCTTTGAAGATGCTGTCGGCGTAGTCCATTTCGGCTAGGATGTGGGCCATGTCGGTGTAGCGGTCCGCCTGGCCGCCGCCGCCCATGCGCTTCATGCGGTGGAGGCGGATTTCCTGGAGCCGCTCGGGCTGGATGGTGAGGCCGACGATGCGGCCTTGGGGGATCTTGCTCAGGGCGGGGGGCAGGGGCACGCCGGGGACGAGCGGAATGTTGATGACCTTGTGCCCTTCCATGGCGAGGTACATCGAAAGGGGCGTCTTGCTGGTGCGGCTCAGGCCCACGAGGACGATGTCCGCTTCCGCGAGGCCGGAGGCGTCTTGTCCATCGTCGAACTTGAGCGCGAATTCGATAGCCTCGATGCGCCGGAAGTAGCGGTCATCCACCGCGTGGAATAGGCCGGGCTGCTCGCCGGGTTTCTCTTTGAGGAAGAGCGCGAGCGTGTCGAGCAGGCTTCCGAAGAGGTCCACTTGGACGAGACCCAGCGCCTTGGCGCGGTCCTCCAGGAAGAACCGCAATTCCTTGGAGACGGTCGTGTGAACCACCACGGCGCCCTTCTCCTTGGCGAGTTGGAGGACCCGCTCCATCTCCGCTTCGTCACGCACATTCTGGAAACGGCGGAGCACCAGTTCATCGCCGGACGCGAATTGGGTGAGCGCCGCCTGGGCCATGCGGTGAGCCGTCTCGCCGCTGCCGCCGCTGACGATGAAGAGGGGATGCCGTTCCATGCCATCAGCCTAGCGCCACTCCGGTAGGCTGGTGCGGTGCATCCCCTCCGGCCCCTGAGCCCCCACGCGGCCTCCATCGTCGCGATGCTGATCCCCATCGGCATCGTGGCCTTCGGCGCGCTGATCCTCGTGGTGCGGTGGGCGCGGTTGCGACGACACATTCCTCCCGACCCTGAAAGCCTCCTCCTTGGCGCGGTGGGCCAGAGCCTGCGGGAGCGTGGCGAATTGGCGGCGGTGCTGGGTGAGCTTCGGACAGTGCACGAGCGGCTGCTGGACGCCTTGCCCTTCGGCCTCCTGTGGGTGGACCAGAAGCAGAAGGTGGCCGCGCTCAATCGGGCGGGATTGGACCTCCTTCATGTCACCCGGGGCGTGGTGGGTCTCGATGCGGCCTTTGTACTGGAACCCTTCCCGTGGCTGGTGGAGGCGCTCGCACTGCCGCCTGGCCCGCCCACGCGGGCTCGTGGGGGCGGACGCGTGTGGCGGCTGCGCCGCATCGAGGCCCCGGACAAGATCGGCGCGCTGCTCAGCTTCGAGGACATCACGGAAGCGGAAGCGGAAGATCGCCGCCGCCAGCTCCGGGAACGCTTCGCCGAACTGGGCGAGATGACCGCGGGCGTCGCCCACCAGTTGAAGAATGGCCTCGCGGTATTGCGTGGACACGGCCAACTGCTTCAACGCGATGGCGTGGCCTCGGCCGAGCCCATCCTCGCCGAGACCGAAGACCTGCTCCGGGTTGTCCAGCGCTTCCTGGAATGGGCGAGGCCGTTGGAACCCCGCCTGGAGTCCGTGCAACTGGAAGCCATCGCCGCCCAGGCCATCGCCGAAATCCAGCGCCGGCCGTCCGCCAAGAACCGCGTGTTGCACCTTGAAGGGCAGGGCGGGGCACCCGCGGATCCCATACTGCTCCAACAGGCGCTGGTGAACCTCCTGGAGAACGCGTGTCAGGCGACGCCGGAGGGGGGGGGCATCCGAGTGCGGGTGGATGTACTGACGGTGGAAATCCTGGATTCGGGTCCCGGCATACGGGAAGAGGCCGCCGCTCGCATGATGCGGCCCTTCGAAAGTGGGCGACCGGAAGGCACGGGCCTGGGCCTACCCCTCGCCCTCAAATGGCTCGCCGCCCAGGGCGCGGAGCTGAAGCTGGAACCCGGCCCCGAAGGCGGAACCCGGGCGGTGATCCGCTGGTAGTCGGGATACGCTTGAGGGCATGAAGCTCGCGCTGCTCCAGCTCAACGCCCGGCTCGGTTCGCCCGAGACGAATGGGCGCGTGATCGAAGCCGCCTACGCGGATGCGGTGAACCAAGGCGCCGATCTCGTGCTTGCGCCGGAGCTGGCCATCTGCGGCTACCTTCCCGAGGACCGGCTGTGGGAGCCGGGCCTACGGGCGAGGATGGAGACCGAATCCCGGCGGCTGGCTGCCCTCGCCGGGCCCGTGCCCCTTCTCTTCGGGACGGCGACCCCCGCGCCTTCGGGCCGCCTCTGGAATGAGCTGTGGTGGGCCGAACGGGGACAGATCCGTACCCGCGTTCGCAAGCGCCTGCTGCCCGCCTACGATGTCTTCGACGAATCCCGCTACTTCGAGCCCGATCCCCATCCGCAACCCCTCGTGGACTTCGGCGGCGAGCGCATCGGCCTCTCCATTTGCGAAGACCTGTGGGCGGACGCGACCCTCGCTCACAATCCCGTGCGCTACGACTTCGACCCCATCGCGAAATTGAAGGCCGAGGGCGCGACGCTACTGCTCAACGCCTCGGCGAGCCCAGGCTATCTCGGGAGCTGGATGCCCGAAGGCAAGACCGCGCCCTGGGCCGTGCCCACCAAGATCGCCCAGCGCCGAGCGCTCATCCTCGGGCTATCCCAGAAGCACGGCGTGCCGCTGGCCTACGCGGATCGCTGCGGCGTGGAAAGTTGGCTCGTCTTCGATGGCGGCTCGGGTCTCGCGCGGCCCGATGGATCCTGGCAAGGCGCGTCGCCCTTCCACGAAGGGCTCGTGATGGTGGATACGCAAGCCACCAGCGGCCTGGGCGTGGAGGTCAACGAAGCCCGCTGGCTTCGCGCGGGCCTCAAGCGCGCGCTCCGGGACAACCTCGCCAAGCAAGGGCTCGAGGCCGTCGTCGTGGGACTCAGCGGCGGCATTGATAGCGCGGTGGTCGCATCCGTCGCGGTGGAAGCCCTTGGCGCGGACAAGGTGCTCGGCGTGGCGCTGCCCACGCGCTTCAGCAGCGAGGTCAGTCTCCGTTTCGCGGAGGAACAGGCCCGGGAGCTTGGCCTGCCCTTCCTCAAGGTGGATGCGGGCGCGCCCTATGCGGGCTTCGCGGCGTCGCTGAAAGCCGCCTTCCCGGATCGCGTCTTTTCGATCACGGACGAGAACCTTCAAAGCCGCACGCGGGGCGCGCTGCTCATGGGGCTGACCAGCGAACCCGCCATCCATGCGCGCCTCGGCACTTCGAAGGTCTGCGTCCTCAACACGGGCAACAAGAGCGAAGCCGCCACGGGCTACTTCACGCTGTATGGCGACGGCATCGGAGCCTTCGGCATCCTGGGCGACTGCCTCAAGGCCCGGGTGCGTGCCCTCGCGGGCGTGTTGCCGGGCATCCCCGAGGGTGTGCTCACGCGCCCGCCCACGGCGGAATTGAGGCCAGACCAGTCCGACGAGGCGAGCTTGCTTCCTTACCGACAGCTCGATGCCATCCTCGCCGCCGCGATCGAAGCCCAGCGTCCCGAAGAAGGCCTCGCCGACGACCTAGCCCTTCTGCTGGATGGCGACGATCTCGCGAGCGCCCGCGCCGCGCTGCCTCGGATCCTCGGCCTCCTGCGCCGCACGGAATTCAAGCGTCGCCAGCTCCCCTTCGGCATCAAGGTCAGCCCCAAGGCCTTCGGTTGGGGAAGACGCATTCCGCTCACGGCCGAGTGACGGTAGACTGGTCCTTCCTGCCGGCGTGGCGAAATTGGTAGACGCGCTAGACTCAAAATCTTGTTAGGCAACCCCTAGTGCCGGTTCGAGTCCGGCCGCCGGCACCAAGTAGGTTTGAACCGCGAAGACGCGAAGGGCGCGAAGGAAGAACCAAGTGTTCTTCGCGCCCTTCGCGTCTTCGCGGTTAATTCCGCTCTCCAAAGAATGCCGTGCCGATCCGCACCTGATCGCTCCCGGCAGCGATGGCGGCATCGAGGTCGGCGCTCATGCCCATGCTGAGACGCAAGAGCTGTCCGAGGCGTTGCTGGAGATCGTCGCGGAGCCGGGCGAGGTGGGTGAAGGCCTCGGGTTGCTCCGGCGGCGGGATGGCCATGAGGCCCTTCAAGGCCAGGCGGGGCGCAGCGCGGAGTGCGTCGAGCAGGGCGGGCAGATCAGCCTCGGCGCAGCCGCCAACCTTGGTGGCCTCATTCCAGAGATCCACCTGGATCCACACACCGCGACGGACTTCCAACTCCTCCGCGAACCGCGCAAGGCGGTCCACCAGTTCCACCCGATCCACGCTCTGGATTTCCGCGAAAGCCTGGAGCGCCATCTTGGCCTTGTTCCGCTGGAGCGGCCCGAGGAGACAAAAGGCGAGGTCCGGTCGCGCGGCGGCCTTCTCGGCGCCCTCCTGCACATAGTTCTCGCCGAAGCGCGGGAAGCCGAGCATCGCGGCTTCCTCGATGAGCGCGAGTGGCTGCTTTTTCGATACCGGCAGCAGCTCCACGGAATCCGGGTCGCGCCCGGCGGCGTCGCAGGCCCGGGCGAGACGCGCCTGGAGGGCCGCGACGCGCTCAGCCAGTCCGTTCACGCCAGGTAGAGGTAGCGCTGGCAGGTCTCGCAGGCGATGAGACCCGCCGGGTTCCGGAGCTGGGTGACGAGGGGCCCGCGCAGCTTGGTGTGGCAGCCGCCACAGATGCCTTGGGCGACTTCGGCGACGAGCTTGCCCTGGCGTTGGGAGACGAGGCGCTCCACTCGCGGCTTGAGATCCGCGTCCATGGCCGTCCAGAGTTCGCCCCGCTTGGCCTCCAACTGCCCGCGCACGATGACCTGGTTCTCGTGTTCGGAGAGGAAGATGGCGTGGAGCGAATCGAAGGCGGCCTTCGCGGCGTCGAGCTTCGGCTCGAGGGCCTCCAACTCCGCTTTCCGCGCGGCGATCACCGCGTCCAGATCCTTGAGGGGCTTGGCGGCGGCGCTGACGGCCCGTTCCTTCTCGCCCAGTTCCTTGAGGGCCATGGCGTAGGGCATCTGATGCTGGGATTCCTTCAGGTGGGCGCGGGTGCTGACCTCGATCTTCTTGGCCTCGTCGTAGGCGGCTTGGAGTTGGGGCCGGGGCTTTTCCGTGGCGGAGAGGGTCGCGCGGGCCTTGTCCACTTGAGTCTGGAGCGCCTTGGCATCCGCATCGGCCTTGGCCAGATCGGGGGGGAAGGCCGTCAGATCCCGCTCGATGGTGCGGAGCAGGTCCAGCGTCGTTTGAAGGTCTTTGAGAAGGACAAGGCTGGACATATCCAAAGCTTAGAGGGCAGAAGGGTTCATCCGTTCGATTAAATATCTAACTCAAGCATTTATATAATTTGATAACAATACGCTAATATTTCATTCAAGCCGCGCCAAAACAGGACTTGACCCCTTGGGAGCCTCGCGGGATTCTTAGCACTCAGTGCTGGCGAGTGCTAACACCCCGGAAGCCGGGATTCGTCCAGCCCAAGGAGGCACCATGGCCATCAAGCCCCTCTACGACCGCGTGCTGCTCAAGCGCGTGGAGCCCGCCGAAACGATGAAGGGCGGGATCATCATCCCCGACACCGCGAAAGAGAAGCCCATGGAGGCCGAAGTCGTGGCCGCGGGCGAAGGCAAGTTCGACGACAACGGCAAGCGCGTGCCCATGTCCGTCAAGGCCGGCGACAAGGTGCTCATCGGCAAGTACAGCGGCACGGAAGTGAAGCTGGACGGCGTGGACCATGTGATCGTCCGCGAAGACGAGATCCTGGCGATCGTCGGCTGATAGCCGACTCCCGGCTTTCGGCCCCGGACTACCGGGGGCCCCGGAAGCCGGTAGCCCGCTCCCCGAAGCCATCCGAAACGCATTCCGAAACCATCAGGAGATAGAACATGGCCAAGTCCATCATCTACGCCGAAGAAGCCCGCCAGTCCATCCTGCGCGGCGTGAACAAGCTCGCCGACGCGGTGCAGGTCACCCTCGGCCCCAAGGGCCGCAATGTCCTCAT
>JAFDVN010000142.1 GCA_018269025.1 Acidobacteriota bacterium | reverse complement strand
CCGATGAGCGACCGCAATGGCGGCGAATCATGGGTGAGGAGGAGCTGGGGCGGGGCGGGCTTGTCCTTCGGCGCGGGACTTCCCCCTTCAATGACGATGCCATCGCCGCTGAGGATGCGCGTGATCGTGTCCTGGGCGAAGGCGGTCGGATCGGTCTGGTAGGGCGCATCAGAATTCGCGCGGTTGAAATCCACGGAGAGCGCCGCGAGGGTGGGCCAGGTGTCCTTGGTAGTGTCTTCCCATCCATTCCCGTAGAGCTGGGAATCAAAGAAGCTCTGATCCGCCACCACGCGGCCCGTCACCTTGGTGACGCCGAGCTTCTTGAGCCCTTCGGCGATCATCCAGATCTGCTCATCCACCAGGAGCGGATCGCCCGCGCCCTTGAAGACGAGGTCGCCCTGCACCACCCCGTTCTGGAGGTCGCCCCAGATTTCGGTGGGCACGGTGTAGTTGGGTTTCCAGACCTTCATGAGCGCGTAGGTGGTGAGCGCCTTGGTGGTGCTCGCGGGAATGAGGACCTGGTTCTCCTTCCAGCCTTCCACGAGCTTGCCGCTTTGAAGGTCGTAGACGGCGGCGCTCACCTGAATGCCCCGCGCTTCCAGACCCTTGGCCCAGGTGTCGAGGGATTCGGAAGCGACCACATCGGGTTCGGCCTTGGCTTTCGCCGCGTAGATGGCCAGGGCGGAGCCCCCGGCGAGGAGAAGCAGGGCCAAAAGCGTCTTCTTCATTCCGTCCTCGATGTCATGAACCGCTCTTGGGGCCGCCGCCGGAGGGCGCGCCGCCCTTGCTCGGGTCCGGCGTGCTGTCCCCGCTCCCCGGCCCGCGCCCGCCGCCCTGGGGCAGCCCCAGGATGTTGGCATCCGCCGAGAAGACCCAATCATGGATGAGGGTCTTGTTCTGATAGACCTTGATGCTGTCCTTCAAGCTTTTGCTCCGCACACCCACGATGGGAAGGCCCGTGGTGTCGCCGGTCATGCCCGGTTGCACCTGGTAGAGGTAGTCCCAGGCACCCTCGCGGGTCATGGGGTCCTTGTAGACCCGTCGCAGGATGTGGGGCTTCACCTTCATCAGATCGTTGAGATCGGTCGGATAGGCACCGGTCTTGGCCTTGTAGATGCGAAGGGCGTTGGCGATGGCCTCGCCCCGGAAGATCAGTTCGGCCTCGTTATCCCGCTGCACCACGGTGCGGGCCATGGGCACCGCCTTCATGGTGAGGATGACCATCACGACGATCATGGCCAGGAGCAACGCCATAGTGAAGCCGCGTTCGCGGCTTCGCCGGGGGGGCTCGGGTCGGGAGTGCTTCACGCTTTCAGCCTATCGAAACCTTGGATGACCCAGGGCCGCGAAAGGTTACGGAGTCTGGAGGGATCGGACGGCCAAATCCCGATCCGCCCAGCGGGTCAGGCCCGTGAGCTGACTTCCGAAGCCGCATTCCGCCAAGGGCGCACCAAGGCTCTTGAGCGATTCGACCACCCGCAACCAGTCCACGGGCAGGGCCGGGCTCGCGAGGGCTTCGTCCCAGGCCTCCGCCCCCGTTCGGAGCATCCGGCCATCAAAATGGGAAACGAGCGGGAAATCCGGTTCTGCCACGGCCACGCCCGCGAGTCGCCGCGCCACACCGGGCAAGAGCGCGACCATGTGGGGTCCGTGGAGGGGATGCTGGACGGGAAGCAGCCCTGCCTTCAGCGCCGAAGGACGAAGCTCCTCGACGAAGGCTTCCAGCGCCGCCTTCGGCCCCGAGACGGTGAACTGGGCTCGGCCATTCCGGTTGGACAGCGCAAGGTCCGGATGCCGAGCCAACGACGCGTGAACCTCCGCCTCACCCAGTCCAATGACGAAGGCCATCCCCATGGTCCCAGCCCCGAAGGTCGCTTCGCTGGCGTCTTCCACCGCCGTGATGAGATCCAAGGCCGCCTCCAGCGGCACGATGCCCGCCGCAACCACCGCCGAGAAAAAGCCCATGCTGTGCCCCGTCGCCGCCACCGGCATCGGCATCCCCGCCGCGCGGTGGGCTCGGAAGAGGCCGACGCTGTGGGCGAGCACCGCGCAGGGCGCGTGGCGCTGGAAGCGCAAAGCTTCGATGGGACCTTCAGCCATGAGCGTGCGGAGCGCATAGCCCGTGTGTCGCTCCGCGGCTTCGAGCGTGGCGTTCCACGCGGCATTCGAAATCCACGCCAACGACATGCCGAGGGCTTCCGTGCCCTGGCCGGGGAAGAGGAGGGCGGAGGCAGTCATGCACCACCCGAGCCGAGCAACCTCCGAGCGGCATCCATCAAAGGATTCAGGTCATTCCGGAGGATGGACCACACGAGCCCAAGATCCACGCCGAAATAGGCATGCGCGATCACATCCCGGAACCCCGCGATTTCACGCCACGGCACCTCCGGAACCTGGGATCGCACTTCCTCTGGAATGCGTTTGGCTGCTTCTCCGATGACTTCCAAGTTCCGGAGAACCGCGTCCGCGACAAGGTCGTCCGCGAGAAAGGCGTCCTCATTCATTCCTTCGCAGAACCGGGTGATCTTCTCGCCCGCTTCCAGGATGTCCTCAAGGTACAGCCTCGGATCACGAGACACGGAGCAAATCCCGTTCAATGGCGGCACGCAGTCGGGATTTGATGGCACCGGGAGTCAATAAATCAACCGGCATCCCCAAGCGGCGTTCTAATTCCGTCTTCAGGCCCATGAACGCGCGCAGGGTGACCGGCTCGGTATAGGTGACCAGTACATCCACATCACTCTGGGGTCCGGCTTCGTCACGGGCAACGGATCCAAAGAGCGAAAGATCCTTTAGACCATACCTCGCCCTGAGCTCTGGAAGAGCTTGGCGGAGGGAGGCGAGGATCTGGTCACGGGACATGGAACACCTTTCCCAGTCTACCGCGCCCGCATTCTCATTCGTGGTAATGCGCCAGCACGAGGTAGCAGGGGCCGCCGGCGATGACTTCCAGGCCCAGGTCCTCCGCGGTACGGATGGCTTCGTCGCTTTCGGCGCCGGGCTGCATCCAGACGAAGGTCGCGCCCGCGGCGGCGGCCTCCTTCACCACCTGCTCGGTGATCTTAGGCGGCGTGATGATGGAGACGCCGCGAAGGCGCACCGGCACGGCGGCGAGGGAAGGATAGGCTTTGATGCCTTCAATTTCCTCCGCGCGCGGATTGATGGGATATACCTCCTGCCCATGTTGCTGATAGGCCCTCAGCACCTTGTTGCCGTACTTGTCCCGGTTCGAACTCGCGCCGACCACCGCGTAGGGCCCCGCCGACATGAAGGCTCTGATGCGCTGCTCCATCGTGGACATGGACACTCCTTGAAATTCATCCGCAGATTACGCCGATTACGCCGATTCAAAAGCGAAATTCAATCTGCGAAATCGGCGTAATCTGCGGATCAACTATAGTTTCTGCGTCGCCCGCACTTTCAGTTCTCCACGCAGCGTCTCCACCGCCTCGCAGGCCGCGAGGGCGGCGTTCATGTTCGTGAGGCAGGGGATTTTCAGGCGCAGGGCTTCCTTTCGGATCGCTCCTTCGTCGAAGAAGGCGTCGCGGCCGAGGGGCGTGTTGATGACCCACTGGATCTCGCCGTTCTTGAGCAGGTCCACGGCGTGGGGGCGACCCTCGTTCACCTTGAAGATGCGGCGCACCTTGTAGCCGACAGTTTCGAGGTGCTTCGCCGTGCCTTCCGTGGCGCAGAGCCCGAAGCCCATGCGCGTGAGGCGGTTCGCCAGCTCCGCGAGGCGCGGCTTGTCGTAGTCGTTGACGCTGATGAAGACATTGCCGTTCGGTGGGAGCGGTATGCCCGCCGCCAGCAACGCCTTGGCGTAGGCCTCGCCGAAAGTCTCGCCGATGCCCATGACCTCGCCCGTGCTCTTCATCTCGGGGCCGAGGATGGGATCCACGCCCGGGAACTTGGCGAAAGGAAAGACGACGCCCTTCACGCATACCGCCTTGGCGACGCCATCCTTCACCCCTTGCTGCTTCAACGACTGCCCGATGCCGATGCGCGCCGCGACGCCCGCCCAGTCCACTCCTGTGGCCTTGCTGACGAAGGGCACGGTCCGGCTCGCCCGGGGATTGGCTTCGAGACAGTAGGCGACGCCATCCTTCACCGCCCATTGAAGGTTGAGGAGGCCCCTCACGCCGATCTCCAGGGCGAGCTTGCGGCTCTGCGCCTCCACCGTCGCGAGGACTTTCGGGTCCACACCTTGGGCCGGAATCACCGCGAAGCTGTCGCCGCTGTGGATGCCCGCCTCTTCGATGTGGGCCAGCAAGCCCGCCACCGCCGTGTCCGTGCCGTCGCAGACGAGATCAATGTCCAGTTCCTGAGCTCCGTCCAGGAAGCGGTCCAGCAGCACGGGCTGATCCTCGCTGACCGCCACCGCCTCGCGCATGTACTTCTCGAGCCCAGCGTCGTCGAAGACCACGGCCATGGCTCGACCGCCGAGTACGAAGCTGGGGCGCACCATCACGGGGTAGCTAAGGCGGCCCGCCACCGCGCGAGCCTCGTCGAGGCTTGTGGCCATGCCCCATTCCGCCGCGGGAATGGCCAGGCGCCGGAGCACCTCACCGAAGCGCTCCCGGTCTTCGGCTTCCAGAATGGCCTTGTGCGCTGTGCCGAGGAGCGGCACCTTCACCGCGTCGAGGCTGCCCGCGAGCTTGAGGGGCGTCTGGCCGCCGAACTGGGTGAAGACACCCATGAGCTGCCCCGCCGATGCTTCGCGGTCCACGATGGCCTTCACATGCTCGAAGGTGAGGGGCTCGAAGTAGAGACGGTCGCTCGTGTCGAAGTCCGTGCTCACCGTCTCCGGGTTGCAGTTGATGAGGATGGCCTCGACGCCACTGGCGCGGATCGCCTCCACCGCCTGCACGCAGCAGCAGTCGAACTCGACGCCCTGGCCGATGCGATTGGGGCCGCTGCCGAGAACGATGGCCTTTTTCTTATCCGTCGGCTCCGCTTCGCTGAAGTCTTCCCAGGTTCCGTAAAGATAGGGTGTCTCTGCCACGAACTCGCCCGCGCAGGTGTCAATGCGCTTGAAGGCGGGCTTGAGGCCGCAGCTTTCGCGCCGGGCGCGGACTTCGCTCTCGCTCGCGCCACAAAAGGCCGCGATCTGCGCATCGCCAAAGCCTGCGCGCTTGGCCTTCTCTAGCAGCTCCTCCGGCAAACGATCCACGCTGAATCCGCGCAGGCGGCCTTCCAGCACGACGATCTCCTCGATCTCACGGAGGAACCAGGGCGTGATCTTGGTGAGCCGGTGCAATTCCTCGACGCTATGGCCGGCTTTCAGGGCGTGGTAGAGCCAGAAAAGTCGCTGAGGCCCGGGGATGAGCAGGCGTTCCCGCAACCGCGCGAGATCCAGCTTGCCTTCCATGGAACCCGCGAGGCCCGCATGGCCTTCTTCCAGCGAACGCACGGCCTTCTGCAACGACTCCTGGAAGGATCGGCCGATGGCCATGACCTCGCCCACGCTCTTCATCTGGGTGCCCAGCACCGCGTCGGCCTGGGGGAACTTCTCGAAGGTGAAGCGGGGGATCTTCACGACCACATAGTCCAGCACCGGTTCGAAGGCCGCCTTGGTCTTCAGGGTGATCGCGTTGGGCAACTCCCAGAGCCGGTAACCGAGCGAGAGCTTCGTGGCCACCCAGGCGATGGGGAATCCGGTCGCCTTGGACGCCAGCGCCGAACTGCGCGACACGCGGGGATTCATCTCGATGACGATGATGCGGCCCGTCTCCGGCTCCAGCGCGAATTGGATGTTGGAGCCGCCCGTCTCCACGCCGACGCCGCGGATCACCGCCATGGCCGCGTTGCGCATGCGCTGGTATTCGGGGTCGGTGAGCGTCAGCGCAGGCGCGACGGTGATGCTGTCGCCGGTGTGGACGCCCATCGGATCGAAGTTCTCGATGGAGCAGATGATCTCCACATTGTCGTCCAAGTCGCGCACCACCTCGAGCTCGAACTCCTTCCAACCGAGGATGCTTTCTTCGATGAGCAGTTGTTTCGTCGGCGAAAGGTCGAGGCCGCGCTGGCAGATGGTCTCAAACTCCTCGATGTTGTAGGCGATGCCGCCTCCGCTGCCGCCCAGCGTGAAACTGGGGCGGATGATGGCGGGAAAGCCCGTCACCTTGAGCAGCTCTCGGGCTTCGTCCAAGCTATGGGCGAAGCCGCCACGGCAGGTCTCCAGGCCCAGCTCATCCATCAGTGCCTTGAAGACTTTTCGATCCTCGCCTTTGTTGATGGCCTCGGGTTGGGCGCCGATGAGCTGAACGCCGTGCTTGGCGAGAATGCCCGCATGATGCGCGTCCATGGCGAGATTCAGCGCGGTCTGCCCGCCCACCGTGGGCAGGATCGCGTCGGGCTTCTCTGTTTCGAGGATGCGCTCGAGGACCGGAAGGGTCAGCGGCTCGATGTAAGTGGCATCCGCGCGGCCTGGATCCGTCATGATCGAGGCCGGATTCGAGTTCAGTAGGATGGTGCGGATGCCCTCCTCCCGCAGCGCCTTCAGCGCCTGCGTTCCGGAGTAGTCGAACTCGCAGGCCTGCCCGATCTGGATGGGGCCGCTGCCGAGAACGAGGACGCTTCTTAGATCAGTTCGCTTGGGCATGGAAATACCTTTTATCCACAGATTTCACAGATTCGAAAACCACCCTAGATTTCGCGCATTCCAATCTGTGGAATCTGTGAAATCTGTGGATGGCCTTCTTCATTTCGAATCCTCGAGCATTCTCACGAACCTCCCGAAGGCACTCCGCGCGTCGTGGGGGCCCGGGCTTGCCTCGGGGTGGTGCTGGAGGCTGAAGATGGGCAAGGTCTTATGCCGCAAGCCCTCCACGGTCCCATCGCTCAGGTGCTTGTGCGTGACCGTGATCTCGGGCGGCAGGCTCGCCTCGTCCACGGCGAACCCGTGATTTTGTGCCGTGATCTCGATGCGGCCCGTCTCCAGATCGTGCACGGGCTGATTCGCGCCGCGATGCCCAAACTTGAGCTTGAAGGTGCGGCCCCCGAAGGCGTGGCCGAGCAATTGATGACCCAGGCAGATGCCGAAGATGGGCTTCTTGCCGATGCAGGCTTCGACCTCTTTCATCATCCCGGGCAGCGCGGCGGGGTCGCCCGGGCCGTTGCTGAGGAAGACGCCGTGGAAGCGCTCCGCGCAGAGTTCCGAAGCCGGCGCGTCCCAGGGGAAGACTTCGAGATGCAGGCCCGCCGCCGAAAGTTGATCGAGGATGCTCTGCTTGATGCCGCCATCCAGCACCGACACGCGGAACTTCGCGCCGGGCTTGGCGATTTCAAAGCGGTCCTTGCAGGAGACTTCCGCGCACAGGGCCTGGCCCGCCATGTCGGGCAGCGCCTTCGCCTTCGCGACGCCGGCGTCGAGATCACCCTCGGCTTCCGTCCAGATGAGCGAAGGTTGTGAACCCGCATCCCGCAGATGTTGGGTCAGAGCACGGGTATCCAACTCCGTCATCACGGGGATGCGGTGCTTCTTCAGCCAGGCGGTGAGATCGCTCTCCGCGTGGGCATGGTCCGGCAGCGCGGTGAGGCGGCGGCAGAGGAGCCCCGTGGCCCAAGGCCGGGTGGCCTCGTCGAGGCCCCGGTGGATGCCGTAGATGCCCTGCTCGGGGAAGGTCATGCAGACCATCTGCCCGGCGAAGCTGGGATCGGTGAGGATCTCCTGGTAGCCCGCCATGGCCGTGGTGAAGACGGCCTCGCCGCCGCCACCAAAGCCCAGCGGTGCCCTCCCGCGGAAGACCGTCCCGTCCTTCAGGATCAGGTGCGCTCGCATCGCTCTCCCCGCTCCGGGCGCGGACTTGCCCCCGGAAAAAACCCCGCTACGCCTTCGCGCCGCGGGGTGTTTCAAACGACCGGTCCTTGGGGGACCTGAATGAGTCTACAGGCGGAAATTCGCCAGAAGGAGCCTGTTATTTCAAGGCGAAACCCCGCATACTACTCCTTTGTTCCTGACCTCGGTGGCGCTCATGTGGACGGACGAAGATATCCGGTTCATGGGCCTCGCGCTGGAGGAAGCCGATGCCGCCGAAGCCAGTGGCGAAGTTCCCATCGGCGCGGTGCTCGTCCTGGACGATCGCGTGATCGGAACGGGTCGCAACAGCCCCATCGGCCGGTGCGATGCCACCGCCCATGCGGAGATCCTCGCCCTGCGGGAAGGCGGCCAAGCTCTCGGCAACTACCGGCTCGCCCGCGCGACCATGTACATCACGCTGGAGCCCTGCCTCATGTGCTTCGGCGCGATGCTGCACGCCCGCATCGCCCGTGTCGTTTTCGCCGCGCCGGACCCGAAGGTGGGCGTGTCCAAGCTCCTGCCTTCGTTGGAAGGCGCCCACCTCAATCACCGCCTCGCCTTCGTCGGGGGGCTGCGCGAAGACGAAGCCCGCGTCCAGTTGAAGCGCTTCTTCGCAGGGCGGCGCTAGTACAGTCGGCCTTCCGCGCCGCGCTGCAGGAAGTCCACGAGCACTTCCACTGGCACCGCGCCTTGGATCAGGAAGCGCCCTTCCAGAATGAACGAGGGCACCGCGTGGATGCCCGCCCGGGCGAGGGCGAGCTGGCTGGCCTTCACCTCCTGAGTGCCCTCGTCCGATTCGAGATAGGCCCCAGCCTTCTGCGCGGACAGGCCCGCCTCTCCCGCGATGGCGGCGAGGGTGGCCCGGTCACCCAGATCGCGGCCCCCCTCCCAATGCGCGTCGAAGAGCCTCCGGGCCAGGTCCGTCGCCATGGCCTGGGCCGGTCCCCAGATCATCAACCGGTGGGCGTCCAGAGTGTTCGGCTCCACCTCCATGAGGTCGAAGGAAAAGGCCCAGCCCCCCGCCTTGGCCGCGGCTTCCAGCGGCGCGTGGGCATCCTCTACATGGGCCCCGAATTTCCCTTCGAGGTACGCGCGCCGGGGCACACCCGTCCCGGGCAGGTCCGGGTTGAGCCGGAAGGGAACCCAGCCCACCTCCACCGCAACGCCCGAATCCTTCAGGGCCACCTCCAGATGACGCTCCCCCACCCGGCACCAGGGGCAGGCGAAGTCCGACACCAACTCCAGCTTCAGCGCCATGGGAGCCTCCCCGCTCCCAGCATGGCCCCAAGCCCCGACCGCTGCTAGACTGGCAAGTCCTGGAGAGATGGCCGAGTGGTTGAAGGCACTTGACTCGAAATCAAGCGTGGGGCAACTCACCGGGGGTTCGAATCCCTCTCTCTCCGCCAAAGCGGGCCGCGCAAGCGGCCCTTTGCTTT
>JAFDVN010000141.1 GCA_018269025.1 Acidobacteriota bacterium | reverse complement strand
CTGGACAACCTCAGTTCAGCGACCAACCACAATGGCGGTGGCCTCGTCTTCGGAGCGGATGGCAAGCTCTACATCTCCGTAGGCGAGAATGCCAACCCGTCCCATTCCCAAAGCAAGGCGAACCTGCTGGGCAAGGTGCTGCGCATGAACAGCGATGGCAGTGTGCCCACGGATAACCCCTTTTACGGCGATGCCACCTTCACGGGCCAAGCCAAACTCATCTGGGCGGCAGGCTTGCGAAATCCTTTCACCTTCGCCGTGCAGCCTGGAACGGGGCGCCTCTTCATCAACGATGTGGGCAGCTCGCCGCCCCAGGCTCGGGAGGAGATCAACGAAGGCGTCGCCGGTTCCAACTACGGGTGGAACTACGCCGAGGGCATCGTGAGCACCGCACCCACCGTGCCCTTCGGCACCTACCGCAATCCGCTCTATGCCTACGATCACAGCAGCGGCGCCTGCGCCATCGCAGGTGGAGCTTTCTACAACCCGGGCACGAGCGTCTATCCAGCCGCATTCACCAGCACCTACTTTTTCGCCGATCTCTGCGGCGGGTGGGTGCATGTGTTCAACCCCAGTTCCGGGCAGTCCATGGACCTGGTGGGGGGATTCAATAGCCCGGTGGATGTGCGCCTGGGGCCGGATGGCCTCATCTATGTGCTCACCCATGGGGATGGGGCGGTGTGGAAGCTTGCCTTCACGCCTTGAGGGCTACTTCCTGAATCCGCTCACGGTCTGGAAGTACCGCGCGAAGGCGACGATGCCGCCGGAGGCCTGCTCCCAGTCGTAGTTTTCGTTGGGGGCGTGGTAGCCGTGTTCGGGAAGGCTGAGGCCGAGGAAGTAGACCTCGCATCCGAGCTGATCCTCCATGGTCTTCACGGCGCCAATGGAGCCGCCTTCGCGGGTGAAGGAGCAGGGCGCGCCGAAGGCGAACTGGTAGGCATCGCGGATGGCCTCGGCGTAGGGTCCGCTCACATGGCCCTTGAAGGGCGCGAGGCCATGTTCCTCATGCACTTCCACATCCGGGTTGTGCTGACGGACGAAGGCTCGCACGCGCTCCATCACCATTGTTTCATTCATGTCCGGCACGAGCCGGCAGCTGATCTTCACCTCCGCCCGCGCGGGCACGGCGCTCTTGATGCCGGGGCCCGTGTAGCCGCCGACGACGCCGTGGACTTCCATGGTGGGCTTGCCCCACACGCGGGTGAGCAGTTCCATCGCGTCCTCCGTGCGGAGGCCCTTGATCATGTGGTCCTGCTTGAACTGGGCGACGGTGAAGCCGCTGGCCTTCCAGCTCGCCAACTCGGCCTCGCTGGGGGGGACGACTTCCTGGTAGAAATCGGGGATCTTCACCTCGCCGGTGTTTCCGTCGAACATCGCGCCCACGAGGGTGATGAGCTCGGAAAGCGGGTTGCGTGCCGCGCCGCCGACGACCCCGCTGTGCAGATCGTGGTCGGCCGTTTCCAGGGTGAGGCGGAAGCCCTTGAGGCCCCGCAGGCCGGCTGGAGTGGACGGCTTGCCCCGGGTGATCCACACCGTGTCGCTGACGACGATGGCATCGGTCGTGAGCCGCGCCTTGTGGGCCCTCAGGCCGCCTTCGAAGCTCGGGGATCCAATTTCTTCTTCCAGCTCCCACAAGAAGTGGAGATTGAGCGGCACACCCGCCTCCCGGGCCGCGAGGGCGCCGAAGAAGGCCGTCACCGCCGGGCCCTTGTCATCCGTGCTGCCGCGACCGCGGTAGGTGCCGTTGTCGTTGGTGAAGACGAAGGGGTCCGCCGTCCATTCCGGTTCGTTGGCGGGCTGAACATCCATGTGGTTGTAGACCGTGATCGTCGGTAGCGCCGCGTCATCCCCGAACCAGCCGTGGATGAGGGGATTGCCCTCCGTCTCCAGGATTTCGGCCTTGCCTCCGTGACGCTCGAAGAGGGACACCGCGGCTTCCGCGCAGCGGCGCACATCCTTGGCGTGGGCCGGGTCCGCGCTCACAGAAGGGATTTCCACCAGCGTCTTCAACTCCGCCTCGAAGGCGGCGCGATGGCTGACCGCGAAGGCGGACAGGGCTTCCTTGGTCAGCAGCTCGGGCTTCATGGACGCTCCAGGCGGAAGGTCCAGTTTATCGGGAAATGGAGAAAAAGATTTTCACCGCAAAGGCGCGGAGGGCGCGGAGAAAAGCAAGGCTATCAACGCATGCCTCAGCGTCCTCCGCGCCTTCGCGGTGAAATTCAGTTGGGGAAGGCCCCTACCCATCTGAGCCCAGCCAAGGGTTCGTAGTCGAGCGCCAGATTCAGGTTCTGGATGGCCTGGGTGGCCATGCCTTTGCCGAGGTTGTCCAGGGCAACCATGACGCTGAGGGTGCGGCCCTTCATTGCGAGGCCGATATCCGCGAAGGCCGATCCGGCGACCGCAGCCACGCGAGGCGAGCCTTCGACGAGGCGCACGAAGGGGCCGGGCAACGCGGATTCAAAGCGCGCGCGCAGCTCCGTCTCCGGGAGCTCCCCATCCAGGCGCATCTGGGCCGTCGCAAAGAGGCCGCGCACCAAAGGCGCGGAGTGGGGCGTAAAGGCGAGATCCGGCGACCAACCTTCCGCGTGAAGCGTCGTTCTCACTTCCGCCTCATGCTGGTGTTGAAGCGTTTTGTAGGCGCGGAAGTCGTTCGCCCGCGTGGGATGGTGGGTGCCCTCGGAGGCGTGGGCGCCGCTGCCGCTGGAGCCGGTGATGGCGCTCACGGCGACGAAGTCGGGGTTCAAGCCCGCGAGGGGCAGCAGCGCGAGCTGGATCGCCGTGGCGAAACAGCCCGGATTGGCGATGCGCCGCGCACCCTTCAGCCGCTCCGGCCGCCATTCGCTGAGGCCGTAGATCCAGCCCTCCTTCCATCGGAAATCCGTGGAGAGATCCACGATCGTAAGGCGCTTCGCCAGGCCGAGCTTCACCCATTCGGCCTCGAAGCCAGGGAGGCGCGCCGCCAGTTCCCCGTGGGGCAGGGCACTGAAGAGCACGGGGCATTCGGAGCGGGCGAGCCAGGCCCAGTCGGGCTCGGGGTCGAAGGTGCCTTCCACCAAGCCCCGTAGGTTGGGATGCACGGCATGGAAGGGTTTGCCCGCGTGGGAGTGGGCCGTGCCCTTGAGCGCGCCGAGATGCGGATGCTGGATCAGCCACCGCAGCAATTCGCCGCCGCCGTAGCCGGAGGCGCCCAGAATCAGGGCGTCGAAGGTCACGGCGGTCATGCCGTCACCGCCATGCGCGATTGGATGAGCGCGAGAATCGCCGCGCCCAGGGCCGCCGGGTCGCGCCTCGCGTTGGCCGCGCCCACGCCCAGGCCTTCCACGAAGCGCACGCCGACACCGTTGTCCGTGGCGGGACCAGCGACGAGATCCGTGTGGATGCCGAAATCGGACTGAAGGTGCTCCAGGCCGCCCGCCACGCCCACCGGATCGTTGGCGCAAAGCACGAAGGCGGCGGAAGCGGCCATCAACTCCGGGTCTCCCAGGATCTGCTGCACGCCGTATTCGCCGAGGATGCCGTCCCCCGTCTCCGCCACCACCACCTCCACGCCGGACCCTCCGAGGGCGTGAAGAATCGTCCGCGCGGATGCGAGGGCGGTGTCCGGGCCCGTGCTGGGGAGGCCCGCGTCCGTGAAATCGAGGCCGTGGATCGCGCCGTGATCCTTCATGGCGAGCACATCCCGCATGAGCGAGACGCCCGTCAGCTTGCACGCGCCCACCTTGAGCCCGGCGCGGGTGAGCGCGCGGACGATGACGCAGGCCGCGGCGGTTTTTCCGGCGTTCATGCAGGTGCCCGCGATGAACACCACGGGGGGCAACGCCGCGCTTCCCGCGGGAACGACCGAGGGCAGGAAGGCGGGCTGGCCCTGGCGGCTTTGGAACTCGGGGAAGGAGAGCACCTGACCCAGCACTTCCACTTCGAAGGGCGGGCCCAGCTCGGGGTGATGGGAGCTGCAGCGGCCGATGACGCCGCCGAGGTTCAGCAAGTGGAGCGTGTCGCCCACCCCTACCTTTACCGGCACCGCGCCTTCGTAGCCCTGCAAGGCCCGCCGATGGCCCAGCGCGCCGACGATGACATCGCCATCGTGGAGCGTGCTCATGCGGCCGAAGGGATCCTCGAGCTGATTGTAGGTGCGCTTCTCGCCCCGTACCCGCGCGACGAGGACAGCGCCTTCCCGCGCCTCGATATCCGAAGTGAGGGTGAGGCGCTTTCCGAGCTTCAGGTTCCGGGTGACGGAGGCAATCTTGTCCACGGTGAGCCTCATGACGCCACTCCGGCCTTGGCGGAGAGAAGCTGGGACACGCCGAAGACTTTGCCGAAGGCGGCGGCTTCTTCACCGTTCCAGAGCTTGTTGTCTTCGCCGTAACTGGCGACCTTCGGGTCCATGAGTGAGTGGGGGGAGCGCACGCCTTCCACGAAGGCGGCCCGGGGATACAACTTCATCCGGACTTCGCCCGTCACCCGACCTTGGCTTGATTCCAGGAAGGCTTCCAGATCCTTCACGAGCGGATCGAAAGCTTTCCCCTCGTGGAGCATCGCGCCGTAGAGCTGGCCGAGCTGCTCCTTCCAAAACAACTGCGGTCCACTGAGCACGAGCTTCTCCAGCTCCCGATGGGCCTGGATCAGGAGATGGGCGGCGGGAGCTTCGAAGCCCACCCGCCCCTTGATGCCGAGGATGGTGTCGCCCAGGTGGACACCGCGCCCCAGTCCGTAGCGACGCCCCAGCGCGTTGAGGCGCTGGAGGAGCGTGACGGGATCGAGCGCGTCCCCATCCAGCGCCACGGGCACTCCCTTTGTGAAGGCGAGGGTGAGCGGGATCGGCGCGAGGTTTGGAACCTCTCCGCCGGGATAGGCGCTTTCCGGAAGCGTGTCCCAACTGGTGAGTGTCTCCCGGCCGCCGACGGAGGCGCCCCACAGCCCTTCGTTCACGGAGTAGACGCTCGTCTTCACGGGCACCTCAATGCCCCGGTCGGCGAGGAAGGTCACTTCCTGGGCGCGGCTCCATCCCAAGGACCGCACGGGCGCGAGGATCTCCAGCTCCGGTGCGAGCGCACGGAAGGCCACATCGAAGCGGACCTGATCATTTCCCGCGCCGGTGGAACCGTGGGCCACCGCGTCCATGCCGAGGTCCCCCGCGACTTCGGCGATGACCCGGGCCTGGCAGGACCGCTCGGCGCTCACGGAGAGCGGATAGGCTGCGCCCCGCAGCGTGTTGCCATAGAGCAGGAAGCGCAGCGTCGAATCGAAGAGCCGCGCCTTCGCATCCACGGTGCGATGGGATGCGCCAAGGCGCTTGGCGAGCGATTCGATTCGGGTCAATTCCTCCGCGTCGAAGCCACCGGTGTCCACGGTGACCGTGTGGACCTTCCACCCCTGTTCCTGAAGCCAGAGGGCGCAGAAGGTGGTGTCGAGTCCGCCGGAGAAGGCGAGGAGGACGGTCTTGGTCATGGCAGGTCCTGGAAGAGCGAAGCGGTGAGCGTCTGGATCACGGTGTGGCGGGCGGAGAGCCACGCGCGGGCCTTGGCGAGATCGGCGCGGGCAGGGGCGAGGAGCCGCCCCACCGACGGCGGGCCCGCGGCGTCCTTGTTCGGTGCGAAGGTGCCTTCTCCGATCTGGGTGGCCACGGCTCGATAGGCCTGGCGGAACGGCAATCCCTCTCCCGCGAGACGGAAGGCTTCGTTGGCGGCATAGAGCTCATCGCCACAGGCGGCTTCCGCCGCGCTCCCATCGGGCTCCAAGCCTTCCATAAGCCGTGTCAGCACCGCGAGGGTGGCGAGGGCATGGTGGGTCGCTTCCAACATGGGCTTCTTGAGGAGCTGGAAATCCCGGTGGTAGCTGGAGGGGAGGCCGCTTCCGATGCGCTCGACGATGGCGGCGAGTCCGCGGATTTCCCGCGCCCGGGCCCGCGCCAGCTCCAGTGCGTCGGGGTTGCGCTTCTGGGGCATAAGGCTCGATCCGGTGGTGAAGGCCGTGGGGAGCTTCAGGAAACCGAAGCCCTCCGAGCCATAGAGGCAGCCATCCCAGGCGAGCTTTTCGAGGGTGAGGCTGAGGCTGGACAGCCACGCGAGCAGGGCGCCTTCGTGGCGTCCCCTTCCGTTCTGCACATCCAGCGGGTTTCGCTGAACCCTTGAGAAGCCGAGGCGGGACGCGGCTTGGATCAGATGGAACGGCAGGGGCGTCCCGAAGCCCGCCGCCGAATGGGCGGGTGAGCGGTCGAGCCGCGCGTCGAGGGCGGGCAGGGCCTCCAATTCTTCCAGCAGCCCTTCGGCGAAGGCCTCGGCCCAAAGCCCGAAGCTGCTGGGCATGGCGCGGCGAAGATGGGTGAGGCCCGGCAAGGACGCGTCGCCGTGTTTCTCCGCGAAGGCAAGGAGGGCTTCCGCGAGGGCCGCGACCCCTTCGCCCAAATCGAGAAGGGCTTGGCGCATCCAGAGCCGCAGAGCGAGGGCCACCTGCTCGTTGCGGCTGCGGCCCAGATGGATCTTCGCGCCGATGTCACCTAGTGCCTCCGTGAGTTTGGCTTCCAGCAGCGTGTGGCCATCCTCCAACGCGTGGGGAATGGAAAGCGCGCCTTGCTCCGCCAGGGCATGCAGCTTTGCCAGTTCCGTGACGAGGGCCGAAGCATCGTCCTCCGAGATCAATCCCGCCGACGCGAGGGAGCGGGCGTGGGCCGCGCTCGAAAGGCAGTCAAAGGGCAGGAGCGCGAGATCGGTGGTGGGGTCCTCGCCCACGGTGAAGTGGTGGACGAGGGCATCCACCGAGTCACCTTTGGCCCACAAGGTCTCAGGCATGGACCGCCTCCTTCAGGAAGGCGGGAACGAGGGTTTGGTAGAAGGCCACGCCCGCCTCCAATTCGGCGAGGGTGAGGAATTCATCGGCGCGGTGGCTGCGGTGGGTGTCGCCGGGGCCGACCTTCACGGCCGGGATGTCTCCCAGGAAGGCCCAGTCCGAGGCGGTGGCGCTGCCCACGGGGCCCTTGCGGGACGCCGCCTGGAGCGCGGCTTGAACAAGCGGATGGGCCGGGTCCGTGGCCTTCGGCAGGTAGCGCCGGGAGTGGATGGCGGTGTCGCTTTCCAGGTGCGCGGTGATGGATGCGGCGAGGGCGTCGTGATCGAGGTTGGGCGTCGTGCGGAGGTCCACGAAGAACTCGCAGGCGTCCGGCACCTGGTTCCGCGCCTTTCCGCCGCTGATCATCGTCGCCTGCGCCCGGGTTTCACCCAGCAACGGGTGGGACTCGAAGCGCAACGCGTCCAGCTTGAGGATGTCCCGCGCCGCCTTGTGGACGGCGTTCACCGCGCCAAGGGTGTGGGCGTGGGCCGCGTGGGCGGCTTCGCCCTTCGCCGTGCAGCGCAGCATGAGCAGGCCCCGCTGGGCCGCGCAGACCTGGAGGCCGGTCGGTTCGCCCACGACCGCGCCCTCCAAAGGCCCGAGCTGATCGAGGATCGTCGCGATGCCTTCGCCGCCCGTCTCTTCTTCCGCCGTGAAGGCGAAGACGGCGGTGCCGTGATCGAGGCCGCTTTCCATGAGTTGCAGCGCGGTGAGGGTCATCGCGGCGAGGCAGCCCTTCGCATCGTTGGCACCCAGGCCGTGGAGGCGGTTCTCCCGCCAGGTGGGCGAGAAGGGATCGCCGTCCCAGCCCGCGCAGGGCGGCACGGTGTCCAGGTGGGTGTTGAGCAG
>JAFDVN010000140.1 GCA_018269025.1 Acidobacteriota bacterium | reverse complement strand
GGAAGCAAGGCGGGAGGTTCGGAATGATCCGCAAGCTGATCCGCTTTTCCGCCACCCACCGCCTCATCGTGCTCACCTGCACGGTGGTGGCGCTCGTGCTCTCAGTCTGGGCGATGCGCCGCGTACCCCTGGACGCGCTGCCGGATCTTTCGGACACCCAGGTCATCGTCTATTCCAAATGGGACCGCAGCCCCGACATCGTCGAGGACCAGCTCACCTACCCCATCGTGACGAGCCTCCTCGGCGCGCCGAAGGTGAAGGCCGTGCGCGGCTTCTCGGACTACGGCACCAGTTTCGTCTATGTGATCTTCGAAGATGGCACCGACCTCTACTGGGCCCGGTCCCGGGTGCTGGAGTACTTGAGCAAGATCCAATCCCGCCTGCCCGCGGGCGTGCAGACGGCCTTGGGTCCGGATGCCACCAGCGTCGGATGGGTCTACCAATACGCCCTTGTGGACCCGAGCGGCCGCCACACGAGCGACGAACTGCGGAGCGCCCAGGACTGGTATCTGCGCTACGGGCTCCAAAGCGTGCCCGGCGTGGCGGAGGTCGCATCCATCGGCGGGCAGGTGAAGGAATACCAGATCGCCGTGGACGCCTCCGCCCTCGCCGCCTATGGGGTGCCCCTCCAGGCGGTGATGGACGCGGTGCGAACCAACAACGACGAATCCGGGGGGCGCATCCTCGATCTGAGCGGGCGCGAGTACATGGTCCGGGGTCTGGGCTATGTGAAGTCCCGCGCTGATCTGGAAGACGCGGTGCTCAAGGCCAAGGACGGGACGCCGGTGCGCCTTGGCCAGGTGGCCACGGTGAGCCTCGGACCTGCTCTGCGGCGCGGCGTCGCGGACCTGGATGGGCAGGGGGACGCGCCGGGCGGCATCATCGTCATGCGCCAGGGTGAGAACGCGCTCGCCGTCATCCAGCGGGTGAAGCAGCGGATCAAGGAGTTGGAGCCGGGCCTGCCTTCCGGCGTGAAGGTGGTCACCACCTACGATCGCTCCGAGCTTATCGGCCAGGCCATCGGCACGGTGAAGAGCAAGCTCATCGAGGAAATCGTCATCGTCAGCCTCGTGATCCTGCTGTTCCTCTGGCACGCCCCGAGCGCCTCGGTGCCCATCGCGACGCTGCCGGTGTCCGTGGCCCTCAGCTTCATCCCGCTCTACCTCTTCGGTATCGGGGCCAACCTGCTCTCCATGGCGGGTATCGCCATCTCCATCGGCGTGCTCGTGGACGGTGCCATCGTGGAGGTGGAGAACGCCTACAACAAGCTGCATCTCTGGGACAGCGGCGGTCGTCAGGGGGATTTTCACGCCGTGCGCCTGGAAGCGCTGGAAGAAGTCGGCCCTTCGGTCTTCTTCTCCCTGCTGCTCATCGCCGCGGCCTTTCTGCCGGTGTTCACCCTGGTGGACCAGGAGGGCCGTCTCTTCAAGCCCCTCGCCTGGTCCAACACCCTCGCCCTCGCCATCGCCGCCGGGCTGGCGCTCACCCTGGATCCGGCGCTGCGGATGCTCTTCACGCGCCTCGACCCCTTTGACTTCAAGCCGCAGTGGATGGCGAAGGTGGCGAGCGCGCTCCTCGTTGGCAAGTACCGCTCCGAGGAACGCCATCCCATCAGCCGGGTGCTCCACCGCCTCTACGAGCCCCCTTGCCGCTTCGTGCTCCGTCACGCGAAAGCGACGATCGCGGTGTCGCTGCTTCTCGTGGCCGCTTCCTTGCCGCTCTACTTCAAGCTCGGCAGCGAGTTCATGCCGCCCCTGGATGAGGGCTCGATCCTCTACATGCCCACGACCTTCCCCGGCCTCAGCGCGGAGCAGGCGGAGAAGAGCCTCCAGGTTCAGGACAAGATCCTCATGCGCTTCCCCGAAGTGGCTCGGGTTTACGGCAAGGCGGGCCGCGCGGACACGCCGACGGATCCGGCGCCGCTCTCCATGATGGAGACGGTTGTGCTGCTCAAGCCCAAGGCCGAGTGGCCCGAGCGCCCGCGCTGGTATTCGTCCTGGGCGCCCCACTGGCTGAAGGGTGCCCTCGCCACCACGTGGCCGGATCGGGAGAGTTCCGAACAACTCATCCAGCGCATGGACCGGGCGCTCCAACTCCCGGGCTTCACCAACGCCTGGACCATGCCCATCAAGAACCGCCTGGACATGCTATCCACGGGCATCCGAACGCCGGTGGGCCTCAAGGTGAGCGGGCCGGACCTGAAGGAAGTCCAGCGCCTCGCGGTGGAGGCTGAGGGCATCCTTCAAAAGCTTCCTGACACCCGCAGCGCCTTCGCCGAGCGGGTCGCGGGGGGCTGGTATGTGGATCTCGCACCGAAGCGGGACGCCCTCGCACGCTACGGCCTGTCCGTGGGCGACTTCAACACGCTCATCCTCAGCGGCATCGGCGGCGAGGCCCAGGGCTACACTGTGGAAGGCCGCGCGCGCTACGCCCTCACCGTGCGCTTCCGCCCTGACCAACGGCAGGACCCGGCGGCGCTGGCGCGCATCCCCATCAGTCTTCCGGGCGGAGGACAGGTGCCGCTGTCCGAAGTGGCGGAGGTGCGAATCGAGCAAGGGCCCTCCATGATCCGGGACGAAAACGGCCAGCTCACGGCCTATGTCTTCGTGGACTTCGACACCTCCAAGGTGGATGTGGGGAGCTTCGTCGCCCACGCCAAGGCCGCCATGGACAAGGGCCTGAGCCTGCCCCAGGGCTACGCGCTCGCCTGGAGCGGCCAGTACGAGAACATGCTGCGGGTGCAGGCGCGGTTGAAGTTCGTCGTCCCGCTCGCGCTGCTCCTCATCTTTGGCCTGCTTTACCTGAACACAAAATCGGCCTTCAAGGCGGGCCTCGTGATGCTCGCCGTGCCCTTCTCGGCCATTGGCGCGTTGTGGCTGCTGTGGGCCCTCGGCTACCACGCCTCCGCCGCAGTGTGGGTCGGCCTCATCGCGCTCATGGGGCTCGACGCGGAGACGGGCGTGTTCATGCTCCTCTTCCTGGACCTTTCCCATGACCAAGCCCAGCGGGAAGGGCGCCTGAACACTTTGTCCGATCTTCGCGAAGCCATCGTCCACGGCGCCGTGAAGCGTGTCCGGCCCAAGGCCATGACCGTGTGCGCGGCCTTCCTGGGCCTCCTGCCGATCATGTGGTCCACCGG
>JAFDVN010000013.1 GCA_018269025.1 Acidobacteriota bacterium | reverse complement strand
GTCGGCATGGCCGTCGCCTGTGGCATCGTCGGGCTGCCCAATGTGGGCAAGTCCACCCTGTTCAACGCCCTCACCCGGGCGGGCGCCGCGAGCGCCAACTACCCCTTCTGCACCATCGAGCCCAATACGGGCGTGGTGGATGTGCCCGATGATCGCCTGGAGAAGCTGGCGGCCATCGTGAAGCCCCAGCGCATCCTGCCCGCCGCCCAGGAGTTCGTGGACATCGCCGGGCTTGTCCGGGGCGCCTCCAAGGGCGAGGGCCTCGGCAATGCCTTCCTGGCCAACATCCGCGACACGGACGCCATCGTCCAGGTCTGCCGCTGCTTCGAAGACGGCGACATCACCCATGTGGAAGGCAGCGTGGACCCGGCCCGGGATGTCCAGATCATCGAGACCGAACTGATCCTGAAGGATCTGGATTCCGTCGAGAAGGCCCTGGACCGCAACCGCAAGGCCGCCAAGAGCGGGACGAACAAGGAGGCCCTCGCCCTCGTCGCCGTGCTGGAAAAGGCCTTCGCCGTGCTCAACGAAGGCCGCTGGGCCTCCACCGCCGGGCTCACGAAGGACGAGATTGCCCTGCTGAAATCCTTCGGGCTCATCACGCTCAAGCCCGTCCTCTTCGTCGGCAACATCGGCGAAGGCGATATCGCGAACCCGAGCGCCAACCCCCACTTCGTGAAGCTCCAGGCTCTGGCCGCCGAGCGCGGCGCGCCCGTCCTCCCCATCTGCTCCAAGCTGGAAGCCGAGATTCAGGAACTGCCCGAAGAGGAGCGCCCCATGTTCCTCGAAGAAGCGGGCCTGAAGGAGCCGGGCCTCAACACCCTCATCCGCGCCAGCTTCAAGCTGCTGGGCCTCCAGACCTACTTCACCGCCGGCGTGAAGGAAGTCCGCGCCTGGACCATCCCCATCGGCGCGACCGGACCGCAAGCCGCCGGCGTCATCCACACGGATTTCGAGAAGGGCTTTATCCGCGCCCAGACCATCGCCTACAGCGACTTCATCGCCTGCAACGGCGAGCAGGGCGCCAAGGACGCGGGCAAGATGCGCACCGAAGGCAAGGAATATGTCGTGCAAGACGGCGATGTCATGCACTTCTTGTTCAATGTCTGAGATTCAGATCTAGGCCTTCTTGGCCATCGACCTTGTCCAGCGATCTCGAGCCGCGAGGACCGTTTCGATGAACGCTTGGTGCTGATCAGGCTTCAAGTGGTACTTGAAGACCTCTGAAAACCCCAGAATCTCATCCCGGCCCATGAATTCGTGCATACGGGTCACGACCCTGGGCTCCATCGGAAGATTTTCATAGAAGTGGACGACCGTAAGACTCGCCCAATCTTCGTCGGTGCATCGGCCCCCAGGTCCCTGATCGCCTGCCTCGACTGCCCACCGGGCGGACGCATAGATGGCCTGGATTCTCTCGTCGTCTTGAGGCTCTTTATGAGCACGGACGAAGGCGGACGACAGGACGGTCCAAAGCATGCCGATGGACTCGGCTTCCAGGATGTCCCGTTGCAGTTTGGGAAGGAGTTGGACGGCCTTCTTTCGCCAGCGCTCCATCAGGTGAACTGCACCGGCATCGCCCGCAACCGCGCGATGCGCTCGGCGATGGGCGGGTGGGTGCTGAAGAGGCCGCTGAGGCCGCCGCCGCTGAGAGGGCTGACGGTCATGAGGTGGGCGGTGGCGGGCTGGGCGCTGCGCATGGGGGCCTGCTGGTTATAGGCGGCGAGCCGCTCCAGGGCGCTGGCGAGCAGGTCCGGGCGGCCCGTGATGTGGGCGCTGTAGGCGTCGGCGTCGTATTCCCGGGAGCGGCTGATGGCCATCTGGAGCAGCATGGCGGCGATGGGGCCGAGGATCGCGATGACGAGCCCGGCCAGCGGATTGGACCGGCCTTCGCTATCGCGGGGCGAGATCCACATGGCCATGTTCGAGATGAACATGATGGCCTGGGCCAGCACGGCGGCGAGGCTGCCGATGAGGATGTCCCGGTGCTTCACATGGCCCAGTTCGTGGGCGAGGACACCTTCCAGTTCAGGTCGCGTCATCAGCTTCAGGATGCCTTCGGTGCAGGCGACGACGGCGTGCTCGGGATCGCGGCCCGTGGCGAAGGCGTTGGGGGTGTCCTCGGGAATGATGGCGACGCGGGGCATGGGCAGGCCCGCCCGCTGGGCGAGGTTGGCGACGATGGCGTAGAGTTCGGGCGCTTCGCTCTGAGTGACAAGTTTCGCACCGCTGCTCATGAGCACAATCTTGTCGCTCCAGAAGTAGCTCACGAAGTTCATCACCAGCGCGATGGCGATGGCGATGTAGAGGCCCAATTTGCCGAAGGCCACTTGGCCGATGACCACCAGCACGGCGGTCATGAGGACGATGAGGAAGAAAGTCTTGGCGGCGTTCATGCGGTGGATGTTCCTCCTCTTCTAGTTTACGGTCAGGCGCAAGGCTGGCCCGAGGCCCGTAGCCTGTAGCCTGTAGCCTGTAGCCCGCGCAGCGCTACGCGCTGCGCTTCACCACCACCAGCGTCACATCGTCCCGGAACGCGCCTTCGCCGAGGTGTTGGAAGGCGGCGACGAGGAACTGCTCCAGCAGATCGTCGGCATGAGCGGTAGGAAAAGCCGCGACGACGCGGGCCAAGGCTTCATCCCCCAACTCTTCGCCTGCGGCGTTCTCGGCTTCCACAAGCCCATCGGTGAAGGCGACGAGCACATCGCCCTTATCCATCTGGGCGCGGCCCTGCTCCCAGGACGCGCCGGGGAGCAGCCCCACCATGGGGCCGGTGGGGTCGAGGCGGCGGAAAGTGCCATCGGGCTTCACGAGCAGCGGCGGGTTGTGGCCGCCGTTCACGAAGCGCAGGTCGCCGCTGTCGGGATTGATGCTTCCCGCCACGAGGGTCGCGTAGCGCTGGCGGTCGCGCACCTCGTTCATGCGGGTGTTGAGCCGTGTGGCGAGGCGGCCCCAGTTCTTCACGCGGCGATCCGCGCGGGCCCGCAGGTAGGCGCTGAGCTGGGTCATCATCAGGCTCGCGGGCAGGCCCTTGCCGCTGATGTCGGCGATGGTGAAGTGGAGGCGTTCGCCTTCCTGCTCATCGTCCCAGCCGCCCGCGGGGGGATCGCTGGCCATCCAAAGGTCGTAAAGGTCGCCTCCCACCGCTTGGAAGGGCAGGTTCGCGGCGGCGCATTCCCAGCCCGGCGGCTCGGGCAGGCGCTTGGGAAGGATCTGCCGCTGGATGTTTCGAGCGAGGTCCAGGTCCTTTTCCAGGCGCTCCTTGAGGATCCGCTCCTGCCGCATTTCCAGGCTCGTGAGCTGCCCTCCGGCGAGGTTCATCAGGGTCTGGAGGAAGGTGTCATCGTCCTCGTCCAAGCGGCCGATGGTCGGATCGGCGCCGTAGGCGAAGCCGTGGCTGTGGGTGGCATCCCGCAGTTCCAGGGCGTGGACAAGCTTCTTCTCCTCCACCAGGGCGCGAAGCGCTTCGCCTTCCAGGACCTCCGGCACCTTGCCCAGGCCCCGGGCTACGAGGACCGAGCCATCCCGATCCAGCACCAGCAGGCGGGGGATGCGGAACTCACCCATGATGGTCGCGGCCATGAGGCTGATGAGCTCCTGCTTGTCCTCCACTTCGCCCAGGGATCGCGTGAGGTCGAAGACGGTGTTGAGGCGCGAGAGTTGGAGCGCCAGGGCGCGGTTCTGATCGCTGCGCAGGTGTTCCATGCGCCGCCACATGAGCAGGGGCGCGGCCACGGAGAGCAGCAAGGGCAGGGCCTGGGGAACGGTCTCAGCCTTCAGGGCGACGGTGCCCAGGTCCTCCTCCTGCCAGACCCATCCAAAGCTGCTCCAGCCCTTGCCCGGATTGGTCGGAAAGGCCGGGGCCTGACCCCGCAGGAAGATCCACTTCTGCCCATCCCAGATGCCGCCTTGGGAAGCCCGCGCGATGCCGAGGGCCGTCACGCCCACGAGGTGGACGAGATCTTCTTCCGTGCCCTGCTGGGGAAAGGCTTCCAGGAAATCAATGAGCGGCAGCAGCTCGCTGGCGCCTTCGGGGATACGGAGCGACAGGCCCCGGAGGCGGTCGAAGGGAGATGGGACCGGCGCGTCCATGCCGGGCCTCCCGATCAGGAGATCTTCTTGATGAGGCAGCACTCGTTGCGGCCGGAGGTTTCCCCGAAGCGGACCTCGTCCATGAAGCGGGTCATGAGCAGCAGTCCGAGCCCGCCTTTCCGCGGGTGCATCACATATTCCTTGGGATCGGGCAGGACGACCTGGTCCTCGCGCAGGCCCTGGCCCATGTGGAAGATGTGGACCTCCAGCGCCTGATCCGTGAAGCGCAGCTCCAGTTCCACCTGATGGGCGGGCTCGCCGTTGTAGGCGTGGAGGATCACATTGGTGACGGCCTCATCCACGGCGATGCTCACCTTGGCGGCGGCGGCGTCATCCAGCCCCGCCACCAGCGCCGCGCGCTTGGCGAGTCCCGTGACGAGGTTCAGGTACTTCGTCTCGCTCGGGATGACGAGCTGAAACTCCGCCGGATCGGCGCTGGGCATCGGGACGGCCATGTCAGGCCCCCTGGCCCGGCGCGGTGGCCGCGGCGAGCGCCTCGTCCTCCCGCTTGTAGACCCGGTAGAGCTGGGTGAAGCCCAGCGTGTCGAAGATGGCGAAGACATTCTCCGAGAGGTCGGAGAGCAGGATGTCCCCGCCGTTCTCCCGCACCGTCTCGATGAGGCCCATGATGGCCCCGAGTCCCGCCGAGGAGATGTAGCTCAGGCGCTCGCAGTTGAGGAGGATGAGGAAGCGCCGCTCGGCGACGAGCTTCTCAAGGGCTCCTTCGAAGTCCCGCACGGTGTGGGCGTTGATGAAGCCCGCGGGCAGGACCACGGCCACGGTCCCTGCGTCCCGCACTTCAATGGAAAGATCAGGCATCCGTCCGCTCCCGGGGGTGTCCATCCCCCATCCTATACGGCGCAACCCGTTGTTCCAATGAGTCATCCTCGGGAATACACTCGTATTTACAAGCCCTGCCCAGGTGAGACACATGCCCACCAACCCAATGGACCTCGACGCGATCCGGGACACCCTGGCCTCCTGGCTGGAGGGGCGTCGCCAGGTGGTGCAGGAGGAGTTGGCGGCGACGATCCAGATGAGCCTGGAGCGCTTGGAACCCGATGACACGCTCCTGGCCCGGCTGGCCGAAGCCATGCCCGAGCCCGGCGCGGCAGACGCGGGCGGCGAAGCTGCCATCGGCACGGCCCTGGACGCCATGGCGAGCGCCACCAGCCAGGCGGAATGCCTTCAGCGGATGCTGGATGGGCTCGCGTTGCTCGCGCCCCGCTCCGCGGTCTTCATCGTCAAGCAGGGCATCCTGAACCTCTACGCCTGGCGCGGCTTCGACTCCGAGAACCCGAAGAGCGGCACGCCGGTGATGCCGCCCCCCGAACTGCTGGACCTGGTCATGGGCCGCACTGAAGGGCTGGAAGCACCCGGCCCCGGCTACCAAGCGCTCCTGGCCTCCCTGAGCCCGCTGCGGGCCCCTGCTCTCAAAGTGCTGCCCTTGCGGCTCAAGCGGCGCACCGTGGCGGTGGTGCTGGCGGATTCGGGCACTCACTCCGGCCTGCCCCACCCTCAGCTCGTCCGGGCTCTCGTCCAGTGTGGGGCCGCGGCCCTGGGCAACCTGGGCACCGCCGCGCCCGAGGACAGGGTCTCCGTCACCCAGCAGACCCCCGAAGTGCCGCCGATGCCCGTGCCGCCGCCACCCGCCCCGGCGATGCCAAGCATCCCGGTTCCGCCTCCGCCGCCGGTCATGCCCCCCGCCATGGCCACCCCTTCGGCCATGACGGAACCGATCCCCATGGCCTTGCCGCCGCTGCCGATGCCGCCCGCTCCTCCGCCGGTGTCCATGGCTCCGCCCGTGACCATGCCCGCGAGCCCCATGGAGATCACCAACCCGGGCCTCACCGTCGGCCTGGACCCCAAAGTGCGCTCCGCCGCCGAGCGGCTGGCCCGGGTGCTCACCGGGGACATCGAACTCTACTTCCCGGCCAAAGTGGCCCAGGCCCGCACCACCGGCAACCTCTACGGCCTCCTCCGGGAGGAGCTGGAGCGCAGCCGCCAGACCTTCCTCGACCGATTCGGAGCCCAACTGGAGACCGACCACGGAATTTTCAAAGCGACGGTCGTGGCCCTGCTCTGCGATGGCGACGCTTCCAAGTTGGGAACCATCCCCTGGAAGTGACCCTTCCGGGAATTACTGGTGACAGTTGGCCCTGAATCTGGTATTTCCCTACCCTTGGACATGTGAGGGGATCGGATGCCGGCCGACCTGGGTAAAAAATACATCTGCTTCAACTGCGGGACGAAGTTCTACGACTTCAAGAAGCCCGAGGCTGTCTGCCCGAAATGCAACGCCAACCAGAAGGTGGCCCCCGCCAAGGTGAAGGCCCCGAAGAAGGAAAAGAGCGTCCATGTCATCGAGGATGACGAGACGCCCGAAGGCGAGCAGGCCGAGCAGACCGAGGAATTCAG
>JAFDVN010000139.1 GCA_018269025.1 Acidobacteriota bacterium | reverse complement strand
CGGCTTCCAGAACCTCAAGCAGTTCGGCATCCGCTCGGGCTCGAAGGAGGAATGGGACCTCGCCCAGAAGCACGACACGCTTCGCCCCTTCACGAAGGAGGCCATCAAGGAGCATCTTGATTCCCTCGGCGACCGGCCCATCTACCTCACGCTCGATCTCGATGTGCTCGACCCGAGCATCTACCCCGGCACCGGCACGCCGGAGCCCGGCGGCGTGATGTGGGACACGCTCATCGGGGGCCTGAAGCAATTCACCGGCAAGCGCCTCGTGGGCATGGACTGCCTGGAACTCGCCCCCCACTACGACCCCACCGGCGTCAGCGCCATCACCATGGCGAAGACGATCCGCGAGATGATCCTCGTCGCGAGCCAGCGGAAGAAATGAATCCCGCGAAGGGCCGCGAAGAAAACGGGAAGGGCCGCGAAATTGCTTGTTCACGGTCCTTGCTTTTCCCCTTCGCGGCCCTTCGCGGGTGATCTCACCCTTCGAAGATCACCACCCGCCCGCGCCCGGTGCGCTTGGCTTCGTAGAGGGCTTGGTCGGCGTCTTCGAAGAGTTCATCCTGGCTCGTGGTCTTGTCCACCATCTGGGCCACGCCGAAGGAACCGCCGAGGGCGAGGGGCGTGCCGTCATCGGCCTGAATGGGCTCGCCCGCAAGCCGGACGCGGACGCGATCCATGCAGGCTTTCGCCTCTTCCGCCGTGGCGCGGGGGAAGAGCACGACGAATTCATCGCCGCCAAGCCGCGCGGGCAGGTCCTCATCGCCGCGAACTTCTTCGGAAAGGAGCTGCGCCAGACGCTGGATGGCCCGGTCGCCGGTGGCATGGCCGTGGGTGTCGTTCACCTGCTTGAAGTGATCCAGGTCGCACACGCAGAGGCTCAAGGGGTCCTCGTGGCGCTTGGCGGTGTTAAGCGCCTTGGCAAAGGCCTTCATGAACTCCCGGCGGTTGGGCAGGCCCGTGAGCGTGTCCTGGGCGGCTTCCACCTTCAGGCGCTCTTCGGCTTCCTTCAATTTTGTGATGTCCGAGAACGATACGACGACGCCATGGGGCTTCTCCTCCCAGGGATGCTGGAGCGGTTGGGCGTTGATGCTGATCCAGGTGTGCCGCCCATCCTCGCGCCGGAGTCCCTGCACGAGGCCGGTGATGGGCCGCCCCGTGGCCAAGGTGCGGCGGCTCGGGTGCTCGTCATCGGAGTAGACTTTGCCGTCCTCGTGGATGGCCGTGAGCTTTTCGCCCGCGCTGTCCCGGCCCACCAACTCGCCCTCGCTGTAGCCAAGGATGCGCTCGGCGCTGGGGTTGAGTTTCAGGATGCGAAAGGTCTTGTCCATGAAGACAACCCCTTCGGTCATGGCGTAGAACATCGTCCGGTAGTGGATTTCGTCCCCGTTCACGCCGCCCAGTTCCCCCTTGAGACGGTGGAGGTGGGCGGCCTGTTCCGACAGAAGGGCGAGGGCCTCCAGGTCGTGGTCGTCCTCGGCGCGGGGGGCGAGGCTGAACAACCAAAGGCTGCCCGAAGCCGTCTCACCTTCCGGGATGGGGAGGGCCGCCGCGGAACCCCATCCCAATTCCCGGAGGAAGGGCCAGGCTCCGGGCGCGCTCAAATCGCGTTCCAGGACCGGGGTGGGGCCAAGCTCCAGTTCCAGGGCCGCCACCTCGTCCATCCCCGGCGCGCCGGAGCCGACCCGGCCCAGCGCCCAGGCGCCACTGGGGGCCTTCAGGCGCATCACGGCCGCATCCGCCTTCCAGCTCTTCGCCGCGAGCTTGAGAAAGGTCCGCCATTCCGCATCCAGCTCCGCCTCCGCCCAGCCTGCATCCATCGTGCGGCGTTGGGGGGCCTTGCGGCGGTTGTGGAGGAAGGAGTCCATGGGTTCCTGGTGGTGGAACACATTATCGCCGGGACGGCGAGGGAGGGCCACGGGCTACGGACTGGCTCATCCCAAGTCGGGAAAGGCCTCCAGCAGCATCCGCTTGGCTTCCAACAGGCGAGGCGCGGCTTTTGACCGCCGGGCGCGGAAGCCGCGGACCGCCTGAGCATCCTCTTTCAGGCGCTCGAAGAGACGCAGGCCCAGAAAGGCTGGAATCCAGGCGAGGGGCGCGAGTCCCCAGAAGAGACGCTCATGGTGAAGCGCCCATCCAAGGCCCGCGGTCCAGGCAAGCAGCAGCGCGAGCCCGGCGAGGATACCCGTGGTCGCCACCATGTCCACTTCCTGGGCGAGCGAGCGTACGGCGCGGTCCACGATCCACACGGCCGGCGCGAAGAGAAAGGTGAAGGGCAGCAGCAGCGGCGCGAGGAGAAGGCGAAGCCCAACCCGGGGAATCCAGCCCGCCACTTCTTGAAAGGGATAGGGATGGCCTACCTGGTCGGGCCGCAGGCCGTGGGCGCGGAGCCAGCGATGGGCCGCGCGCACTCTTGACCGCAGGCGCGCGCGATCCTCCGACGCCATCCCGTCGAGTTTCGGAAGGAGCGCCTGCACCCGGCGGCGGTAGGCCTCCAGGTCGGAACTCGGCGACGACGCCTCCGCCAACATCCAGGCGAGGTTCTGGGCGAGCTTGAGCCGTTCGGCTTCGCGCCCGTGGAGAGTGAGCGGGGCGAGAGCCTCCCGGATGCGCGCGGTGAAGGCTCGGACATTCTCCGGCGCGAGGCCTTCTGCCTTCAGATCCTCGAAGGCAATCGCCTCGCCCACGCGGAGCAGCACGCCCTGGCGGAACAGGCGCCGCTCGCCGTAGACGAGGCCCGCGGGCACGACGGAGAGCACTCCGTCGAAGGACAACGCCAACCGCGCCGCGCCGGTCTTCAGCGGCGCGAGATCCGCCATGCCGTGGCTGATGCCTTCCGGGAAGAGTCCCACGATGTCGCCGCCGCGAAGGGCCTCGTGCACCGCCGCGAAGGTCTTGGCGGTCGCGTCCGCGTCGCCGCCTTCTTGCGCGCGATGCACCGGGATCGGATGGAAGAGCGCGAGGAAGGGGCGCAGCACCGGCTGCTTCCACAGCGTCGCCTTCGCCACGAAGCGCGGCGTGCGCCGCAGCAGCGCCGCCGCCACCATCGGGTCCAGCAAGGCGTTCGGATGGTTCAGGAGCAGCAGTATCGGCCCTTCGGGAAGGCTCGGCCCCTCCACCGCCATGCGCCTGAACCACAGCGCCCCCAACAGACGCGATAGAGCCTTCGCCGCGCTCATGCGTCAGCGTGCCCCGGCTTCCATCCGCGAGCCCACCATAATGCACATCCCGACACGATCAGCGCCGGCACGACGATCAGCATCCCCCCCGCCAACGCGTGGCCCGGGTCCACGCCCGCGCCTTGCAAATGATCCGTCCGCATCCCGATGAGCGTGGGGCTGATGGCGTCGCCAAGCAGGTGGATGAGGAACACATTCACCGCCGTGCCCGTGGCCCGCACGCTGGCGGGCAGGCAGCTCACGGTCAGCGCGTTCACCGGGCTCGTGTTCACGAAGAGGAGCAGCAGCGCGACGAAGAAGAGGCCATAGACGAGGTTCAGGCTGTTCGCTTTCAGGCTAAGCGCCACCAGAGGCACCGCCGCAAGCAGGGTGAGGCCGCTGATCCACATCCCGGCATCGGCCCAACGCCGCTGGAGCTTCGTCGTGAGCGCGCCCCCGGCGAAGGTGCCCACGAAGCCGGTGATGAGCACGATGACGCCGAAGACCGTCCCCGCCTGACCCGTGCCCACGCCAAAGCGCCGCGAAAGGAAGGCCGGGGCCCAGTAGCTCAAAGAGCCCATCACGAATGTGTAGGCCACATAACTCACCGTGCAGGCGATCCAGATGCGGTTCTTGAAGATCGCGCCGATGCGGCTCAGGAAGGGCTCGTCCTTCACCGTGTCCTGGCTGGAGTCGAAGCCGCCCCGCACCGGGTCTGGCTGCATCGCCATCCACCCCGCGAAGAGCAGGCCCGGCAAGCCCACGACCATGAAGGCCGAGCGCCACCCGTAGTGCTGGGCGAGGAAGCCTCCCACGCCGTAGCCCACCGCGTAGCCGATGGGCAGCGCCATGTAGAACCAGGTGAATTTCGCGGCCCGCTCGTCTTCTGCGAAGGAATCCGCCAACAGCGCCGGGCCCATCACCGCGTAGGCCGCTTCCCCCACGCCCACGAGGGAGCGCGTGAAGAGCAGCGCGTGATAGCTGTGGACGAAGGCCGCGCCCGCCGTGGCGAGGCTCCACAGTGCCACCCCCGCCGCCACGAGGCGGGGCCGGTGGTACTTGTCCGCCAGCACGCCGAACACCGGCGCCGCGAGCATGTAGACGATGAGGAAGACGAAGGTGAGGCTGCCCAGCTGCTCATTGTTGAGCTTGAGCCCAGCCCCCAACGGGTCCAGCACCGCCGCGACCACCGAGCGGTCCACATAATTGACCAGGTTGATGGCCGTGAGCAGGATGAGGAGGTTGCGGGCT
>JAFDVN010000138.1 GCA_018269025.1 Acidobacteriota bacterium | reverse complement strand
TTTCAGGCGCGCCGCGGCGCGGAACGCACAAGGGCGGGGGAAGGACTCCCGGCAGTCAATACGGAACCAGCGCTTGGCCATCATCACGGGCCTCGCAGGGACGATCAGGAAAGGTCTCCCTCGAAGAGGGCTGAGGGACGGTTGGGAATGTCATCCGGAACGGACTCGAGGAGCTTGAGGGTCTGTTCCAGGTCCTGGGTGTGCTGGGTGGCTTCCCGTTCGAGACGCGCCACGCGGTGCGCCAAGTTCAGGGCGCCCAGGATCAGCCAAGTGGACGAGTCCGCGGCTGGCCGGGCGTGCCCCCATTCTACCGCGCAGGCGCTATCCATGTCCTGGAAGGTGGTCTCCAGGGTCTGGATCGCGGCGCGGAGCTCGGATTCCGGCACCCCCGAACGGAGGTCCAGGGACCGGCCGAGGATTTCGACCCTCACGGGGTGCGCCTGCTTCCGGGGCTTCATCCTGCGGCCTCGAGGGCGGCCAGGAGTCGTTCCAGGCGCTCCCGGACCTCCTCCCGCTCTTTGTGACACGCCGCGACCTCGTCCCGAGCCTGGGCCAAATCGGCCTTCAGGCCCTCCAGATCGCCGGTGCCCTTGGCCTTCAGCGCCTCCAGCTCGGCTTGGAGCTGGGTCCGCTGCTGGACAAGGGTCTGGAGCTTGGATTCGAGCTGCTTGAGGAGGTCCATGCCGGCATTCTACCCCCGGAGTTTGGCTCCGAGAGCCTCGGCGGCTACGAGGGCCCGTTTCACCCACCCTTCCACTTCCTCAGAGGTGAGCGTGCGATCGGCTTGGAAGGTGAGCCGCACGAGCCAAGCCTGTTGACCGGCTTCAAGCCCCTTGCCCCGGTAGATGTCCACGCAACGAAGGTCGCAGCACTCGGGCGGCAGGACGGCGCGGAGCGCCGTTTCCAGTGCGCCGTAGCCCAGCCCCCCGTTCACCAACAGGGAGAGATCGCGGGATACGGCGGGAAACCGCGAAAAGGCGCGAAAGGCCGGAATCACGCGGGCTTCCGGCGCGGGTAGCGTGGCCAGATCCATTTCGAGACCGAAGAGCCCATCGCCCAGATCGTGGACCTCGCTGGATCCGCCGAGGTCCTCCGCCACCGCGATCGCATCGAGCGGATGAACGGCGCGCGAAGGCGTGAGCGGATCTTCGCCTCCCCGGATTCCAGACCACACGAGGCCAAGCCTACCCGTCGCAACCGGACCCGAGGGTGACGACGCGTAGACCGGGGACACCTCAAAGAGCCGCACTTCCCGTGCGCCGTTGCGCTGGTTGTGCTTCGCCGCCGCCGCGAGGCTGGGCAACAGGCTACCGCGCATCAAGGAATATTCGACGCCGAGGGGATTGCCGAGGGCGCGCCCTTCAGAATCCTTCGAGAAGATCGCGTCCATCTCAGGGCTCACGAAGCCATAGGTGACGGTCTGGTGGAAGCCCAAGTTAGCGAGACGCCGGGCGAGGCGCTGGCGCTTCAGATAGTCCAGCGACAGCGGTTCGGGCTCGGACTGCACGGGCGGCAGCGATTCCGGCAGACGGTCGTATCCCCGCAAGCGAAGGACTTCCTCGGCGAGATCTTCGGAGATCGTCAGATCGTGGCGCCAGGTGGGCGGCACCGCGAAGACATGATCGCCCTTGGTTTCCGTCCTGCAGCCGAGGCGTTGCAGGAGGCTCGCGATCTCGGCGACAGAAACCATCTCTCCCGCCATGCGCGCCACCATCGCTTCGCAAACGCCGACGGGCGCGGGCGCAGTCGGGATCGCTCCGATCGTCCAGGCCGCTTCCACCTTCGCGCCACACCACGCCTGGAGCCGCGCCGCGAGCAGATCGCGCGCGCCCGTCGCCATGGCCGGATCTGCGCCTCGGCCAAAGCGGGCGGAAGCGTCCGTGTGCAGCCCGTGACGACGGGCCATGAGACGCACCGTGCGCGGATCGAAGTACGCGCTTTCCAGCAGCACCCGCGTCGTCGCCTCCGTCACCTTGGTCGCCTCGCCGCCCATGAGCCCAGCGAGGGCGATGGGACCGGACTCATCGGCGATGACGAGGTCTTCGCCTGAGAGCTTTCGTTCGACGCCATCCAGGGTGGCGAGCGATTCGCCGACCTTAGCATGGCGCACGGTGATGGCGCCCTTCAGCTTGTCCGCGTCGAAGGCATGGGTGGGGTGGCCGTAGCGGTGGAGCAATTCGTTGGACGCATCCACGGCGGGAAGGCCTTTGGCCGTTGCGCCCACTGTGGCGAGGAAGGCCCTGGCCGCATCCGGCGTCGCACCGGGCTTCACGCTCAGCACCGCCGTCGCGTAGATCGCGCAGGCGGGTGAATCCAGACGGATCGTCCGTTCCGGCGTGCCTTCGGCCAGCGGCGCGACCGGCAACGGCTTCAGCGCCACGCCGAGCTTCGCTGCGAGATCCCGGGCTACGCCCCGGGCGCTCATCATGTCACCGCGGTTGGCGGTGATGTCCACATCGAGAACGGTGGTGCCGTCCTTCTCTTCCGAACCGTCAATGGGAAAGCCCAGCATGGGTAGGAGCGTGACGGCCTGCTCACGCGTGAGCGGGCCGTCGAGTTCAGCTTGGAGAGCGTTCAGCGCGACGAGCATCAGTCCAGCCCTCCCATGGCCGCGAGGAAGCGTTGGTCGTTCTCGAAGAAGAGGCGCAGGTCCGGCGTCTGGCTCACCATCATGGCCGTGCGCTCCACGCCCATACCGAAGGCGAAGCCACTCCAGACCTTCGCATCAATGCCCGCGTGGGAAAGCACCGCCGGATGAATGAGGCCCGCGCCCAGGATCTCCACCCAACCGCTGCCCTTGCACACGCGGCAGCCCTTGCCAGCACAAAGCGGGCAGCTCACATCCATCTCGCAGCCCGGCTCCACGAAGGGGAAGTAACTCGGCCGGAAGCGCGCTTTCGTGTCGGGCCCGAACAACGCGCGCATGGCGTAGCTCAGCGTGCCCTTCAGATGATGAAGGCCGATGCCCTTGCCCACGAGCATGCCTTCGATCTGATGGAACATCGGCGAGTGGGTGGGATCAATCTCGTCCTTGCGGTAGACGCGGCCCGGCGCGAGAAAGCGCAGGCCACCCTTCTTCTCAAGGAGACTCACGCCGTCCGCTCCCTTCGCGCCATAGCGCGCGAGCACCCGCACCTGCACAGGGCTCGTGTGCGTGCGCAGGAGCAGTTCCGGATGGGCCGCGAGGTAGAAGGTGTCGCTGGAGCCCCGGGCCGGATGATCCTCGGGGATGTTGAGGCCATCAAAGTTGTTGGCCGCCGTCTCGATCTCCGGGCCCTCTTCGATGTGATAGCCGAGGGGCCGGAAGGCTTCCGTCATGCGCCCCATGAGACGGTCCAAGGGATGCAGCGCGCCCTTCGGGGGCATGGGCGGCGTCAGGGTCGGATCCCAGGTTGCGGCCTTCTTCGCGGCGGCGAGTTCGAGCTGCCTCGCCTTGATCGCTTCGTCCCATGCGTTCTTCACCGCATTGATGGCGGCGCCGAGATCGCGCTTCTGCTCCTTCGGCGCGGCCTTGAGCAGGTCCATCATCCGCGCGGCGTGGCTTGCTTCACGGCCGGTGTAGGCGCCCTTCAGGCGGTTCAGCGCGTCCAGGTCCGCGCAGGCGGCCAGCGCCGCGGGAAAGGCGGACTGGGCTTCGGCGATCTCAGAGGGAAGCAGACTCACATCCATACAAGAACCTTAAAACAAAGAAGGGCCGCATCTGCGGCCCTTCAAGCTTATCGAGGTGCTTCGATCAGCCCTTGGCCACGGCCACGAGCTTGGTAAACGCCTCCGGGTTGCGGACGGCGAGATCGGCCAGGACCTTGCGGTCCAGGCTCACGGAGGCCTTCTTCAGGCCGCCCATGAACTTCGAGTAGGACACGCCGTTCTGGGAGCAGGCGGCGGAGATGCGGACGATCCACAGGCGGCGGAAGTCACGCTTCTTCTCCTTGCGGCCACGGTAGGCGTAGCCGAGGGCCTTCTCGACGGCTTCCTTGGCGGAACGGTAGAGGCGGGACTTGGCGCCGTAGAAGCCCTTGGCGAACTTCAACATGCGCTTGCGGCGTTGGGCGCGCTTCGGACCGCGTTTGACTCGGGACATTTGAATCTCCTCGGGGCAG
>JAFDVN010000137.1 GCA_018269025.1 Acidobacteriota bacterium | reverse complement strand
TAGAAGATGAAGATGCCGTGGGTCTTCTCATCCTGGTTGATCCGCGCGACGGTCTTGACGAGCTCCATGCCGTTCTTCACGGCGATGTCCTTGGCGTCCACGCCCAAATCCTCGCAATCCTTCATGAGCCAGCGGTGGTAGGTGATGCACCCCAGATCGTCGCAGCCGAGAATGACGGCCAGGCCCGGCGCGAACCCAAGCTTCTGGATGTTGGATTTCACCAGCGCCCGGTAGTGGTCCGCCGTCTCGTGGCAATCGAGCCGTCCGGTCGGGGTGTGATCCATGGCGTCCTCCAACCCCTCATTATCGCGCGCCCGACCCGGTCCGCGTCATGATGAAGCCATGCGGTGGACCAAGGCCAAGCTGGGTGAGCTTCAGAAGCGCTTGAAGACGGCCTATCCGGACGCGCGGTGCGCCCTGGATCACCGCGATCCCTTCCAGCTCGTGGTCGCCACGATCCTGAGCGCCCAATGCACCGACGCCCGGGTGAACCTCACCACGCCCGCGCTATTCAAGCGATATCCCGACGCGGCGGCCCTCTCGAAGGCGAACCTACCGGAACTGGAAGGGCTCATCCGCTCCACCGGTTTCTACCGGAACAAGGCGAAGAGCCTGCTCGGGCTGGGCCAGGCGCTCATGAGCCGCCATCACGGCGAAGTCCCGAATGATCCGAACGCGCTCGCGGCGCTGCCCGGCGTCGGGCAAAAGACCGCCAATGTCGTCCTCGCCAACGCCTTTGGCGTCCCAGCCCTCGCGGTAGACACGCACATCTTCCGCGTCGCCCGGCGCCTGGGCCTGAGCACGGCCAAGACGCCCGAGAAGGTGGAGGAAGATCTCTGCCGCCTCTTCCCAGAGTGTGATTGGATCGAGCTGCACCACCAGCTGATCTTTCATGGCCGCCGCACCTGCGATGCCCGCAAGCCGGACTGTGCGGCCTGTCCCCTGCTGGATCTCTGCGATGTGGGACGCGGCAAGGCCTTTGATCCGCATTCGGGATTGAGACTGCTCCCCCCGAAGGCATCGGCTCTCCTCCAGCCTCCAGCCCCCAGCCTCCAGTCCGATGCGCCCCAGCGCATCATCAGCCTCGTCCCCAGCGTGACGGAGCTACTGGTGGACTGGGGCCTCGCCACGCGCCTCGTGGGCCGCACGCGCTACTGCATCGCGCCCAAGTGGATCCGCATGGCCATCCCGGCAGTAGGTGGAACCAAGGACCCTGACCTGGATGCCATCGAAGCTCTCGCGCCGGACCTCGTGATCCTGGAGAAGGACGAGAACCCGAAGAGAGTGGCCGATGCGCTGACGGAGCGAGGCATTCCATGGGTGGCGCTGGAGGTGAAGACCGTCCGCGACTGCCTCGTCGCATGGAAGGAACTCGGCGAGGCTATGGGCGCACGGGAACAAGCCGCGTCCCGCATCACCGCGCTGAAAGCGCTTCTCCCCAAACGCGTGAAGCGGGGACCTCGCGCCCTCACCCTCGTCTGGCGCGATCCCTGGGTCGCCGCGGGCCCGGACACCTATGTGAGCGACCTTGTTCGCCAAGCGGGCTACACGCCGATTGGCCCGGATCGCTACCCTCGTCTCACCGAGGCGGATCTCCTGCTCCTTGACCCGGCCCTCGTCCTGCTCCCCACCGAACCTTACCGCTTCAACGCCCGGCACGCCGCCGAGCTCCGCAGGCTCCTCCCCAGGGCCCGCGTCGAGATCGTGGATGGCCAAGCCATGACCTGGTACCTGAGCCGGACGGAGGAGGGGTTGAGATGCCTTCGCCCGCTCCCTTGACCGCCTAGCGAGACTCCGGGAAAGTTAAGGCATCCCTAATCCAGATGAGGAGACCCCAGTGCTTTCAAAAATCTTGATGGCCTTTGTCCTGGCCCTCCCCCTTCCGGCCCAGGGCCTGTATCTAAACGCGAACAAGCCGGGCGATTCGAATTGTCCGAAAATGGAAATCGATATAGACCCGACCGTAGGTCGCCGCGAAATTGGACCCGCAAATAGCGGGGTGGTTCGCCAGTATCAGGAACTCCACCAGTCCTTCAAGGTGGACCAAAGGAAGGATGTCAGCGCGTTCACCGCTTACGACGCAAAGAAGAAGGGAACCTCCGTGGGGGCCCTCAAGGGCAAAATCGTCATCGTTGCGCTCTGGAGCTACAACTGCGATCCATCGGCCCGGATGCTCATGGAACTGGCTCAGCTCTACCCCAGGCGCGAAAAATTCGGGTTCGACATCCTCGCAGTGAATTTCGACGCTAATCGCATCACGGAAGACAGTCGCGCACTCGGGGGATGGGCCGCCATCGAGAATTTCAAGATCCGAAACAAGGAATTCTTGGAACAGAATCCAATTCCATTCTATGTGCCAGGGATTGGCAAAGAGGGAGCATCCAATTTCATAAATGTGGTGAATTCGGTACCGCTGCTTGCTGTCATTGACAGGAATGGCAAGCTTGCCAGCCTCGACATGGGCTACACGCCCAAGCTTGTCGCCATGCGCTTGAGCCAACTCATTCGCGAAGAACACCCCGCACAAGCCCCTGCGAAATGACCCGGGAGTTCCCCATGCGTGTTCTCGCTCTTTGTGCCATCGGCCTTGTGGCGCAGGCCCAAGGCCTTTCCATCCAGGGCACGCTGGTCGGCCAGAACGGCAAGCCCATGGCCTTGGCCCATGCGCGTATCCTGCCCCTGGGGGACGGACCCGCGCTGGCCTCCACGCAAGTGGATGCGACGGGTCACTTCCGGATCAAGGTGGAGGCGACAGGTTTCGTCCGGCTCCAAGCCACGGGCGTAGGGCACCAGGGTCTGGCACTCCTCCTTCCGGCGGATGGCCGCGCCTTGGACGCGACGGTGCGCCTCGCGGCTGACCCCATCGCCATTCAAAAGCCGGAAGCGGTCGAGGTGACGGCCGAGGGCAAGCTCGGCGGGCGCACGCCCCTCGTGCTTGGCAAGGATGGGGTTTGGTCTGCGGCCATCCCGGCCACGGGAACCGAGTTCCGCTACGAAGTGGATGGCGTCTCGGCCAATGGGCACACCATCAACGGCTCGTCCGAGACATTCGCCTATGACGGCGACACCGATTACCTAAGCGTGACTCCGGTGAAGGATGGCGTGGCTCTCGCGCGCTTCGATCCCACGGCCTTCCCAACTCCTTCGGGTAAAGCCTCACTTACCTTCGCAGGGCAAGACGCCTTGAACCGCTACGCCGCGGTGGAACTGGAACAGGCCGACCTCAATGCCCGGATGATGATGGCCATCCGCGCCGCCAAGCCGGGGCAGCAACCGGATTTCCCTTCACCCGAGCCCGAAGCCAAGGCCTGGCAGGCCCGTCTCGCCACGGAGAAGGATCCCTGGGTTCGTCAGGCGCTGTGGGCCGCACTCGTGGATTTCGGGACGAAGACGACCGACTACTCGACCCTGCCCAAGGAGCTCCCCGCCGACAGCATCTTCTTCAGCGCGAACCCTGCCTTGGCCCAATGGGCGCCTGAGCGCATGGCCGAAGACCCCGCCCGGGACGCCTACGCGGCGGATCTCTTCAGGCATCTGGACGAGAAGGCCGCTTCGAATCTCGTGAAGTCCGAGCTGTCCGGCCTCATCTACGAAGGGAAGGCGGCCGAAGCCAAGGCCAAGCTCGCATCCTTCGTGGCGATGCGCCCCGGCCTGCCGATCTATTCCAGGCTCGCGAGCCAGATCGAGGCCACCGGCCAGGTCGCGGTGGGCGCCACGGTGCCCGCCTTCCAGATCGCGGATCTCACCAATCCCGCCACGGTCTACTCGCCCGCCTCCTTCAAGGGCAAGTACCTGCTCCTGGATTTCTGGGCCACCTGGTGTGGGCCCTGCCGGGCGGAGATGCCCAAGCTCCACGCAGCCTACGCCGCGTTCCACCCCAAGGGACTCGAGGTCCTCAGCCTCTCCTTCGATCAGAAGGCTGCGGATGTGGCGCCCTACCGCAAGGACGCGGCCCACCCCATGCCCTGGCACCACGCCTTCGTGGAGAAGGGTTTTCAGAGCGACCTCGCCAAGGCCTTCGCCGTGACGGGCATCCCCAAGCCCATCCTCGTCGGCCCCGACGGGAAGATCGTCGCCATGGGCGTGGACCTGCGGGGCGACGCGCTGGAAGCCACCCTGGCGAAATTCCTCGACGGCGAGACGAAGGGTTCGAACTAGTTCTTCAGTCCTAGTTCTTCAACCAAGCCAGCATGTCGGCCGGGGGTTGGAAGCCGAGACTGCGCTTCCGCTCCTGGCCCTCGGCGTCCAGCACGAGAACCGTTGGGTAGCTTCCGATCTTGAGCTTCCCCGCGAGGTCCTTCCGCACCGCGTCGGTGTCAATGCGGACGGCGATGGCGTTGGCCGCGATCCACGCCTTCACGGCAGGATCGGACCAGGTCTTCTCGTCCAGCTCATGGCACTGGGCGCACCACTCGGCGTAGATGTCCACGACGACGACCTTGTGCTCGGCCTTGGCCTTCGCCAACGCACCTTCGAGATCCTGGGACATCCATTGGGACTGCTGCATGGGCGCCGTCGCCGCTCCGATGGAGGGAAGCAGCGTCACGCTGAAACCGGCTTCAAGTCCCCGCAGGCCGCAGACGACACCGACGACAAGGGCGAGCGCCGCCAGCGCCTTGAGGAATCCGTTCACGAGTCCCTCGGCCTTGTCGAAGAGACCCAGGATGGGCGCGGCGAGGAGCGCGACGAAGGCCCACATCGCCCAGTTCGCCCAATCCGGGACGAGGTAGCGGAGCGTCCACGCGGCGAAGCCGAGGATGACGAGGCCCATGATGCGCTTGAAGCGCGTGAGCCAGTCGCCGCTCTTCGGAAGCGCCGCGCTGAAGGTGCCACCGACGACGAAGAGCACGCCCATGCCGAGGGCGAAGACGAAGAGGGTCAGCGCGCCCACCGCGACTTTCCCGAGTTGGGCGATCTGAATGAGCTGGGCTCCGATGAAGGGCCCCACGCAGGGCGCGCTGATGGGTCCGAGAATCAGCCCCATCACGAAGGCCCCGCCGAAACCCTTCTTCGCGCCCCCCTGAAGCTTCGTCTGCCAGGAGGCGGGCAGGGCGAGTTCAAACGCGCCCAAGAGAGAAAAGGCGAGCGCCGCGAAGAGCACCGCCACCGGCACGAGGAAGATCGGCTTCTGCGCCGCCGCTCCAAAGGCCGCGCCGGTGCGCGCCGCGACGACGCCAAGAATCGTGTAGGTGACGGCCATGCCCAGCACGAGCGTGAGGCTCAACGCCAAGCCACGACCCTTGCCGCCGCCCTTCGCGCCGATGATGGCCATGGTGATGGGGATCATCGGAAGCACGCAGGGGGTGAGCGAGGCCGCCATACCAAAGCCAAAAGCTGAGATCAGCAACCAAAGGAGCCCCCCTTGATTGGAAGGCGACGCAGGCGCTGTAGCCGGTGCTGGCGGAACCGCGGCCGCCGGTGAAGCGGCGGATGGAGCAACCGGCGTGGCTGCGGCCTTGGGCGCTTCCACCTTTTCAACCACCGGCGCGGGCTTCGCCCCTTCCTTCACCACCGGCTTGACCGAAGGGATCGCCGTGGCCGCGACTTTCAACTCCCGCGTCGTCGGGGCGAAGCACACGCCGCCGATGCCTTCGGTGCAGGGCTGGTAGGTCACATCCAGGGTGACGGTGCCTGAAAGCCCCTCACCCTTCACAGGAATACGCACCGGGCCATGCCAGATGCCATCGCCGAGTTCATCTACAGCGTTGGTGGGCGTCATCGCGCCGAGCCTGATCGTGCCGGGGCCATCCTTCTTTTCCACCTTCATGAAGGCCGCCTTGAGGTGCGCGCCGTTTGGAGCCTCCACCACCACCGCGCCCTTGTCGAAGGCCAGCTTTACGGAGGTCATCGGATCGAAGGTGCCTTGGGCGGCCGCCGGAAGGGCCAGGATGGCGAGCACGAGAAAGCGCAGGAACCGCATCGGGAACTCCAGGACCCTTTAGGATGCCAGGGTCGGCGCTAACCTGGAGGAATGCGTGATCACGACCCGGCCTGGTTCTCGGCCCTGATGAACCGATTGGAAACCCACCTGGCGGCGGAGCCCTTCGAACGGGACGCGGCCCATGATCTGGCCCACATCCGGCGGGTGGCGTCCCTCGCAGGCCGCATCGCGAAAGCTGAAGGCGCGGACGCGGAGGTGGCCATCGCCGGCGCGCTGCTCCACGACCTCGTCTACCGCCCGAAGAACCATCCCGAGTCGCCCCGCACCGCCGAGCTCAGCGCCGAGCTCGCCCGGGCCTGGTGCCGGGAGATCCCGGTTCTCGCGCCGAAGGCCGAGGCCATCGTGCACGCCATCGCCGCCCACAGCTGGAGCGGGACCCAGGACGCCGAGACGTTGGAGGCGCGGGTCGTCCAAGATGCGGACCGGCTGGAGGCCATCGGTGCCATCGGCCTCGCCCGGGTCTTCGCCACCGGAGCCAGTTTCCGCTCCCAGCTTTGGCACCCCTCCGACCCCTGGGCGGAGGGCCGCGAGCTGGATGACAAGGCCTACACCCTCGATCACTTCTTCAAGAAGCTGCTTCACCTCGCGGATCGCATGACGACGGGCGAAGGCCGGCGTCTCGCGAAGGCGCGCCAGCGCACGCTCCTCACCTTCCTGGACGCCCTGCGCGCGGAACTCCGCGGCGACGAGGCGCGACCGGACTAAACTTAGGACATGGCCTTTCTCTACTCCTGCCGCCGCCCCTTCGTGGCGGACCACTTCCACGCGGAGCCCTACTTCGTGGAGGCACGCCATGGCCACAACTGGATGGTGGAGGCCACCGCGCGCCTGGACCGGGAGGACGACACACCCCGCTTTGACGCGGCGCTGGGTGCATGGGTGGAAGGCCTCGATTACACCGTGCTCAACGAGCAGCCGCGCCTGAAGGACCGCAATCCCACCACCGAATTACTGGCCCAGTGGGCCTGCGAGCATCTCGCGGCGTCAGGCTTCCAGGTGGATCGCGTCAAGGTTCGGGAAAAGGCCAACTACTGGGCCGCCTGCAGGCCCGCATGAATCGCGCGCATCGGCTTTCTCCGCTCCTGCTCGCGGGCCTATTGGCCTGCGGGACTTCCAAGCCGCCCGCCGCGCCTTCCACCGCCAAGGCCGAGCCCGCGCCCTGGTCCTGGCATCGCATGGGCGACTACATGGTCATTGACGGCGAACTTGACCATCCGACGGAACTGACCCTTTCGGGCCCCTCCACCCGCATCACCACGGCGGCGGATTTCGGGCCGGTGCACTGGGAACTGCGGAGCCCGTTGAAAGGCGAGCCCGTCACGCTAAAGGATGCGGAAGGCCGCGTCTACGCCAGCTGGGTGCTGAAAGGGAATAGCTCCGACGAAGCTCCCGTGGTCGCGCGAGCCGTGACGCCCCCCGCTCCCCGTGTGGCCGCGGCCCCTTCCGCGCCCGCGCCTGCCCCTTCCCCCAGATCAGCCTCCCCGGCGCCCCGGCCCCGGGAGACCGCGACGCTGCGTCCGCCACCGGCTCGGCCGATTCCGCCTCCGGCCTCCCACGACGCGAATGGCCTCTGGCCCGGAGCGGGCGAGGCCTTCAACCTCACCCGCGGCCCGCGCAATCAGAAGGTCATCCTTCTCAGCTTTGATGGCGGCTCCAGCGACGAAGCGGCGGATGAGATCCTTTCCACCCTCGAATCCCGCCACCTCCGCACGACGATCTTCCTCACAGGCGCCTTCATCGAACGCTTCCCGGAAGTGGTGCGTCGCATCGTGGCGGATGGGCACGAGGTGGGCAACCACACCTTCGATCACCCCCACTTCGCGCCCAACTACCGCCGCGATCCGCGCTGGAACGAAGGCCGCGTCCAGGATGAATTGCTGCGCGCGGACCAGGCCTTCTTCCGTCTCACGGGCCGTCCCATGGACCCGCTTTGGCGTTCGCCCTACGGCGAAAACACGAAGGAGATCCGGGCCTGGGCGGAAGAGGTCGGCTTCCGCCATGTGGGGTGGAGCGAGGGCGCGGACAGTCTGGATTGGGCCACGGCCCAAGACCGTCGCCTCTACCGCAGTGGCGGCGCGATCCTCGATAAACTCCACGCGCGCATGGAACACGATGGGGACGGCCTCATCGTCCTCATGCACCTGGGCAGCGGACGGCCCGAGGAGGACCGCCCGGCGGCTCGGCTCGGGGCCTTCATTGACAAGGCCCGGGCCGAAGGCTGGCGCTTCGTCACGGCCTCCGAGATGCTGCGACTCATGGGGCAACCCGCCTGGGACCGGGACCATCGCGTGGCCCTGCTTCGTTCGGCCGGGTCCGTGGGCGCATCCACGGCGGGCGGGCGCTAGACTATCCACGGAATCCCTTAGGAGGCGGAGTGGCCCAGAAGGCCGTCGGCGGCGGCAGCGAGAAGCGTTGGGGCACTGTCGCTCGTGTCTCGTTGCGCGTGCTCGGCGGGACGGTGGCGGTCCTGGTCGCCCTTTCCATCCTCAGCTTCCACCCCGGCGATCCCCAGCTCTTCGACACGGGCACGGGGCTCGGCCCCACCCGCAACCTCTGCGGCTCCTTCGGCGCGACCATCGGCGGCCTGCTCCACACCTTCGCCGGATACGGCGCGCTCGTGATCTCCGGCTGGCTGGGATGGGAGTGTTGGCCTCATCAGGAGATGAGCGGCGCGCGGCGCTGGGCGGGACGGGGCGCCTGGATCGTGCTGGCCTTCGCCGTATGGACCCTGCTCGGCGGAATGCCTGCCCAGCATTGGATGCTCCAGAACGGCGCCGCGCCGCTGGAACTGCCCTTGGGCGGGTGGATGGGGCGAATCCTGTGGCCTCGCATGAGCGCGGGCCTCGGCCCCATCGGCCTGCCGATCCTGCTCCTCGTCGCCCTCGCCTTGTGCGCGTTGGTGCTCGCGCCGACGCTCTCGCGGGCCCTGGCGGGTCTGCTCGCGAAGTGGATGGGCGAGAAAGCCTGGCCCTTCCTCAAGCCCTTGCCCTTCAAGGGCGCGAAGGGCTTTCTCACCTTCGCCAAGCGGCCCTTCCTCCGATGGAGCGGCGGTGATGTGCCCGAACTCGCGGCTTCGGATGTGCTCGCCATCGAGTCCCAGGCCGCGCGGCAATCGGAACTGGAAGCCCAGCGCGAGGCGCTCATCCGCGCGGAGATGGAGGCGGCCGATCTGCGCCGGAAAGGCGTGTCCTTGGATGAGACGGTCCTGCCGGGCATCCAATCCATGCGCCTGGAAACGCCTTCATCCTTGCCCGAGATCCGATCCGTCCATCTGGATGGGCACCCCGAACTTCCCAGCGGCGCCTTCAAGCCCAAGTTGCTGAATGAGCCCGTGCCCAAGGCGAAGGCACCCCTCGTCGCGCCCAAGGTGATGAAGGACCGCTACGGCCGCGAAGCCGTGCAGCCGGGCCTGCCCATGAGCGAACCCACGCCTCGCGATCCCATCCCGGCCTTGCCGATGAGGGCCACAAGCGCGGAGGGCGAAGGCTCTGAATTGCCGCCCCGCCGTCTCTTCGATCCGCCGCCGCCCCATGGCCGTGTGGATCCGGCCATTCTGGAACGCATCCGCGAACTCATCTCCGCCAAGCTCGCGGAGTTCAAGATCAAGGGCGCGGTGTCCGGCATCCAGCCCGGCCCCGTGGTGACGGTTTTCGAATTCCAGCCGGACCCTGGCATTCCGCTCTCGCGCATCCTCGGCATGGAGGAGGATCTCGCGCTGGCGCTGCAGGCGGAGAAGGTCCGCATGGACCGCATCCCCGGCAAGAACCTCGTGGGCATCGAGGTTCCCAACCCCTCCCGCGAAGTCATCGCCTTCCGCGAAATCATTGACGCGCCCATCTTCCGGGACGCGGCGAGCCTGCTCACCCTCGCGCTGGGCAAGGACATCGAAGGCAAGCCCGTCGTCGCCGACCTCGCCAAGATGCCGCACCTGCTCATCGGCGGCTCCACCGGCAGCGGCAAGAGCGTGGGCGTGAACGCGATGATCTCCTCCATCCTGCTCCGGGCCCGGCCCGAGGAAGCCAAGCTCATCCTCATTGACCCGAAGATGGTGGAGATGGGGATCTACGAAGGCATTCCCCACCTCTGGGCACCGGTGGTGACGGACATGCGCGAGGCCGGGCGCGTGCTCAAGTGGGTCGTGGCCCAGATGGAGGACCGCTACCGTCGCCTGTCCCTCATCAATGTGAAGAGCCTGGAAACCTACAACCAGAAAGTCGCCGACAGCGGCGGACGCATTGACCTAGGTGACCGCACGCCCAATCCCCGGTGGCCCGAGCGGCCGAAGGAACTGGAGCACCTTCCCTTCGTCGTCGTCGTCATTGACGAGCTGGCGGACCTGATGATGGTGGCGCGGGCGGAGGTGGAGGACAGCATCGCGCGCATCGCCCAGAAGGCCCGCGCGGTGGGCATCCACCTCGTCCTCGCCACCCAGCGACCTTCCGTGGATGTGGTGACCGGTGTCATCAAGGCGAACCTCCCCGCGCGGCTCAGCTACCGCGTGAACACGAAGATTGATAGCCGGACGATCCTCGATAGCGGCGGTGGCGAGCAGCTCCTGGGCAAAGGTGACGCGCTCTTCCTCGCGCCCGGGACCGCGCGCGCGCGGCGCATCCACGCGCCCTTCCTCACTGAAGACGAGAGCCTGCGCCTCGTGAGCTGGCTCAAGGAACGCGGAAAACCCAGCTACAACCAGGGCCTCATGCAGGCGATGGAAGAGGAAGAAGAGGGCGACGACGAAGCCCTCCCCGGTTTGGGCGGCGCCGATGGCGACATCTACGACCGCGCCGTGGCCGTCGTGAAGCGCGAGCGCAAGGCGAGCACCAGCCTGCTCCAGCGCAAGCTCAACATCGGCTACGGCCGCGCCGCCCGCCTCATTGACCGCATGGAAGAAGAAGGCCTCGTCGGCCCCGACCGCGGCGCGGGCAAACCACGGGAAGTGATGGGCGGGGACTTCGAAGGCTGATCGGGCTTCGGGCCTCAGGCTACGGGCTACGCGGTTTGTCTCGACCCATCCGATCGTGTCGTCAGCCTACGAATGGGTTAGAGCCAGCCGTGTAGCCAGTAGCCAGTAGCCAGTAGCCGGGCTACCGGACCGGGAACTTCACTCGCTGCGCCGGATTCGACGCGCCCCCCGCGTG